>JAQBYG010000047.1 GCA_027620445.1 bacterium
ATAGCACGCACGCATGCCATTGTCGCCAAGTTTTTCTCACTCAAAATCCCGATTCACGCTGCATGTGGGTGCTATTTTGGCGCTCGTTGCTGGTTTAGCAGTCGTCTCTCTCTTTATCCGCTATCACCAGCGCATGCTGCCCAACATATATATAGATGAGCTCCCCGTTGGTGGTCGAACAGCCCTAGAAACGAGAGAGCTCCTCATCGCAGCTACCCAACTACCCGCCGAGCACACCCTCACCCTATCGGCTGATGCTATTTCCATCTCAAGTAGCTCTGCTGAGCTCGGAGTACAACGACTAATTGACACAGAGCTAGAGCAAGCCTTTGCGGTTGGACGCCAAGGGTCACTCGTTGAGCGAATCGGAATTTTTCTACAAGCTTTCTTCAAACAGCAGCACTTCTCCACCAAACTTGCATACCAACCACAACAACTAACCGACCTAACCTCTGCCCTAGCAAGCGAAGTTGATATCCTCGGCACCGAACCCAGTGCAAGGTTGCGATACAGCGGCACTCCCCAATCGCTGACCATCGAACCCGGATCATTTGGCAGAAAGCTCAACCAAGCCGCCACTCGAGAAACAATCCAACGCTCACTCAATCAAGGTATATATGAGGTTACCGCCGTTGTTGCTTCTACTGCTGGCGAGCTCGATAAGGAACAGGTTGCAGCGGCAAAAGAAAGAGCTAGTACATATATTGGCAAAAAAATCACCATACAAAACGAGGATCAAAGTGTCATTTTGCACGACCAAGAACTAATCGCGCTACTCGCGTTTCCAGAGGGGGTCAATCAGCATCTCCTGACCGAACTGCTTGCAAACTGGGAAAGCAGCTTGTATCGCAATCCACAAGAACCAGTGCTCGAGTACGACAAACACTCACTTGCAGTCACCACCTTTGTAGCTCCCCAGGATGGTACCAAACTCTCAGTTGGTGAAGCGCGCGCCAACCTACTGGCAAAGATGACAGCGATCGAATCTGGCGATGAAGAGGTGGCGCACAAAGCTCACCTACCCCTCCAGCGCACCTCGCCAACCAAGTCACTTGCGGACACAAACACGCTCGGCATCAAAGAACGCATTGGTCTCGGCACCAGTGCCTACGCGCACTCCATTCCCAATCGAATCTGGAATGTAGCACAAGCTACCAAAAAACTCTCTCTCCATATCATTCCGCCTGGTCAAGAATTTTCCTTCAATAGAGCACTTGGGGATATCTCGGCACGCACTGGGTTTCGCTCTGCCTACGTGATCAAAAATGGGCAAACGCAGCTGGGTGATGGCGGCGGTGTTTGCCAGGTGAGCACCACGCTCTTTCGCGCCGTCCTCAACGCAGGACTCGATATCACGCGCCGACTCCCCCATAGCTACCGCGTTAGTTACTACGAGCTCGATAACAAGCCTGGGATTGATGCCACCGTGTATTCTGGCGATACTGACTTTCGTTTTATCAACGACACTAACCACCATATTTTGGTTTATGGCGAGGCAAACAGCGACAACCTGACAATGAAGATAGAACTATATGGCACTAGCGATGGTCGCACCAGCGAGATTGTCGAACATGTTACTTGGAACCCCAGACCACCACTCCCCGCTCAGTACATTCCGACGACCGCCATAGCAAAAGGCAAACTCCAACAAGTTGATTGGTCAGCACCAGGTATTAGTGCCAAGTTCACCAATATAGTCAAAGATAAAGACGGCAACGAGCTACACAAAGACACCTTTACCTCTGTTTACAGACCCTGGGCGGCCAAGTTCTTGCAAGGTGTGTAGCAAAATCAGGCAAGAGACTTTTTTTCTAGCAACTTACCCATCCCCTCAACAGCACGCAGCACTTCAAGCGGTACTGCAAATATCACGGTATTGGATTGATCAGAAGAAATATCATTTATCGAGTTGAGCGTCCTGAGGTGAAGTGCGCCCGGAGTAGTCGCCATCATCTTGGCTGCTTGCATCAGATTTTCAGCCGCCATCACTTCTCCCTCACTACTAATAATAGTCGCCCGCTTTTCGCGCTCGGCCTCGGCTTGCTTGGCCATCGTCCGCACCATTGTTTCGGGAAGCTCGATATCTTTGAGCTCTACGGCCTCGACGTCGACCCCCCATTGATCGGTGGTCGCATCCACTGACTTGAGAATCTGCTTGGCAATCTTCTCACGATTACTCAAAAGCTCATCGAGCGTAGCCTCTCCAGCTACGCGTCGCATGGTTGTTTGTGCGAGTTGCGACACTGCCCAAAATACATCTTCTACTTCATTGATTGATTTGGCGGCATCGGAAATTTTGTAGTAAATGACCGCATTCATTTTGCACGAAACATTGTCACGTGTAATGGTTTCTTGCTTGGGGACATCAACTGCTTTGGTGCGAATATCTACCTTGCGAAAGGATTGAAATATCGGCCAAATAAAGCGCCAGCCAGGATTGATAATGCTAGTAAAGCGCCCCATGGTGTACACCACGCCGCGTTCGTATTGGTTAATTTGCTTAAGAAACATCAGGAAGAAAACAACTACAGCTGAGAGAAAAATAAGACTGCCCATGGTGGTCCTTTGTGGTTATGACGCTACGAATAGTATAGCGCATTTCAGTATCGCAGACGTCTAACCCCTAGACTTCCACACTTCATACATCACGTCATGTTTATTAGAACAAAGTGCAAGCGTCTGAGCCAAAAAGAATGGCCGGTACTCGTCCTCTGAGGCTGTGGCCTCTTTTGTGGCGTTAGCAACTAAAGAAGAGGACTCTGGGTGTAATCCAAGATACTGATATTTCAGTCTGCCTTGAGCCTCTGCCAATAACTGAAGACAGCAATCTGCATACGCAAAAGACTGGTCATAAAAACGCCTTCGCCTCCATAGTTCTGATGGCGAGGGTGAAAAAAGTTTCTGCAGCTCTTGTGTAGAGAAAAATGAAAGCACACTTGCCGCAATTCTCGCGCGTAATTGTCTTACTTCGTTTGGATCAAGTGGATGTGATAAACGAACATCTTGAGAAATAAGTTGGAGTGTATTGCTCCAGCTTTCACCATGATCAACTCTGACTGATTCGAAGAAACAAATCCAAATGGGTTGTTCTTTGGGAAAATAACAAACCGACTGAGGATACTTGCAAGCTCAGCAACTACATCAAAATCAGTGGAAGATTCATTTCGTCTAGTCAACTCCTCAATGTGCGCAGACATCCCATAATTATACTCTATTTACGAAACATGCACTTCTCATCCACCTGCTACAATACCAGCTATGCAACCCCGCTACTCCCCAGAGGAACACGAGTCAAAAATCTATGCATTGTGGCAAGACAATGACGCATTCAACCCCGATCACCATATGGGTAAAAAGAGTGGAAATACCAAACCTTTTACCATTATTATGCCTCCGCCAAATGCCAACGATCCCCTGCACATCGGTCACGCCATGTTTGTGGCGCTCGAAGACACGCTGACGCGTTTTCATCGTATGCGTGGCGACGACACCTTGTGGCTGCCGGGCACCGACCACGCCGGCATCGAGACCCAGTTTGTGTTTGAGAAAAAACTACAGAAGCAGGGTCAGTCTCGCTTCCAGTTTGACCGCGACACGCTCTATAACCAGATCTGGGAGTACGTACAAGCAAACTCTGACACCGCTGTCGACCAAATCAAAAGACTGGGGGCGAGCTGCGATTGGTCGCGCTTCAAGTTTATGCTCGACGAAGACGTGGTGAAACTCACCAAAGAAACCTTTGCCAAAATGCACAAGGATGGATTGATATATCGAGATATTAGGTTGGTCAACTACTGCACCAAGTGCGGCACGAGTTACTCAGAACTCGAAGTCCAGACTGTTGAGCAGACCACCAACCTCTACTACGTGCGCTATCCCCTGCTCGACTCACCGCACGAGCACATTGTCGTTGCAACCACCAGGCCCGAACCCATCTTTGCCGACACCCACTTGGCCGTGCATCCTAAGGACAAGAAGCACCAACACCTGATTGGCAAACGGGTACTCAATCCCCTTACCCAGGAGCCAATGACTATAATCACCGACGAGTTTGTCGATCCCAAGTTTGGCACAG
This sequence comes from bacterium, assembly GCA_027620445.1. Classification (GTDB taxonomy): domain Bacteria; phylum Patescibacteriota; class Microgenomatia; order UBA1400; family PJMF01; genus UM-FILTER-42-14. Next base: position 4,076 of record JAQBYG010000047.1, read on the forward strand.
GTATTGTGAAACTCACGCCGGCACACGACGCCAACGACT
>JAQBYG010000048.1 GCA_027620445.1 bacterium
GGTCTCACCCTGGAGGAAAGAATAGCAGAGCATCAAATCACAGCTGATTTTATGGAAGAGGTGATCCGTGGACTAGCACAAAGAGAGTATGTGGAGAAATGGTTCTGGTTTTATGGTGGACAATCATGGTCTTGGAAACCGTCCAAAAAGAACTTTCCAGGAGACATTTATAAGTATGCAGAGACTGGCGAATACAACGAGGTTGGTAAACGGTATATGCGACTAATGTTAGGACTGCCTCCAACACCAACTCCAACAGCAGCACCTGTAACGCCAGCTCCGACTTCAACACCTACCCCAACTCCTGTTGCAGAGCCAACTACGCCTGCAACCAGCAATCACAACCCACTTGGCAATCACGACTTTGCTTCGTGTGGCAGATCAGTAGGATGGGCATGTGATCATGATAACCTTGATAAATCGCTAGCGATTCACTTTTACAAAAATGTTGGACCTAACCAGGCATTCTTAGGAGCAACTACTGCAACTCTCAATTGTGGTGGTGGCAATCCAGAACATCCCGACTGTAAAGCGATCTCTGCTCTTTGTGGGAACACCAGTGGAAACCGCAGATTTCACTTTACTATTACTCCAGAAATGAGTGTTAAGCCAGGCGACAGAGTAGATGCATTTGCGATGAATATCGATTCCCAAGGTGGTTTAACTGGCAGCAATGGTTGGTTAACAAATCAAACACAAACCTACCATGAGAATGGGTGTCAGTTTGCTGAGCCAACTACGCCTGCAACCAGCAATCACAACCCACTTGGCAATCACGACTTTGCTTCGTGTGGCAGATCAGTAGGATGGGCATGTGATCAAGATAACTTACAAGAAATTCTAGCTATCCATATGTATAAAAATGTAGGCAAGATAGACCAAACATTCTTGGGAGCAATAACTGCAGATCAGCCATGTGGAGCAGGTCAAGACTGTATAAACCTTACCGGTGCCTGTGGAAATACTAATAATGGTAACCGTAGATTCTACTTCACAATTACACCAGAAATGGGCGTCAATCCAGGTGATACTGTCGACGCATTTGCGATTAATATCGATTCCCAAGGTGGTTTAACTGGTAGCAATGGTTGGTTAACAAATCAAACACAAACCTACCATGAGAATGGGTGTCAGTAGCTTGTGGTTTGAGTTCTAATCGTTACAATAATCCCCCTATGAAACAAAAACTTCCAGTTGTAGTTGCAGTTGTTGCTGGTTTAGTAGGTGTGGCTGCTTACTTTTTTAGTTACAATGGAGGTCAAGTTTCTCCGGTTGTACCTGCTGCAGGAGTGGTAGAAGAGCCAATTGTTCCATCTGCAACTCCCACTGCTGTTTCTCTGTCTTTTGAAGCCACTACTGATGGTCAGACGGCTCTGGATTTGCTCAAAGAATCGGCGCAGGTTGAGTATCAAGAGTTCGACTTTGGCGTGATGGTTTCAGAAATTAATGGGGTAGCTGCAGACGACAAGCACTACTGGGCTCTCTATGTCAATGACGAGTACGCGATAGCAGGGGCCAGCGAGACGATACTCAAAACAGGTGATACGATGCAGTGGAAGTATGAAGAAATTTCTCAGGCACCAGTTCAGTAAAAACGCACCTCTGGCTCTAACTGCTGTAGCGGTTCTTGCTACTCGGGGTGGTGTGCTGCCACCAAATGTGAGTCCACTTGGTGCATCAGGGTTTGCGACAAAGCAGCTTTTTTGGTTTTTTGTAGGAATTCTTGCATTTGATCTTTTGCGGGGCGGATTTTATCCTGGTGTGCTGTTCACGTATCTCGGATTTGCGATGTATCCAACCATGGGGAAATTTGCGGGTACGTCGCTGCGCAAACAAGCGTTATTTTTGCCAATTGCTTCATTACTTTTCTTCTTGCTGTCCAATTTTGGCGTGTGGTGGTTCTGGTACCCGCAAACTTGGGCTGGACTTGTCTTGTGCTACACCATGGCGCTACCGTTTTATCGCAATACTTTCTTGTCTGATGTAGGATTTTTTGCGATCATCGCAGGAGTTCGATACGTGGGTGCAGTTGTACAAAAAGTGAGAGCAAGAGAATTGGTAGTGGCATGACAACAATTTTTGACGGGTTCAAAACAGCAAGAGCGCGGGAAGTGTTACTCGAGAAAGCGATTCACGACGCCAAGCTTGTGGCCCCGATTACGATTCAGGCAATCGTCTTTATCGAAGATGAGGGCAGCATGTTGTATACACGGCTGAAAACTGAGGCGGCGGAGCGTGTCGGGATTGAGTACCAAGCAACCCAGTTTTCACTTACCGATCCAACCGAGATAGTATTGGCAGCAATTACAGCCGCGAACAAAGATACAAAAATCACCGGAATCATCGTGCAAAAGCCGAGCAGAGTGGTGTACGAATCGGTCGGCGCAGCCCCCTATAGTCAATGGTGGTTGTCGCTCGTATCGGCAATTGACCCAAAAAAAGACGTCGACGGACTGCATCCAGAAACCCTGAAGACGGGGAGTATTTTACCCGCGACTTGCCGGGCAGTCTTGGCGATTTTGAGCGAGGCCCTTGGTGGTTCGCCAGAGCGCATCGCGCATCAGGGCAAAAAAATCAGCATCATCGGCCGATCAGATTTGTTGGGCAAGCCGCTGACACAAGAACTACTTCGCCAAGGCGCAGCTGTTGAGCTCCTCGGCAAAAAGGATTTAGCTGCCCGACAAGCCACCGGAGAGAGCTTGCTTACTTCAGATGTGGTGGTCTCTGCGACCGGTGTCGCCAACCTCATAACTCCAGATATGGTAAAAGACGGCGTGATCGCAATTGACGTCGGTGAGCCGCAACCTGATATTTCCAGAGCCGTGGCAAACAAGGCAAGTTTTTTCACTCCCGTGCCTGGTGGTGTGGGGCCGATGACGGTGGTGAGTTTGCTAGAAAATAGCTTGTCCTTGGCAAACGGTTTTCTTGCACTAGGTGGCTCATTTCGAGTTAAGCAGCCTATTAATGCTGAGCAGATTAGAGCACACATAGATTACTCAAGCTAACAGTGGTATATACTACCCTTGTCCATGACGGAGTCTACGGCGCTTAGTGCGCTTTCACCACTCGACGGTCGGTACTACCAACAAACTCGGGAACTCTCGGGGTACTTCTCTGAATTTGCACTTATCCGTTATCGCGTACGGGTCGAGATTGCGTATCTTATTGCTTTGCTCGAGAAGACTAAAGCAGTAACACTTAGCCCCAAACAAACTTCTGAGCTACGAAAATTATTCACTTTATTTTCCCTCGCAGACGCAGAAACAGTCAAAACCCACGAAGCAAAATGTCACCACGATGTCAAAGCCGTTGAGTATTTTTTGCGGGACAGATTCACTGTGCTTGGTTTGACCAACCTCATGCCCTACATCCACTTTGGTCTCACCAGCGAAGACACAAACTCTATGGCCTACGGCCTGGCGCTCAAGGAAAGTAGGGACGAGATGATTTTGCCAGCTCTGTTGCAGATTGTGGATGCACTTGCAAAGGTGGTGAAAACAAATGCAGCACTGCCAATGCTCGCACGCACACACGGTCAGCCAGCGGTGCCGACCACTCTGGGCAAAGAGTATGCGGTCTTTCTGTCTCGCTTGTTACCAGAATTACAGTCCGTACAAACGGCGCCCTTCGCCGCAAAAATATCTGGTGCAGTGGGTACATTTGCTGCGCAATATGTGGCATTTCCAGAGGTAGATTGGATATCATTTTCAAGCGAATTTTTGACAGCAGTAGGATTACAAGCCGATCCGCTCAGCACACAAGTTGTTTCGGCAGAGAGCTACGTGCGTTATTTTCAGTCACTTGCAAGAATTAATAACATCTTGCTCGATTGCGCCAGAGATTCTTGGCAGTACATTTCTGATGGCTGGCTCGTGCAGATTTCAAAAACAACCGATGTTGGCTCATCAACCATGCCACAAAAGGTCAACCCGATTGATTTTGAGAATGCCGAGGGCAACTTCGGTTTGGCAAATGCACTGCTGTTGCATTTGT
>JAQBYG010000010.1 GCA_027620445.1 bacterium
TTCTTAGCTTTAGTACCAAAAACCCCCGCCGATGGCGGGGGTTTTCTTATTTTCAACGAGTGAAAATTAACGGTCTCGGTTGTATCCGCCACCACCGCCGCGATTATCGCGACTGTTGTAGCCTCCACCACCACCACTTCGGTAGCCACCGCCACCGCCGCGTCGGTCGTCGCCGCCACCGTATCCACCGCCTGCTGGGCGAGGAGCTCGGGGACGAGCAATGTTGGCGACCAGAGCACGACCTTCGAGCTCGAAACCGTTGAGGGCTTCGACTGCAGCTACTGCTGCCTCTGGGGTTGTAAACTCGATAAAGGCAAAGCCTTTTGGTCTACCAGACATACGGTCGGTAATGATGGAAACACCACCATCCGCTTTGAGCTCGCCGTATTGCGAGGCGAGGTCACGAAGTTGATCTTCGGTGACACTCCAAGGCAAGTTGCCGATAAACAGCTTGTTCTTGTTTTCTTGTTGATCGTATTGATCAGACATGCTTTCTCCTTTCTGGAGAATTTATACTAATACTACTGGATAGATGGCGAAAATAGGAAAAGGTACGATTCACGGGTCAAGAACTTTAGATTGGAAAATTTGAATAAAAAATAAAATAAATATACACGCGAGTTGTTAGCTCTGGTGGAACATTATACTACCAGGTTTAGCGATTGCTAGTGGGAAACGATTAGAGGAACTTTATCCACAAAACCCCAAAAGTAATCAAGCTATTGAGCACCACGAGCGGTAGGGCAAGTTTTAGATATTGGAGGAAGCCAGTCTTGTAGCCTTCTTTTTCTGCTTGGCCGAATGCGATGACATTGCAAGCAGCCGCGATCGGCGAGCCTGCGCCACCGATGCTGGTGCCAAGGTTCAGCGCCCACCAGAGGGGATACACAACAATGCCGGATTTTTCCATAGCTTGAATAGCGCCGACCATGGTGATGTTATATGGCACGTTATCAATAAAGGTAGAGAGTAAAGCAGAACCAGTAGTCATCAGGAGCGTGAGGATAACGATGCTGCCATTGGAGATCTGCACGAGTCCGTGAGCGAGTAACTCGATCACCCTCGTAAACTCGAGTGCGCCAACCACAACGAACAGTCCCATGAAGAAGAAGATGATTTCCCAGTCTATGAGATCACGAAAGACCTTCTTTGGTTCCCGATGAAATATTAGCATGCAGAAGAAAGCCGCACCGAGAGTAACAGTAGCATTGTCAATGGCGATGCCAGTTTTGCTTTTAATCCACTCTTTTCCCATCATGAGGAAAATAGCGAGAAAAAGAATGGGAGTGCCACGGTAGAGCACGCGGCGGTTGCCCAGGGCAGAGCTTGGTTTAAATTGCGCAACAGCAGAAGCAGAAACTTTGACTGCCGCGAGCGGTTTGCGAAAGATCCAGAGAGTGTAGGCAAGAGTCACGACCGAGAGTAAGAGGACGATTGCTCCAGAATTGCTGACAACTTCCATGAAGCCCAAACCCACAGTTTTAGCCTGGTAGTAGGTGGTTGGATCCGAGATTGGCGTCATGGCACCGCCGAGGTTCGCCATCATGACGATTGTAAATAAATACGGCAAGTAGGGAAGTTTGAGCGAGCGAACAAGAATGAGAATGACTGGAACCATGATTAATATGGTTGGAATGTTGGAGAAGAGCGTGGTCATGAAGAGCGTCAAGTAGCCCAGTGAAATCAGGAGCAGTTTCGGCTTACCGCGGACTGTTTTTACAATCCAGATGGCAACGGCTTCGAAAATGCCCGAATCTCGTACAATGCCGACCAGGATCATCATGCCGATGACAAAAAAGAGGATGTCGAGGTTATGACTAATGAATTGAAAAGCGTTTTCTTGTGACGAGTGGCTTAGGGTGCGAAAGACCTGCATAAAAATCAGGAAGACGGCGCCAAGCATCGAGACGATCACTTTGTTGAGCTTTTCACTGATGAGAAAAAAGTAGACTATGCTCAGGACTATGAGTGAGAGCAGTGAAAAAAAGGTAAGTTCAAAGTTGGGCATGGCAGGTGTCTTCTCGCTAGAAAAATCCTTTGAGTCGCATACCGTAGGCCAGAGCGCGCTTGATCTCGCTTCGGGTGATAACACCGACGAGCTTGCCTTTTTCGATCACGGGCACGATATATAAGTCGTTTTGCAAAAAGTCAGCGGTCACCGCCATAATGTTGTCGTGCATACCGACTGAGACAAAGTTTTTGCGCATGTGCTTGCTGACAGGATCGTCTTGGATAGCAGCGCAACTCTCGGAGAAAAATCCCTTGCGGTACATGGCTGCAGCCATATGAATATTTTTTTTGAATTGAGTCGGAATAGTGGCGCCGGCAATGTCTTGGATAGCGAGGACACCAACGACTTTGCCACTCTTGTCAGTCACGATGAGGCCGTTGATGCGTTTGTGGAGGATGGTGTTTAGGGCGTCGCGGATCGAGACGTCTTCACGAATCGAGACCGGATCGCTATGGAGAATTTCGTGGATGAGCATTAGAGGTTATTGTACGACTAGGGAAGGGTGGGGTGCAAGGATGCTCTGGAACATTCATTTCTGCTATGCCATAGTAATCCCATGACTAATACACAAATCTACGAAGCAGCCGCAGCTGCTGGTATCCGCATTTCATCAATTGCGCCGCTGTATGCAGCGATTGCCCGAGGGGATGTTTCGCAGCAATTTTCTGTGCCAGCTGTAAATGTCCGTGGTCTCACGACTCTGACTGCCGCCGCGATCTTTCGTGCCGCTAAGCAGGGGGACGTTGGTGCGTTTATTTTTGAGCTCGCGCGATCCGAGATGGGGTACACAGAGCAACCTCCCGAAGTATTTGTTCCCCTGATTCTTGCCGGCGCGCTCGAGGCTGGCTGGAAAGGTCCGGTGTTTATCCAGGGCGATCACTACCAGGCGAAAGCGGCTCGTTCTGGCGTTCCTGTGGTTGGCGAGATTGACGCCATCAAGGCGCTGGTGCGCTCGTCAATCGCAGCTGGGATGCTCAACATTGATATTGATATGTCGACGCTGGTTGATCTCGAAAAAACAAGCGTGGCAGAGCAGCAAATTCCTAATGTGCGCTACACCAACGAGCTTGTTTCGTATATCCGCTCACTCGAGTCTGGGATTGCAGTTTCTATTGGCGGTGAGCTAGGACATATTGGCGGCACCAACTCTACCAAAGAGGAGTGTGAGGTGTTTCTCTCGCAGGTTGCGGGCTTGCGCAAGCTCAGTATCCAGACGGGAACCGAGCATGGTGGCGTAGTCAATGCCGACGGCACTTTGGCGAAGATGACGGTTGATTTCAACTTACACAAAGAGCTGACAGAATTTATTCGTTCTCGCTTTGGGTTGGCGGGCACCGTCCAGCACGGAGCCTCAACCCTGCCCGATGAGGCATTTGTTCGCTTGCCGCAGGTCAAGGCAGTCGAGGTGCATCTCGCGACCGGTATCCAAAACTTGGTGTTTGATCACCCAGCATTTCCGTCCGAGTTGACCAAGCAGTTTGAAAACTGGATTTTTGCAAAGCGAGCAGCAGAGCGCAAGGAAAACATGACGGATGCGCAGTTTGTGTACCGCGAGCGCAAGCGAGTGTGGGGTCCGTTTAAGCAGCAGCTACTGGAGATGTCACCGAGTGCGGCAGAGCAACTCAGCCAGGCAATTGAGTGGCGCATGGGCGAGTTTTTCAATTGGTTGGGGGTGAAGGGGACGCGTTCGTTGGTCGATGGATTGATCACACACCAGGAGTTTGTGCCGGATTTGAGCATAGTGTCAGGGTTCCCAGACGATACTGCTGTTACTGATGGTTTGGCTGACTAGGTAAATTGTTTGAGTAGTGCGCTGTTATTTAAAAATCGTTGCTTATTCACCAGTGCCTCACTAGCCAACTGCGGCAGCTCATCTTGATAACTTGGTCGCTCTGCCTGATACAAGATCCCAAGCGGGAAGCGCTCCTCAAACACTGCCTGGGCCTGTTCCAAAGCCTGGGAAAAATTACTTTTGTCGTGATCTTCTGGTAGTTTGTAGGTGTTTTTAATGTAGTAGGCGTAGGTGTTTTCTTTGTTAAAGGTCACGCAGGGTTGGAGGACATTAATTATCGAGAGTCCCTTGTGTTGCATGCCTGCCGTGATGAGCTCTGCCAGTTGTGGCAGTTGGGCGGTAAAGCCTTGAGCCACAAACGTCGCCCCTTGAGTGAGGGCTAACAGCAGCGGATTTACCGGTCGCTCGATAATGCCACTCGGGGTCGATTTTGACTTTTTACCTTTACTCGCAGTCGGAGAAACTTGGCCAGTGGTCAAGCCGTAGACGCTGTTGTCGTGGACGATGACCGTCAAATCATGGTTGCCGCGGCAGGCGTGCAGAAAGTGGTTGCCGCCTTCGCCGTAGAGCGCGCCATCGCCCCCGGTCACGAGTACCGGCAGTTTGTGATTGGCAATTTTGACACCTACCGCTGTTGCAAGAGCTCTGCCGTGCAGCGTATGCATGGCGTACGCGTTGATGAAGTCATTCATGTTGCCAGAGCAGCCGATGTCGAACAGCATAATCACGCTGTCGGGCGAAAGCTGTTGCTTTTTGAGGGCGAGCTCGATGCCTTTGCCGATACCCCAGTTGCCACAGCCAGCGCACCAGGTGGGGGTGTAGCCGGTAAAGTCTAGGGAGCTTGGTTGACTATCTATCATGCTGCTCCAATGCTGCAACTATTTCTTCGCTGTAAAAAGCACGTCCGTCGTATTTATGAATGGTGTGTTTGATATCGACGCCCGCCTCACTGCGGAGCAGGGTGCCAAATTGGCCAGTGGCGTTGTTCTCGACCAAAACGTAGTGGCGATCTGCAGCGAACAAGGTGGCAACTTTTTCTCGATCCATCGGGTAGACGTGGGTAAAGTGAATGTGAGCGGTGGGTTCATCGAGCAGTTGCCGAGCTTGTTGGACAACCAATTTGCTCGAGCCCCAGGTGACAAATACATATTTTGCTCCATCGAGCGAGCCATCAATACTCGGCATTAGCCAGTGATGGTCGAGGTATGTTTGTTGCTTTTGCAGGCGTTTTTCTACTTGCCTACAGCGTTCTGTCGGATCTTCGGTCGTGTGGCTGTCTTCGAGGTGTTCGTATGAATTTGCTTGGTAGTACGTCCCAGCTGCGCCAGGAATGAGGCGCTCTGAAATGCCATCTTCAGTTACCTTGTAGCGCAGGTAGGGGAGTTCACTCGGATTGTGGATAGTTCTGCCGTAATTTGGTTTGGTAGCCATCACCTGTTCGGCGACGGTCTGATCAAGGTGCATGCGCGATTCTGATAAGAATTTGTCAGACAAGACAATGACTGGCGTTTGGTATATGTCTGCCAGGTCAAAGGCGTGGCGACTCAGCTCGAGCATCTCGGTTACATCGCCTGGGGCGAGGACAATTTTTGGAAACTCGCCGTGTCCTGCGTAGGTGGCAAAGAGTAAGTCACCCTGTTCGGTTGCGGTTGGTAAACCAGTGGCTGGCCCGGGGCGTTGGCTGAGGAAGATAACAATCGGAATCTCTGCAATACCAGCGTACGAAATAGATTCAGTCATGAGTGCAAAGCCGCCCCCAGATGTACCAACGCACGCTCGCACGCCTGCAAAAGACGCACCGAGCGCTTCACTAATCACACCAACTTCATCTTCTGCATGGCGCACGACCATGCCGGTTGTTTTTTGCCAGGCAGCGAGGGTGGCAAGAACAGATGAGGATGGGGTCATCGGATAGGCAGCATAGAAGCGACAATCTGCTGCAGCCGCAGCGAGCGAAAAGGCATCGTTGCCTCCCATGACAAGAGGGGTCTCAGTAGTGTCTTTCCAGGCGAAAACGGCGTGGTCTGGCAGCGCAGATTTCACAGCTTCATAGCCACGAGCCGCGCAGTTTTGGTTGAGGTTGACAACTTCCTCGCCCTTTTTGCCAAATTGTTCCGCAATAAGTTCAACGAGGTGCTTTTGGTCGCCACCCACAAGTGCCCAGCTCGCTCCGAGTGCGATCATGTTTGCCATAATGCTACTCGCTTTGAGTTCTGCCAGTAGTTCTTTGACTGGAAGCGGCACAATCGTGTAGGCGGGATTTGTTGGTGCACTGCTCGTCGCAGGATCAAGCACGACAATGCTGCTGGCGTCGAGACGATGCTCGTGTTCCTTGAGCGTGATTGCATCAAGGCATACAAGATAATCTACTTGCCATTGGCGGTTGTGTGCGGGGGTGTTACTACACAAGACTTCATACGTGTTGTGTCCGCCCTGAATTAGTGAGGGATACTCGGCGTAGTCAAATACTTGTCCACCCGACTGAGCACAGAGTTTGCTAAAGAGCAGTCCGGTGGTCATCACCCCTTGACCGGCGGGCGCACCGACTTTCCAGAGGAATTCAGTTTGCTGTTCTGCCATTATGCGGTTGACTTGGTCACTTCTAGAGCCCAGGCCTTAATAGCTGCTACGCAAGTTGCTTCATTGAGGTAGTACTGGTCAAGCTTGAGTACGTCGTGTGTTTGTTTGCCGCCTGCAGCAGTTGCCATGGAGAGTATTTCGTCCACTGCGCCGCAGAAGTAGGTATAGTTGGAGTCGCCGAGCCCAAGTACTGTGTACGAAAAGGGCGCTGGTGGGTTCTCGGCAAGTTTCGCAAAAAAGTGAAAAAAATCTTCGTGTGGTTGACCTTCTTTACCGTCGAAATCCCAACTTGGGGAAGCAAAGATGGTGAGATCGGCATCAGCCAGATTCTGGGCGGTTGCAGCGTGTACTAAGTTCACTGATATCTCATGTCCAGCCTCTTCGAGTGCTTCTTTTAGTACCTCGGCTGCGGTGTAAGTACTGTTGGAGTAGGTGGCATAGAGAATGGAAATATTCACAGTCGTATCATAGCACTGCTTGTTCTGAAAGCCGAATGCGTCTCGGCACAAGCAAGCCTGCGCTGACGGCGGCAAGGAGCAACAATCCAGAGAAGACAGCCATCGCAAGTTGTGTCCCGACAAAGGTCGCGATCAGGGTGGCACACATCGGTCCCAGGATCCAACTGAGGTTGTTGCCCGATCGCTGCAGACCGATCAGGTCTCCACCAAAGAGACCAAGGTGGCCGGCGAGTTCTTCAAACGTCGAGTTTATCTCAGGTAGTGAGAGAGAGACAAAAATGGAGCCGACAAAAATGGTCAAAAGCAGCTGCCACCCACCGGCGAACAAGAAGCCGAGTATCAGTAAGAGACTACCAATACCTGCGCTGATAAAGGCAGTTCGCTTTTTCTCCCATCGTCTGGCTGTCTGGGAAATGAGGAGTGGCACGAGCAGTGAGGGAATAAGATAGGCTGGCAGCAGGTAATTGCCTAGAGTTGAGTCACTTGAGAGCTCAGTCGCAAGCAGGATGCCGACGCTCCAAAAACTGACATCAAGTAGCACGAGAGTGAGATAAAAGCCATAAATATGCCATACTTTTTTCATGAGCACGCGCCACACATGGAGCTCTTGTTTGAGGGTATGTGGGTGTTCAATTGCTTCGTCCCCACCGCGGTTTTGCATCCATTTTTTACTCAGTTCAAAAGCAGCGTAGCCCAGCAAAAAAAACCCGAAAACAACAAGGAACGGTACTCGAGTATGAAAGTTCATCAGCCAAATGGCGAGAATAGGTGCTGTGGTGTAGGCTATGGCTTTTATAACCTCCAACCAACCCCAGGTAGCAGCGCGGTGTTTTACAGCAACGACTTGAGAGATAAAGCTGTAGTGTGCAAAGTTGACAGTCTCAAAGTACACTCCCCACAGCAAGCTAGCGATCGCGAGTACGATCAAGCCGTGTGGCACACCAAACAGCGAAAGGGCAGTCATCAAACCAAAGATGGTGGTGAGTCTGATATAAAAACGAAAGGTTTTGGACGGAAATAGATTCGGAAAAGCCAGATCGCTGATGAGACCGGTGAGTGAGCTCATGCTGAGGATAATGCCAACTGTCAAAATTGAGACACCCAGATCTTGCGTGACTATTGGTAAGCTGTACGCCACAATGCCATCAGCAAGGAAAAAGAACAACATGGTTGCAAGATAGCCAAGAATTGCTGGAAGAGTAATAGGCGATCGCTCGTGTTTGGTGATATGTCTAGCGTGATAGCGGTGTCGCATGTCACTACTGTACGCTAGAGTCGAGATCTGAGGCAAGAATGGGTTTGCCGTGGCCAGGGTAGAGTGTGGTTGTTTTTGGTAAGTTGCTGAGAATTTGCAGTGATCGAGCAAACTCCGCCTTGTTGGAGTAGTTGTGTGTCGTGTTCCCATAGCCTTCATCGGTCACGATATCTCCGCTGCAGATAAAGGGTGTTTCGCTAGTAAGTACGCCGATCCCAATTCCACCTGGTGTATGGCCTGGCAGGTGGAGGATAGAAAGTGTTTTTGTCCCAAGCCTAAAAGTTGTTTCGTGTGTTATCAAGTTTGTTGCGGGAATCACAGGATCAACTGGGTGGCCGAGCCAGTGCTCCGCACTTTTTTGTGCTCGACTGAGCAGAGGAACATCTGCGGGGTGCAACCAAGTTGGCAATTGGAGGAGGGTTGCGAGCGCAAATGCTCCAAGGACATGGTCAAAGTGCGCATGGGTAAAGACGATTGCGGTTGGTCGTAAACCTAGTTCACGCAACGTCTCGGCCAAAAACTCACCCGCATCGGCGGGGTCAACGATGATTGTTTCTCGAGATTTTGCATCCCAGACGAAGTAACAATTGGTGGTCATGGCGCCAAGTGGGATGGTCGTGACGCGAAGGTTGTCGTGATCAGTGGTTATATACATCTGAGCGTATAATACGCGCATGCAAACTGGGCTTATAGAGCGACGATTATATCTGGATATTGATAAGACGATGGTGGATCCTCGCAAGATTAGAAGTAACTTTACGATTGCTCTGGCAGAGCACTGTTCGGTGTCAAGAAAAAAGATTCAACAACTGACTAGAAAATATTTGGATGGGCTCGAGGACTCAACAAAGTTTGACCCTAGAGAGCTAGCAGAACATATTTCTGCTCGGTTGCGCAAAAAAAGAACAAAAGAACGAGCATTTCCTTCTGAGGATTTGGCGGCGATTATTTTAGATCCATTAAGAGTGGTGGGTGCAACATATGATGATGTTGGAGTACTTGGACGAGTTCGTAGGGAGTTATTTGCTAGCGGAATTCATCTGGGAATTTTTTCTCAGGGGGTTGGGTATTGGCAGGAACATAAGTTGCAACACAGCGAGATCGATCTTAATTTGTTTGAAGGAAAGCTGTTTGAGATCCACCCAGATAAACTGAGTAGTGATGTGCTTGATCGAATTCCCGCTGGCTCGGCCATCGTTGATGACAAAGAAGTGGTTGTGGAAACACTTGCCGAGCAGCGTCCAGACATTCATGCCATTTGGATCAATCGAAACTCAAAAGAAATAAGTGCCAAGAACGGAGTGCACACCATTTTTTCTTTGGACGAGCTATCTCCACTGCTCAGACGACTCTGGTTAGGCACCGATCAACCCACTCAGCCCAAGTAAACCACCCAAAATGGTATTAATAATCGGTCGGATCAGCATGCTGATGGGCGATTGACCACCCCAAGGCATCAGCAACCCCACAAGCACGAGCGTGCCGTAACGAGCCATAAATGAATCGTATTCGTAGGCCACGTCTTTTGGCAGGAGGGCGAGCAGGATTTTGCTGCCATCGAGTGGTGCAACGGGGACGAGGTTAAAAATTGCAAGCATGACGTTGTAGAAGATGCTGAGACTAATGACGCTCGCAAAGGCGGGGATGAATGGTAGTGCGAGCGCAAGCAGCAGCGCGCTGATCAGATTTACCGCTGGTCCGGCCAGGCCAATCATGGCTGCGTCGCGAACCGGCTCCTTGAGGTTGTAGGGATCAAACTGGACGGGTTTGCCCCAACCAAAGCCAATAACGAGCAGTGCTACGCTCCCAAGCGGGTCCAGATGTGCAAGTGGATTGAGCGTTAGTCTCCCTTGATGTCGTGGTGTCGGATCGCCGAGTTTGTCGGCTGCCCAGGCATGGGCAAATTCGTGAATCGTGAGTGATGCAACGAGGACACCGGCCAGGATGGCAAAGGAAATTGGATCTTGGAACAGGAGTGAGAGTAGGCCCATGGGGGGTAGTATAGCGTATCTCTTGTGGCTTGGCAGCCTGGGTGCTACAATGCACCCCTGTTATGGCAAGCTTTACCTTTAAATTTCCCCGCACCGCACATATTGGCAATAAGGTTTCTCATGCCAAGAATCGTACCAAGCGTGGTTTTAAGTTCAACCTGCACACCGTGACCCTCATGGTCGATGGCAAGAAGCAGCGTATGAAGGTTCCAACCAAGATGCTGCGAATGCTCAAGGGCTTGGGTATGACTACCCACCACAAAGTGGCGGCCGAGAAATAATTACTCCAAAATTGCGTTTTTTACCTGATTCCAAGTTGCTGGGTTTTGACCAGCGAGTTGTACTTGGTTGTTTGGCAAGATTTTCATCCTAGTTGGACCTTTACCAGTCGGTACTTCGGTCCAGAGCTGTGGCCAAGGGGAGTAGGCCCTGGCAGCCGTTTGAATGGCGGCGGGCAGATTTTCCATCGAATCTTTGATCGTTTCCCAGGCCAGAAAGCCATCGGCTTTAGTGAGCTTGCGAGCGAGCGGCGTGGGTGAGTCTTTAGGTTGTGGCGTTGGTTTGAGTACCCCAGATTTGATTCGTTCTAGTAGAGTTGGCAGCTCATCAGCTATCAGTGCAAAGGCGTGATCGTAGTACTCGGTTTGGGTCCAGGTTGACTCGACCGCAAATGGTTTTTGCCAATAGATATTGCCTGCATCCATGTCTGAAATAACTTCAATCAGTGAGACGGCTGATTCTGTCTCACCATTGAGTAATACAAATTGACCAGGAGAGCTCCCGCGCCAGCGCGGGAGGGCAGAAGGGTGGATGTTGAGGGATTTCACTTTTGGCCAAGCTTGGAGCCAGCTTGGGATCCAGTAGCCGAAATCGACGACGAGGAGAAAGTCTGGCTGGGGCTGTTTTTCGAGTGCCGCTTTCGTTTCGTTCGTGATTTTTTCTGTAATTACGACGGTGGGAATGTTTGCTTGTTTGGCGAAGTTCGCGAGTGGGTTTTCCTCGAGGATTTTTTTGCGCCCTGCCGGTTTGGCGCTGGGGGTGATGATGGTGGTGATAAGAAACTGTTCGCTGTTACTCAGAGCAGCGGCGCAGCTTGCGGTGTACTTGGTCGAGCCGGCGAGTGCGACAGAAATCATAGTTGTTCTGCGCCGAGGGCGATCAGCATGGTTGAGTCGAGCTCCTCGAGATTTTCGGTCTCTGGGTTTTCACTGTAGATTGGCAGTCCAAGGGTGAGCGAGTAATCGATAAAGAGAATGCCATCGAGATGATCGAGTTCATGCTGGGCAACACGAGCAGAGAACTCGCTGAGGCGCTGGTGTACTTTGACCAATGTACCATCGAGTATTTCGTCATACTCGAGCTCAATCCACTCCCAGCGAGGGACCGGACCGTAGATTTTAGGGATTGAGAGGCAGCCTTCTAGATGTGGATCGCCCTCTTTTTCTCCCCAGGTTTTTTGTTCGCTATGAGCAGAAATTTTTGGGTTGATGTAGAGTTGGATTGCCCCCTCGAGCCTGGTCGCAAACATCCGTTTGCCAACAGCAATCTGTGGAGCGGCTAGTCCGACACCCCGAGGTTTCGTGGTTGCTTCAAGGGTTTTTCCGAGGGTTTCAGCGAGCTCAAGCAGTTTGGTATCAACCTCGGTAATGGCGGTAGCAACGGATCGCAGCGTTGGGTGCGGAATATGGATGATTGGTGCGGTTTTTGTTCGGCGTATCATTGTTTTTGTTGCGAGCGCGCAGCATCGAGCAATTCTTGTGCAGCTTGGTTACTGGGATCTCGAGATAAAATATACTCAAGCTCTCGGATGCCAAGGTCGTACTTCTCTTGTTGTAGTAGTTGTTTACTCAATTCCCAGCGTGCGGCGTCGTAATTTGGTTTGAACTCTATGGCTGTACGCAACCACTTGAGAGTTTCCTCGGCGTCGCCTAGATTGGCTGAGACGATCCCCAGATTATACATCGTCTTAGCATCCGTCGGCGCGAGTGCTAATACTTGTTCTAGCGCCACTTTTGCTTGGGCGAGGAGCGGTGGTTCAAGTTGTGCCAAAGTGATAAAGATTTGCGCACGTGTTTTGTAGAAATTGCGTTGCTCTGGGTTCAACTGGAGCGTTTGGTCGCTCAGCTCGACGGCGGTAATGGCGAGTTGGCTCGAGCTTGTGGCATCCCCAGCCAACCCGACGGCAACCGCGGCCTGGGCGTAGGTGAGTGCGAGAGTGTCGGTGTACTGCGCCTCTCTCGGCGAGAGCATGACAGCATTTGTCAAATCTTGGAGCGCCAGCTCCCAGAGCTGCTGATCGGCAGCTTGCGTGCCGCGGGCGTACAAGGTATCTGCCCGTCGAGTATTACCGATGGCGAGGAGTAAAAATCCTGTTACACCCGTCAGAACAGTGAGTTGTAGCCAACCAAAGGATGAGATTTTTTGCAGAGATGGAGGAGAAGTAGCCCCGATTGTCTCGTTGTTACTCGTACGCTGCAGGATTGCCAAGCACGCCAGGTAAAAGAAAAGTAGAACGGAGACAGTCACAGTTGAAAAACCAAAGAAATTGCTGACTGAGAGACCAATAATGCCACATAAGAGGAGTATCTGTTTTGCTGTGTCAGCAGTGGTTGCTTTTGCATTAGCGACCGTTTGCACCCCGAGGAAGCCGACAACGAGTAAGATGCTGAGATAACTTACAAGACCTACAATACCCGTTGTAGCCAAGAGGTTCAGAAACTCATTGTGTGCCTTGTTGTAGAGGAAGTTCCACTCTGAGACGAGGTTGTGTTCGATCGGGCGATCCAGATAATAACTATAAGCAAAGGTTTCTACCCCAGAACCTAGCACTGGATACCTCTGCCAGACAGCCAAGGCCCCTTTCCAGACGATTCTTCGAATTTCTGCCGAACTGCTGCCGCCTAGGTCGAGTCTATTTGCTACCACTTCCGATTCACTCTCAATAACTGTCGAGCTGTTGCGTTCTAGTAACTGCCTGAGCGACGGTGTGTAGACAGAACCAAAGATGAGGAGGGCGACCCCAAGTGGCAGCGCGACTAGTAGTATTCTTTTTGCCAATTTTGTATCGAGCTTTTTTATCGACTGCGTGCTGTGAGCCAATCTCAGGAGTACGAGACTGAGTCCAACCCCTGCGGCAACCCCTAGTCCTAGTAAACCTGACCTTGATTGGGTAAATAAGAGTGTGACAAAGAGTGCGACAGTGACAATCGTCGCGAACACACGCGTCGTGCGAAGTTTCGAAAATGCCGCAAGAAAACCACCGATGGGGATCAGGGTGATCGCGTACGCAGCCAACCAGTTTGGTTGACCAAAGGTGGCAAAGACTCTCGACTGCACATCTTGTTTCCAGCAGCTGACGTCGAATGTGCGCGCGCTTGGTACCAGTAAACAGCTTGCTGAGTGCCCAAAGTGCTCCGGAATTGCGTAGATCGACACGAGCAACCCTCCAACGAGCGAGAGCAGAAAGTAGGTTGGGATATCTTGCTTTCGTACGTGCGTCACAAAACTCCAGTAGAGCAGGAGATACGAAATGGTAGAGAGAAGTCCTCCGTGATAGCGAGAGTAGTATCCGAGCAGTGAAGTTCTTGGGTGTATCGAGAAAATGGTAGAAAGAAGCTGTGAAATCAGGAAAAGCAGCAGTGGAATATCCAGCATGCTTGGTTGCCAAATAAATCGCCTTTGGATAACCATGCGGCTCAACCACGCCCCAGTAATCACAGTTGTTAGCGCGTACACTACCAACATTTTGTCAAACTCGAAGAGCTCTTTGGTGTCGAAGCCATACGAAAAGTAGAGTGGCACAAATAAAAAAAGCAGCACAAAACACACGCGGATAATACGCAGCAGTACTCGATCGATTGTTTCTTCTGAAGTTAGCATCTTGTAGTGAGTATACAGCCCCTGCTATACTGAATTATATGCAAGATCCAGCTGCCCAAACCACCCCAAATTCGTACGTCGATGCGTACCAACCACCGAGCGATTCAATACCCCCAGCACCTTTTCAGTCACAAGCTGACCCTGTAGCACAGCCACCCGCGGACATACCGGTTGCCGCATCCGCTGCATCCGATTCGCAAGCACTCGAAGACCAAAATATTTTTGAACTTCTTGGCGTCAGTGACGGTACAGATCAAGAAAAAGAAGCATTTTTGCTCGAGCTGCAGCGAGTGCTTTGGGATGACTTTTTGCAGTATGACGTCCAGCTCCTGATCACCAAGGAAGAGTTTACCCAGTTGCAAACGGTACGAGACTCCAAGACAACTCCAGAAGAGAAAGAAGAGGCTGTGGTTGTGTACCTCGAAAAGTTGATCCCAGATCTCGAAGATATCATGCTCGAAAAGGCCTTGGAGCTCAAAGGCGACATGGTGCGCGAGCGCATCACTGGTTTGCGAGAGTTATATGTCAACGATCCAGGCAAAATTGCTCAGCTTGATACTGCGACGTCGCAAGTCGAGGCAGGCAGTTGGAGATCAGCGGCCACAACGCTCAACGCCATAGCGACTTCCTGAGTTACAATAGCAAAACATGTCTAAGATTGCCTTCGATATCGGCTCGACCGTGACGCGCGTTTCTGTTGGCGACAAAATCATCTTTCAGCAACCAACTTGCTTGGCGATCGATCGCAGCTCGGGAGAAACGGTAGCGATTGGGACCCAAGCTTACTCACTGTTGGGAAAAACAGCCAAACAACTGGAGATTCAATTTCCAGTTACCGAGGGCATCGTAGCTGACACTCAGAGTTTAACGACATACCTTACAGGAGTACTGCAAGCATGCAGAGCTGAGGTATCGAGCACACTCAAGGCGAGATTGCTTGGTCACCAGGCAGCGGTGGCCTACCATGCTTGTAGCACCACAGCCCAACAAGTTCGTTTGCAACGGGTTTTTCAGCAAATTGGATTGCGTGCACGATTCGTGCTTTGTCCTGAGGCAATCTCAGCCCATCTAATAAAAAAACGTCCAGCACAAAGTCTCTGCATGATCGACATTGGTGGCACTACAACAGTTTGCAGTGTTGTCACCAACGGGAGCCATTTGCAGTCTTACAAGATACCGTGGGGGGGTATACGATTAACCGAGGGGATTCAGCGCTGGTTGGCGAAGGAGGAGCAGTTTGCGGTTGGGTGGCACGAGGCAGAGCGACTCAAGCAAGCGCTGGCAGCTGTTTTCACCGAAAAAACCCTGGCAAAGTACCGCACTCACAAGGCCGTTGTGCGTGGCCAGGATCTCTCAACACATGTCGGAAAATCACTGGTAGTTTCGCGAGAGCAACTCAGTTTTGTGGTTCAGACGCAGGCAGAAGAGTTTGTGCTCGGAGTAACCCAGTTTTTGACCCAGTTGCCCAGAGAAATGGTGAGCGCACTGCTGGCAGACGGAGTCACCTTTGTTGGTGGGGGTAGTTTACTGCCTGGCCTTGCAGAGTTTTTGCAAGAAAAACTTGCTTGCGAAGTGTCGTGTGCCCCAAATCCTGACCTGACATGTATTCGAGGGTTAGCATGAAAGTTGCTCGCACTGGCATACTCGAGACACAAAAAAAGTGGTTGGTTATTGTCGTCACTTTTGTCTGCATAGGCAGTATTGAGTTCCAAGGTGTTTTACTGCCTTTCCGAGATCAGTTCCAGGTAGCAACCGCGCCAATTTTGGCATTTTTAAGCCAACAAGTGGCTGTCGTAGCAACGCCCGTGACCTTCATCCGAAAGCGGGTTATGCTGCTACAGCGTTTGGCACAGTTGGAGCATGACTATGCAGAATCGCTCGCAAAAATAAGCGAACTGGAGCGAGTGGCGCAAGAAACCGTGGTGTTGCGAGAGATGTTGCAAAAATCTAGTATCTCGGCGGATCAAATTATCACGGCTGCACGCGTCTCGTATGCCCAACCAGAAATAGCGGCAGGCAGTAAACAAGGGGTGCAAGATGATATGTTGGTGCTTGTGGCCGATACGGTGGTTGGCCGGGTGCAACAAGTCGAGGCAAATCGGTCCAGCGTTCGCTTGCTGACAGATCAGCGAGAAAAGTCGATCGTCGCGACAACAGAATCTGGAGTGCAAGGTCTTTTGACCGGGGATGGTGACGCTGTCATGCTCACGCTCGTACCGCAAAACAAAGCGATCGTGCCAGGGGAGCGAGTGACCACGGTGGGCCAAGAAAATGTTCCGGCAGGGCTGTTTGTAGGCACAGTGGTAGAAGTGCTTGGTGATCCAGCTGAACCGACAAAACAGGTATTGCTCGAGCAGTACGTCTCATTTTTTACTGCACCCCTCGTTACTGTGAGATAAATTATGCAGAATCTTCGTCTCAGCCTCCGCTTTTCTTTTCAGTTTTGTGCGCTTCTGAGTCTTCTTTTTGTCGAGTACCAGTTTGGTGTGCCTCTACTTACCAGTATTATTTTTGTGCTGTGGTTTTCTGGGCAAACTTGGTTAACAAGATTTGTCATGAGTCTTTGTTTTTCTCTGGCTTTGGTGCTTATTTTTTCGTACTCATGGCTCGGTTCGCTTGGTTTTCTGCTGGCTAGTCTTTGGTTGGCGCGAACAGCTTTCGCACGTGGCTGGCCACAGGTTCTAGTTGGTTTACTGCTCGGGTTAGTCATTGCTGGGGGAGTAGTACTTTTTAGCCAGCCGAGCGTGTTGCTCATTTGGCAAATTGTTGCCGCTTTGCTCACGATTTCACTATTTTCAAAAACCAGTAGACAACAACTCAGGCAACTGTGGCGACAGCGTGGGTCGCTTGGTACAAAGCTATGAAACGAGAGCGCACAGTTTCAACAGTAAAGTATCGGATTTTGGTGGGGGCGGTTGTGTTTGTTTTCTCGCTCCTCTCACTACGCTTGGCAGATTTACAATTAGTTCGGGGAAACGCTTTTTTAGAGCGAGCAGAAGATAACAAATCATTTCAAGAAGTAATTGCCCGTAGGCGCGGTGTTATCCTTGATCGTTTCCAGGATCCGATTGCGTTCAATGACCCAGCGTTTTTTGTCCGTGATGCTGCAACCTTGTTTGCTCAGCCGGTTCGTATCACACAACAGGAGGCGCTTGAACATGCCGCTACCGCAAGCACCTCATCAGAACTGGTCGTTGGCATGCAGCGTACGTATCCGTTTACAACTGGTCTTTCGCACGTGCTTGGGTACGTTGGTGGCGTCTCCGCCGAAGAGTTGCAAACCGATCAAGATTTGCTTGTGAGCGATAGTATCGGCAAGTTTGGTTTAGAGCGTCAGTTCGAGAAGTTGCTTCGCGGTGAGCCAGGCGCGATGCAGTACTTAGTTGATGCGCGCGGACGCAGACTTGGGATAGAGCAAGAACTTAGTGGTAAGCCTGGGCAGACGGTGACGACGTCACTCGATCCGTATCTCTCAACCATTGCTGCCAAGATTATGGGGGAGCTACAAGGGAGCGTTATCATTAGTGATCCCAAGACGGGCCAGATTCTCACACTTCTCAGTTCGCCGAGCTTCGATGCCAACTTGTTGACAACGACCGAGCTTTCTCGAGACGCAGAGCGAGAGCGGCGACAAGCGGTGCAGGCTATACTCACTCACCCAAAGAACTTATTTTTTAATCGTGCCATTGCCGGCGCGTACCCACCTGGGTCGGTTTTCAAGCTAGTCACCGCCATCGCGGGACTCGAGTCGAACGCGATCAGCGCCGACACAGTCGTAGACGATATTGGCATCTTGACCGTCAATGATTTTACTTTTGCCAACTGGTACTACACCCAGTTTGGTCGAACTGAGGGTCTTATTTCGCTGCAGCGGGCGATTTCACGCAGTAATGACATCTACTTTTATAAGGCTGCCGAAGCACTTGGTCCAGATAGACTAGCGGCGTTTGCACGTCTGTTTGGTTTTGGCGCAAAGAGCAGCATAGAGCTTGGGGGTGAGGTGAGCGGTTTGGTGCCAGATCCAGAATGGAAAGAACAGACACTGGGAGAGCGATGGTTTTTGGGTAATACCTATCACTACGGCATTGGCCAAGGGTTGCTGCTCGTCACGCCACTGCAGGTAGCCCAAATGACCGCGAGCATTGCCAACAAAGGCGTCCACTGTCCGACCACGCTACTTGGTACCACGCGACAGTGCGAGGGCTTGGGTGTGTCTCAGGAGACGCTCGAAGTCGTGGTGGCTGGGATGCTTGACGCTTGTAGCGCGGGAGGCACGGCCTTTCCGCTTTTTGCCTACAACGAACGGCATCGGGCAGCAGATACAGCGCCGTACGAAGCGATTCGTCTTGGTGCTGTTGCCTGCAAAACAGGTACGGCCGAGTTTGGTGGCAATAACATTCGTGGACACAAAGCAACCCACGCGTGGTTTTCTGCAATTTTGGGTACTAAACCGATTCTAGAAGCGTTGGAACAAGAAGCACCCAGCGCGAGTGGCTCTGCTGAGCTTGCAGAAGATGCCGCCTTGCACCGCGAGTGGAAGGAGCGGGTGCAAAAGCATGGTTTACCAGAAACGCTGGCTATTACCGTTTTGGTCGAGAGCGATGAGGTCGAGCCATTTCGCGAGGGGAGTAGGGACGCAGCACCCGTGGTGGCAAAGTTGCTAGAATGGATGGAGAAGGGGGTCGGAGAGGGGGAGGAATGAGTTGGTTAGAAACGAAAAGACAAAATAAGTCCGAAGCACAGTTTAGAGAGGCTTTTGCAGCCATTCAACTAGATTTTCCCAACTTCATTCCGCAAATACAGAATCCTGGTGAGTCTGGTCGTGATTTCAATAAGAGACAGCAGCGCGCCGAACAGACTATCAAAGCATGGAATGCTCAGATTTCTTTGATTGAGCAAAAGTGGAATGTCACGATGCGATTTATAGATGATGCAAAAGAAGCAACAGAGTCATTGACCCAAGCAGAAACCCTCCGTCGAACCGCAAACCAGCTAGCCACCATCATGAACTCTGCTTTTTCTTCATGGCGCTCTTGGGTAGATCAAGAATTGGAAGCAGCTTATGTAGCAGGAGAGCAGCTTGGTGGTAGTGTTATCTTAGCTCCCAATTTCGCTACATTTCGTCCGGAAGGTCAGCTTGGAGTGGAGCACTTGGTTGCATTACAAAATAAACTTGCTGATTTGATTTTACTTATATCCCAAGCTCCTAACTTATCAATGGTTGCAGAATTTTTGATCGAAGATGGGTCTGGTTCGTTGGGCATAGCAACACTTCATTTTGCAGATGATGCTAAAGAAACCCATTTGCAACGAGATCTGCTTCAAAATAAGCTTGGTATTCTTATTACGGGCCTCAGTTATGAAAACAGTATCATCGAAGCTGCGCGAAGCGCGATTAGTGAAATTGAATTATTTCTTGTTTCAGTTAAGACGATGGCCAAAGCCTGGCAAGAGGCATCAAATGGATTAGCAGCATTGCTGCCAGCTAATGAACCAATTGAGATGTTAGCAGTCCCATTATCTCCAGTCCCTGGTGCAGATACTACTATCCCAGGTAATGGAGCACCGAACAGAGTGCATCTCACTCATCAGATGCTTGCAGGAAAATGTATGGAAATACGTGCATTTACTCAAGGTAAACACCAAGGTTCCCTAGCATTTTTTGAAGCACAGTGTATGGAGTTGCTTACTATTTTACGCACAATGAGTACTGCGCCAATTATGCGGTAAGTTTTTTTCGCTCCCGATCCCAAAATTCCCCCCGTCGACAGAGTAACTCCTCAGCTAGTTCTGGGTGAGCCATCAAGCGCTCGATGGCAATTTCTAGTAACAAAGTATTTTGCGAGCCTTTGACCAACAGTATGTCATCTGGTCGTAGATACTGATCAAGTTTTTTGGCGGCATCAAGAGTGCTACTGCAGACGAAGGCTGGTTTTTGAACTTGTTCAAACGGGGGTAGGACATGCGCGTGCATGGCAGGACCGACCAGGAACACAGCGTCACAGATATCGGCGGCAATCTTTCCCACGCGCTTGTGTTCGCTCGGACTCGCGCTGCCGAGCTCTCGGATATCGCCAAGCAGGGCGAGTTTGCGTTTGCCCGGCGCTGCTTGCAGTAGGTGGAGGAAGTCGATCAGCGGCTCCGGCGAAGAGTTGTAGGAGCTATCAATTATGGTTGTGTCGTGTTTTCCCTCGATCAAGGTAGCTCTGCCTGGTGGCAGCTGAAAATGCTGCTCGATTGAGGTACATGAGTCTTGGAGTGAAAGTCCGGAATTCAGCCCGACGCAGAGTGCGGCAGCGAAGCTCATGCCAAAGTGAGCAGGCAAGAGATACTTGGGAAACTTGATTTCGCCTGCTGCATTATTAGCTCGAAATGAAAAAGTGGTGCCACTGTCGTGGGTTGTATTAAGGAGACGAACGGTCGCAGATTCACTGGTGCCAAACGTCAGTACCGTTGCTTTGGTTTTGTTTGCCAGTTGCAGAATAAGCGGCTCATCGGCGTTGAGGATAGCGGTGCCAGTGCCTGGCAGGGTGGTGATCAGCCTGCCTTTTTCCTCTGCTATTGCAGCCAAAACCGTGGCGCGATTGGGAGTTACTCCCTTACTTTGCAGCCAGGGCTCGAAGTACTGACCATGCACAGTGTTTACCGCAGTAAAAATACCAATGTCTGGGCTCAGTAGTCCGAGGTGAAACCCCATATTTTTTGGTGGCGTCGGGCCGTCAATACCGAGCTCCACGACATACGTATCAACAGTGCTGACTGGACGAAACAAGGCTGGCAGGGCCGCAATCGCTAATCGAAACCAGTCTTTACCAGAGTAAGACTTGGGGTAGAGACCAAGGATATTGAGCGGAATGCCACTTTCGGAGTTGGCTTTTTGGCTGGTTTTTACCTGCTTTGTGTCAGCGAGTACAGCGGCCACAGCTTCCATGGTGCTTGTTTTGCCTGCCGAGCCAGTGACGCCGATTATCTCTGGATTCCACTGGGCGAGCTTGGTTTTTGCGAGCAAGCGAAAGTACTGCAGCAAGACTAAACCCAGGTATTTTTTCATCAGATTCATTGTACTACGGTCCAGGTCATGTTCTGGATGTACCTTGACGTGTATATGACTAGCGAATCGCTCGAGCCTAACTTGGTTGCACTCTGTGCGGTGCCAGGAGTCGGCCGAAAGACACTTGCTCGTATCTATTATCACCGAAGAAAACACCTTTGGCGCTGGAGTGATTTTTGGGTATTGCAGAACGCACTTATGGAAAAAATACCATTGCAAGAAAAAATTACTATAGCAATCCAAAAATGGAAAAGAGAGCACGATATAATCGATTTTTACGAAAAAATTCTGCGAGACAACATTCGGGTAATAGTTATAGGATCTAAAGAGTATCCGCAGCTGTTGGCACAGAGCGAGTATCCACCGGTACTCTTATTTGCGAAAGGAGCGGCGCTCGATCCCTGTCCGCTCCTGCCAATAGCGGTTGTTGGCACGCGCCAAGTGACCAGCTACGGTCGAGCTGTCACAACCGAGATAACCAAGCAGCTCTGCAAGGTAGGCGCGACCATTGTATCTGGCTGCATGTATGGTGTTGACACGGTTGCTCACCAGGCGGCACTGGCAGAACAGGCACCCACCGTTGCGGTGTTGGGTTTTGGCTTTTCTCACATGTATCCCGTGGAGCAAGAGTCGGTGCTAGAGGCTATTTTGGTTGGGGGAGGCACAGCGATAAGTGAGTATGTACCAGACACACGACCTACCAAGGGAACTTTTGTTGCCCGCAACAGCATTGTTGCTGGCATGAGCAGAGCAGTTGTGGTGACCGAGGCTGCTATGCAGAGTGGGAGCCATACCACTGCCCAGTTTGCCCTGGAGTCTGGGCGCTCTGTCTGCGCGGTACCTGGTCCCATATATAGTCAGTACTCCGAGGGGACGAAGTGGTTGGTGAACGAAGGGGCCGTCTTGGTATCTTCGGCAGCCGATATTTTGAGCGAACTAGGTGTGGCTGAGTCTGCCGGAGCGATCGGACTGTCCTCTGGTCAGCCGCCGGTATCAGAGCCGCTAGAACAGGAGATGATTGCGCACCTCCAGACAGGGCCACAACGCAGCGAAGAACTGTTCGCGCAGCTCTCGTGTTCATTTGCAGAGTATCAGGCCTGTTTGACGAAGTTAGAATTGGGTGGATATATCCAGCGAGTAGGAGAGCAAATTCATATTTGTTATTAGCCACAA
This sequence comes from bacterium, assembly GCA_027620445.1. Lineage (GTDB taxonomy): Bacteria > Patescibacteriota > Microgenomatia > UBA1400 > PJMF01 > UM-FILTER-42-14. The sequence goes on from JAQBYG010000010.1 coordinate 22,191, forward strand.
CTCAAGTGGTGTAGTATAGTCACCGATATTGTTTATGCAGTTACTCATTGTTGAATCACCCACCAAGGCGCGCAAACTCTCGGCTTACTTAGGCAAAGAGTATGAAGTTTTGGCATCTGTCGGGCACGTTCGTGATTTACCAAAATCAGAAATGGGCGTCGATATAGAAGCCAATTTTGAGCCCAGGTACGTTGTTTCTACAGATAAAACCAAGGTTCTGTCAGACCTCAAGGCGCAAGCAGCCAAAGCCGATGCAATCATTTTGGCCACTGACCCTGATCGAGAGGGAGAGGCGATTGCGTGGCATGTGCAAGAAATTTTGCAAGAAAGTCTCAAGAAAAAGAAGCTATCGCCATCGTTTCAGCGCGCCAGCTTTTATGAAATTACCAAACCAGCTGTGTTGGCAGCCATCAAGAATCCTGTCGCGGTCAATATGAACTTGGTCGACGCCCAGCAGGCACGCAGGGTAGTCGATCGCTTGGTGGGATACGAAGTCTCGCCGGTGTTGTGGCGCAAGATCCGCCGCGGGCTTTCGGCAGGGCGTGTCCAATCGGTTGCCTTGCGGCTCATTGTCGAGCGCGAGAAAGAAATTGCAGCTTTCAAACCAGAAGAGTACTGGGAAGTAGATGTGGAGTTGGCAATTGCAGGGCAGCAGCAGCACATTACCGCGCGCGTCACCGAGATAAACGGCAAAAAGTATGAGCCAAAAACCGAGCCCGATACAACAGCACTCGTCGCCGCCATTCCCAGTGGTGTATATGTCGTAACAGAGCTCGAGAAAAAGGCGCGCAAAACCGCCAGTTTCCCTCCCTTTTCTACCTCGACACTACAACAGGCGGCTGCCAACCGGTTGGGTTGGAGTAGTAAGCAGACCATGCGGATCGCGCAGCAACTCTACGAAGAGGGTCTCATCACCTATCACAGGACAGACTCATTCAACCTCTCGACGCAGGCGTTGACGATGGCCCGCGAGTACATTGGCAAGAACTTTGAGCCAGCCTACTTACCGCCACAGCCACGCGTCTTTAGTTCCAAGAGCAAAAATGCGCAGGAGGCGCACGAAGCTATTCGCGTGACCGATGCGTTTAAAACCGCCGCAGAAATTGCCAGCGGTCGTATGACAGAACAGCACGTCAAACTGTACGACCTGATCTGGCGCAGATTTTTAGCCAGTCAGATGAGCGAGGCAATTTATGACCAAACGAGTGTCACGATTTCACTGACTCCAGCGCAAAAAACAACTGCACTGAGCGACGCAACGCTCAAAACGTCAGGCTCGATCCTGAGGTTCCCGGGTTGGCGCTCACTCCTGCCTGCGGGCGACGACACGCCACTGCCGAGCATGTCCGAGAAGCAAGGCTTGGATTATCAGAGTCACACAGCAGACCAGAAGTTTACCCAACCACCAGCTCGCTACAACGATGCTTCACTGGTCAAAGAGCTCGAAAAGCGTGGCATTGGTCGGCCGAGTACCTACGCCAGTATTATCTCGGTGATTGTTGATCGCGGCTATGTTGAGCGCGTCACCAAGCGATTTTTTGCATCTCCCATTGGTATGACGGTTGCAGATTTTCTCCAGCAGCACTTTCCGGTTTTTATGGAGTACGAGTTTACCGCCGAAATGGAAGAGGATCTCGACCGTATTGCCAGAGGAGAAAAAGAGTGGCGCAAGGTTGTGGGTACTTTTTATGAACCATTCCACAAGCGAGTTGTCGAAGCAACCGATTCAGCTGATCGAGTGCAAGTGCCAGTCGAAAAAACGGGCGAGGCTTGCCCAGATTGTGGCGAAAAAGAGCACGGTGAGATTGTGATTCGTAGTGGTCGTTTTGGTAAGTTCAAAAGCTGCAGTCGCTTCCCAGAGTGTAAGTTCACGCAAAATATTGTCGAGAAAGTCGAGGGCGTGATCTGCCCTCTTTGCCAGAAAGGCGAAGTTATTGTCAAAAACTCCCGTTGGGGCAAGTCATTCTTCGGGTGCGGCACATACCCGACGTGCGACTGGGCAAGTTGGAAAAAGCCAGAAGTTGGGGAGACCATGACAAAGGAAGACTGGGCGATTCAGCAGGCTGCCAGGGCGGAGCGCCGGGCAAAGTTTACAAAAAAGAAGCCTGCTGCAAAAAAGAAGAAGTAATGCGCATTGGCATTTTGGGCGGCTCATTTGATCCACCGCACAAGGGACACCAAGCCCTTGTTTCTTCTGTTTTACGACGGAAACTCTTTGACGAAGTTTGGTATCTACCCGCCGCGGTACACGATCCACAATTTGATAAACCCCAGATGTTATCTGGCGAGCATCGGTTGGCCATGTTGGAACTCGTGGTTGCCGATCACAAGCAGAAAGGCGAGGCCGTTCGCATTGAGTCGCACGAGATTGACCAGAAAAAAGAAGGATTCACCCACCGGACGTTGCGGGAACTCGCGGCAAAGTATCCTCAGCACGAGCTGAGATTTATCATTGGATCAGATCAACTCGCCAAGTTGCATCTCTGGGGCTGTGATCTGGAAGAAGCTTGTTTTCCCAAGGTTTTTACAGAATTCGATTGGTACGTCTATCCGCGCGGTGGCTCACCAATTACTCAGTTGCCGTTTGACCAATTGAAGATAATTTCAGGCGTGGAGCCAATGGAGGTGAGTTCAACCGAGGTGCGCAAATTGGTGCGAGAGGCGGGATCGATTGAGGGAAAAACCTTGGATGAAGTTA
>JAQBYG010000049.1 GCA_027620445.1 bacterium
ATTTTCGCAAAACAGATGCCTCTATCTCTGTAAATACCGATAAATTGATGTATTTGCCAGGAGAAAAAGTAAAAATTTCCTTCTCAGGCACAGCATTTTTGGGTCAACCGCTCCGCAATCAAGATATTCGATACAAGATCTACCAATATAAAGCTGATATTGGCGGTGATTATTCAGAAGTGAAGTTTAATACCGCTGAGCAGTATTTTTCTAAAGAACTTGAGCTCACACAAGGAACGGTCACCCTAGATAAGAAGGGGCAGGCGACAATAGATATCACTGCAGAAAATGGAACTGGATACAGACAATTCTGGATTATTGAAACAGAGTATCTTGATGGTTCGAGCACAGCAGCGAACAGTGCCGTTCGAACCTTGATTAATCCGGGAGATTTTGTAATTGATGCTGAAAGAGCCAACCTTGAGTTTGTTCAAAATGTACCTGTTACGTTCCCCTTTAAGTTGAGCAAAAACAAGGCGGACGCGGATTTAAGCGGTGCAAAAATTTCCGGAAAGTTGCTAAAAAGTGAGAATAATTCGTATAGTGTTGTTCTTGATAGTTTACAAACAACCTCTGACGATGATGGTCGATTTAGTATCACCTTTACACCTCCCAGCTTTGGTTCATACAAGCTAGAACTTGAAACGCAGGACAAAAAAGGAAATCCAATAAAAGATGAACAGACTTTTTATGTTAATAAAACACAATCAGACGGTCAGCCGGTCAATATATTTACCATTACTCCTGACAAGGAGACATACTCTGTTGGTGATCGAGCCAAGATAAACCTGAAAACAAGTCCTGGAATCAGGCACATTTTTGTCTCCGTTGGCAGAGAGTATAGTCGAGATTTTCGCGTCCTTTCGGTTGTAAACGGACAAGTTTCATTTGAGTTTGAAGTAAAAGAAAAATACCAGCCCAATGTTTTTGTATACGCGGGAAGTTTCTTGGGCGAATCATGGAAAAGCAATTATGCGAAAGTGTCTGTTGATACAAGCGATAAAGAAGTATCCATCAAAATCACTCCAGCTCAGCAAACGTATGGTCCCGGAGCAACTGCGCAATTTGATATCACAGCCACAGATGGACAAGGGCAACCTGTCGAGACAGATTTGGCATTTTGGGTTTTTGATAAGGCATTGTTAGAGTTGCACGGCACTTATTTTGATGGCATTTTCAAGAAATTTTGGGATGAGCGAAGTTATAGTAACACTACAAATCACTCGTATGCAGGTATTTCTAGTAGTGGTGCTGAGGGCGGAGGCGGTTGTTTTGCCGGAGATACCTTGATCACGATGGCGGATGGAAGCAAAAAACGAATAGACCAAGTATCCCAAGGCGATGTAATTCAGACTTTCAACTCTGCCAGTGCCAAGCAACATGTATCAGCAAAAGTAACTGCTACGCACACAGTTGCGGTTGATGGATATCTGATTTTGAATGGCACGCTCAAACTTACTCCAGAACACATTCTGTTCGTAAATGACAAGTGGATTACTGCCGGAGAAATTCGGCGCGGCGATACTTTGATCAAGGCTGATGGTGCTGAGGTACTAGTGTCTTCTATAGAGTGGGTGAAAGGCAGTTTTGATGTCTACAACTTGACGGTTGAGAAGTTTCACACTTTTTTTGCCAATGATATGTATGTTCATAATGACAAGGGCGAGGCGCGCTCAACTTTCAAGGACACCGCGTATTGGAATCCTCATGTTTCTACTGATGCCAACGGCAAGGCCAGCGTTACTGTTCCACTGCCGGACAACCTTACTACCTGGGTTGCAGCAGCTGTCTCTGCCAACGCAAAAACACAAGTTGGCATTGGTACAACTGAATTTATTGTGACTAAGGATTTTGTTGTCAGACCAATATTCCCTCCTTTTGTTCGTACAGGCGATACGCTCAATCTCTCTGGCTTGATCAGTAATTTTACGGATGCTCGTGACAGTTTCTCAGTAGAAGCGAAGCTAACAGGTGGAGATATTTCAGACACTACGCAAAAGATTTCCATAGATGCAAAAGACATTGAAGAAGTTATTTTTCCCACAAAGATTACGGGTTCAAATGAAGATGCAATTTTTTCACTCAAAGCTCAAGGAAAGAAAAAGAACGATTTGATTGATGAAGTGACTGAAAAATTCCCAATCTATGAGTATGGTTCATGGCAAACCCATTTTGCAAAGGGAACTGATTCTATAGATTTCCCACTAAGAATGACATTGGGCACAGACTCAGCTCGTCTTGAGTCAGGGCTTGATCTCAAACCCAGTCGTTATTCAGAGCTAGACGAAATTCTACGCCCAATGGCCTCTGGAAATTTGGGGGGCACCATCTATGGAAGAGGTGCTACCTTAATTGCGGCAAGCATTCTAAAACAACATGGCAAACAACTTGGAATAACTTTTAATCAAAATGAACTCAATGAAGAAGTCAGTGAAGCAGTAATAGCATTGATGAGTTATCAACAAGAGCATGGCTTTTGGATTGACTACAACACAAACAGTATCGATATCGATGCAACTATGTTTGCAATGGAAGCACTCGCAATTGCTCAAAAAGCAGGCTATGTAGTAGATCAAAATCTTATTGAAAGTTCTTTGAATTATATTGCTGGCCAGAATGCGAAAAATCAGGAGATGGATTTATTACAGCAGTATGTTTTTGCCCTGTATCCCAATCAAAAGCGAACTCCACATGCTATCGATGTGTCAAACTCTCAAGATGCAGAGTTCGTGGCGAAGGCAGCAATAGCGAATAAACGCCAAGGTTTCGTGACATCAAATCAAGAAGAAAATAAGCTGCTCGAGCTAGCTCACTCCAGCAATACGCAGCTCGGTTGGAAGATTGCGACTGAGCAGACTGGCAACGAAAAAGTCTTTGTATTACGACCAACCGCATGGGCAACATATGCAGCTCAAGAGCTTGAAGCTCCATCAATAGATGTCGCAAAGTCGCTCGATTATCTGTTTAGAAATAGCCAGTACGTTGTCGAGGCACAAGCATTACAAGCTTTAGCAACTGTCAAATACTTTGCGGACACAAATCAACTACCGCCAAATTATTCGTACAGAGTTCTCGCCGATCAGCAAGTGCTTACTGAGGGCAAAGTTACCAGTACACAGCAAGTACTGCAATCGATTGTCCTTTCGCCAGAGTTATTCTCTTCGTCTGCGACTGTGGTGATAGAGAAAACGGGAGCTGGACAACTGATTTCCTCTCTTGCTCAAAAAGAATTTTTTACCGAAAGATCTCATCCAGAAGAAAGTCATAAGCTGAGCATTGCGCGCAAGTATTTATCTACCAAACCCAATGGGGAAGCTACAGAAGTTGGTGACTTAATTATCGTTCAATTTGAAATTACCGGATTAGGATTGGGAGAAGATAATATTGAATTAGAAGATTACTTGCCATCGGGATTGGTGGCAATTGATGAGTCATTAGATAATGGCGAGTTTGATCAAAGCCCAGCTTCTAGCACGTATGCTAGTAAGCAAATTACAGATCAAGGGATGTTGCTTAACTTTTCAACCTGGGACGCAAACGGTACCTATAGTTATAAAGCCCGCGTAGTTTCTGAAGGAATTTTTGACACGCCACCTGCGGTGGTGCGACTAAAAAATGATCCGTCAATTTGGGCATCAACCGCATCAGAAACCTTTGTGGTCGATGGTAAGAACGCCTTGCAATCAAGTACGGGAATGCTTAAATCAAGCGCGGGGTTAGATAAAATTGTGGCAATATTGCTGGGTATACTTGCTGGTAGCTTGATTATGGCATTTTTATACCGTGAGAGAATTAAAGCCTTTATTCAAAAAAGAAGAGATGGTCAGCCCACTGCAGAACCTCCAAGTGATCCTCAGTCGTAAGATTTTATTTGTTGTAGTATCAATCTTGGTACTTACTTTTTTTGAAAGAAAAACG
>JAQBYG010000050.1 GCA_027620445.1 bacterium
TGGTGGTGAGGAAGCATTTTGGGGATTCACGAATGGATACTTTACTACTATCGCAGGTACTCCTGATGCAGGAGCTCGACCTGCGATGCTAAAGCTTGCAGAATCTCTTGGGGTGTCGCAATCCCAGATGACAGCCTGTCTGGATTCTGGTGAGACAACCGCTGTTGTTACAGCTATGAGCGGTGCGGCCCAGGCAATTGGTATTTCTTCCACCCCTTCAACCGTTGTGATTGGTTCAAATGGCGAGGCCGAGTTGATTAACGGGGCACAGCCACAGGCGCAGGTTGAAGCGACTATCGAGAAGTATTTGTAACTATGTCAGAACTCAAGCAACGACTGCAGGATGATCTCAAGTCTGCCATGAGGGCGCGAGACGCCATACGACTTGGTGCGATTCGATTTCTGCTTGCGCAAATTAAGAATGAGGAAATCGATGCCGGTGAGTTGAGTGACGACAAAATTTTTGTCATCATCAAACAACAACTAAAGCAGCTTGATGAGACCATCTTGGGATTCGAACAAGGCGGGAGGAGTGAGCTAATCCAAGCAGAGCAGGAGAAGCGAGCAATCGTTGCTGCATACTTGCCACAACAGGCAAGTGATGATGAGATTAGAACGGCGATCGCAGCCGCTCGAGCAGAGAGTGGTGAGACTCACCCAGGAAAATTGACAGGCTTAGTGATGAGACAACTTGGTGCTTCTGCAGATGGCACCCGCGTTTCTAAGCTAATCCAAGTTGCGCTCGCTGAGTAGACACACATGCACCAAAAAACGGTTGGGACGATTCTTTCCGAAGAGCGGCAAAAACGTCGCATTTCTACAGCTGATTTTGCAAAACGAGCGAGGATTCGCGAGAGTTACATTCTCGCACTCGAGAGTGATCACTTTGATGAGTTGCCACCGGCTGTGTTTGTGAAAGGGTATGTAAAGATGTATGCGCGCATTCTTGGGTTTGACAGTGCGCCAGTGCTAGCACTGCTTCGCAGAGACTTTAAGTTGAGTGCGGTAGGCACATTGGTTCCAAGAGAATTTTTGACGCCAGTGCTCAAGCGTCGTTCGCGCTCTGCAAGAGTTACTCTTGCCCTGCTGGGATTAATTATCGTCTTTTTGACGGTCAGCAGCTACGTATTTGTGCAGTGGTACCAAGTACAACAACCGCCGAAGCTGCAAATAACTGATCCGGCAGAAAATATTGTTTCGAGTCCCTCGGTTGTGGTGCGAGGAAAAACTGATGCAACTGCTCTGGTAACCATCAACAACCAACCAGTGGCGCTCCGGCCCGATGGTAGTTTTGAGACAACCCTCGAGTTTTTTACCGAAGGAGTAGTCTCGCTCGTTGTCGAAGCAACCGATCAGCAGGGAAAAAAGACAACAAAGGTGCGACAGGTGCAGGTACAATTTTGAAGGAAGCTGCGGTATAGTGAGTGAGAGCAAAAAGTGAGGAGATAATATGGATATATTGCCAATAGTATTTTCGGTTGTATTAGTCATCTTGGCCGTCGTGCTCAGTGTTGTCGGAGTGCAGATGGTGTTGGTTTTGATGCAGCTGCGCCAAACACTCCAACGTGTTAATGCAGCACTGACAACCGCAGAAGCAAAAGTAGCTGCTTTGACAGAGCCGTTCAAGCAATTTACTGGCACTGTTTCTGGCATCAAAACGGGACTCAAGGTATTCGAAACATTTGTTGGTTGGTTACAAAAAGAAAAAAATGCCTAACGAAGAACAGGGTTCATTTCCGCTTGGATTTACTTTCGGTTTGTTGGCTGGAGCAGCTGGATTTTTTATCTTTGGTACCGAACGAGGCAAACAAGCTCGAGCAGAATTTGCAAAACAGTGGCACAAAGCACATACCTCAATGGCAAAAAATCCTGATCTAGTTGTGCCGACATTACGCGAGGCATTCACCACTGCAATAGCTGCAGTAACCGAGGAGCAAACAAAAAAGATCAAAAGAGCGACAAAGCCTCGAGTAAAGAAGCAGACATTTAGCGGAACTTGATGATACAATCGGGTACCTATGCACCCAGATGATGTTCGCCAAAAATACCTAGACTTTTTTCGCAAACAGCAGCACGCCATTTTGCCATCAGCTCCGATGGTACCCGAGAATGATCCAACAACGCTCTTTACTGGTTCGGGCATGCAGCCGATGATCACTTATTTGTTGGGCGAGGCACATCCCAAGGGCAAGCGGATTGCAGATAGCCAGCGCTGCTTCAGATCACAGGACATCGAAGAGGTTGGAGACAATCGTCACACAACATACTTCGAAATGCTCGGCAACTGGTCATTGGGAGATTACTTCAAACAAGAGCAGCTGAACTGGGTTTTCACCTTCCTGACACGGGAGTTGGAGCTCGATCCACAAAAGCTCTACGTCACGGTGTTTAGTGGCAGTGAAAAACTCAACATTTCTCACGATCAAGAATCTGTCGAGATTTGGCAAAAATTATTTGCTGCTGCGGGCTGTAGTACTGGTGTGGTGAAAAATCCAGATACAGAGGGGATGGCAAAAGATGGCAGAATCTTCTTTTTCAACGAGAAGAAAAATTGGTGGTCACGCGCGGGTGTTCCCGATAACATGCCAGTTGGCGAGCCGGGCGGTCCCGACAGCGAAGTGTTTTATGATTTTGGCGCCGAGCTAGCACTACACGAGGACTCCTCCTTTGCCAAGCTGCCATGTCATGTCAATTGTGATTGTGGGCGATTTTTAGAAATTTGCAACTCTGTCTTTATGCAGTTTCAGAAGCAGGCTGACGGCTCATTCACAGAGCTTTCGCAGAAGAATGTCGATTTTGGTGGCGGTCTCGAACGTTTGGCTGCAGCCACGATCAACAATCCCGACGTATTTGCAACACAGTTATTCACTCCGATTATTTCAAAAATCGAGAGTATCTCGGGAGTTACCTATGACGCAGATGAAAAATCTCGTTATGCATTTCGTGTTATCGCAGACCACATTCGCGCCGCAGTGATGCTTGCGAGTGACGGTGTGTTGCCAGCAAATAAAGAGCAGGGCTACTTTGTTCGTCGTTTACTGCGACGTGCAATCCGCTATGCACATGATCTTGGAATTAAACAACCATTTTTAACAGAGTTAGTACCGGTTGTGGCAGCTATCTACGCAAAAGCATATCCACAAGTTACCGAGCAACAAGAAAAAATAACAACAGCATTCGCTTTAGAACAACAAAAATTCCAAAAGGTGCTAGAGAAGGGTTTGCGCCACTTTTCTACTCTAAAAAAGGTAGATGGCGAAAGTGCTTTTCAGTTATACGAAACCTACGGCTTTCCATTTGAACTCACACAAGAACTTGCCCGAGAACGTGGTCTCGATATCGCTGCGGATGACTTTAACAAAGCGCGCGCAGATCATGCCGCTGCTTCACGGACAGCTTCTGCTGGCAAATTTCGTGGTGGGCTACAAGATACGAGCGAGATTGCAACTCGCTATCACACCGCAACGCATTTATTACATGCTGCGCTTCGCAAATTACTTGGTACAACAGTGCAACAGAAGGGCTCAAATATCACTGGCAAGCGCCTGCGGTTTGATTTCTCGCACGATCGTTCACTAACGGAGTCAGAAATCTCTCAACTTCTCTCGCAGATCAACGAGTGGGTGGCGGCAGATTTGCCTGTGAGCAAAAAGATCCAAAAAAAAGAAGTTGCCCTCAAGTCGGGTGCGCTCGCATTTTTTGGCGAGCAGTACCCTGATGAAGTTTCTGTCTACACTATTGGCAGTGAGAAGGATTGGGTTTCTCGCGAGCTGTGTGGTGGTCCACACGTGACGCATACGGCGGAGATTGGAAAGCTGCAGTTTATGAAACAGCAAGCGGTTGCCGCGGGCGTTCGCAGAATCTATTTGCAAGTCGAGTCGCACTAGTCTTCTGGTCGGATTTTTGCTTT
>JAQBYG010000051.1 GCA_027620445.1 bacterium
TTTTTTTTGATCAACAATGACGCGCGCATGTTTTACTTTGGCAATGTTTTACTAAGCCTTGCTTCTTTGATTCTTTTTTACTTACTGCTGAGACATTTTGTGAAGCAAAAATCAATCCAGTTTTTGACGCTCCTTTTGTACATAAGCAACTATTTTACCTATTGGTATCCCACACTCGCCATGGCAGAAAACCTGCTTATTCCAATTTTCCTCCTTTGCCTCTACTTACTGACCCAGTCAGTCTCGCGTAAACGAGCGGCAATTTTCTTTTTTGTAACCTTTTGTCTCTTCGGCGCGAAGTACTCAGCGGCCCCAATCGTTTTAATTTTTTATCTTCTGTACGGAATCAAGTTATACCAGCAGCGAAAAACACTTCAGCATTTGCCCAAATTTTTGACAGGACTATTTCTCGCAGCAGTATTTGGTTTTTTAATCTCTGGAGGAAATGAGCTAATCTTCAAGGGTATTAATTTGATAGAAAACATTTTGTTTAAAGAAAAACTTGGCCTGGCAACAACAGGTGAGTCGTCCGCAGCCTGGATCAGCACAGTATTCTTCAAAAAAAATCTTCCAGTGTATTTGCAAGCACTCACCGGAGGTAGTATTTACACACTTTGGGTCAAAAGTTCATTTCTTCCGCAAGTTATCGGTATAGTAGCTGCCATATCACTAGTAGCAACAAGTGTTCGCTCAAAATACCAATTCTTCTCACGCTCTGTATTATTGCTCTTGGGTATTCAGGTTGGATTTCTTTCACTCTTTTATTCTTTTGAGTCTCGATACATCTTGTATGCCATTCCTGTTCTTTTTCTTGCCTTTGCTATTGCACTACAAGAAACTATTTTTTTTGTGCAGAAACACGTGGCAAAAAACCACAAATCATTGGTACCGATTACTCTGGTTGCAGTACTCGGACTCATTTTCTTGGGCACAAATGCGCTGCGACTGAAAAATCAAGTCATGCTCAACCTGCGTCATGCCGAAACCCCCTGGTGGTATCTCAGTGTCCTCGAGCTCAACAAATACTTTGAGACAGCAAGTGAGCCCAGACCAATTGTGATTACGGCAATCAGCCCCTACTTGGTCGACTACTTTTCGAACCAAAATATAGAGCTCCTGCCACTGGCAAATCAACAAGATTTTAATAGAGACCCACGGGATCAAGAAGCTGCATGGGGCAAAAACGATTACTCCAATCTTATTTCGCTCTACAAACAAAAGCTTGCAGAAAATGGAGAGGTGTTTGTAATAAATTACGGTCTCGGTCACGAAGCAGACAAAATAGCTGCCTTCCAGGCAATCCAGGACTCCTTTAGTCTCGAGCTCGTGCAATCTGGGTGCTACGAACTGTGCAATCTGTATAGGTTACATTTATAGTAAGTGGGCTACGCCTTAGTCAGAAAGCTGATTCCAACTCTCTTTTTTTCTCTTCAGAGAACCGAAGTTCTTGAAGCGCGTCCTTCAGCGCTGGCAAATGGATCTCGATAGTATTCCAAACACCTTCGTAATCGATGCCAGTATAATCATGAATCAAAAAGTTTCTCATGCCAATGATATCTCTCCACGGAATTTGCGCATGCTGCTCTTTGAAAGGAACTGAAATTTTGTTAGCAGCTTCACCAATTATCTCAAACTTTTTGACGACAGCGCTTTTAACAAGATCATTTTCTGCGAATGCAGTAATCGACAGTCCTGATATAAAAAGCTGTATTGCGTCTGCGGCATCTAGAATATGATTAGCTAAAACGCGATCACGATCTAGTATCATAAAGAACCTGAACGGTTGAAAGAATATTTTTTTTCATGTATGGATGTATTGCATTTGTTGTTACCAGGTCGACGGAGGCACCAAGCTTCTTCTCTAGGCGTCCTTTCAAGTTAGAAAGATCAAACATTGTATACTTTTTATTTGGTTCAAACTCGATCAAGAAATCATAGTCGCTGTCATGAGTCGCGTCACCTTTCGCTCTCGAACCAAACAATCCCACGTACGAGATATCAGAGTCTTTAAAATCAGCGGTTATGAAGCTTAAGTCCGTCATAAACTAAGTATAACATGACGGGCAGCTTGGGAGCGTGTAATATATACTCACTAAATCATGATCAATTTAGCAGCAAATAAACAAGGTAAGGGGCAAATTGCCACCCCCCTTGTCTCGGTCTCCCTCTTCCTCCTCGCCTTCATCCCGCTGTACCCAAAAATACCACTGTTTGATATTCTCCCCGGCTACATTGTCCGCGTGCGGGTAGAGGATATCTTAATGGTGCTCGCAAGTAGCCTCTGGTTTTTGCACGCGCTCAAGAACAAAGAAGTGTGGAAAAACGGCTATCTCGGGTTCGTCGGTCTCTACGCGCTCGGGGGTCTGCTGAGCGTTGCACTTGGCGTTTTCTTGCTCCAGACCATACCATTCGAACTGCTACATATCGGCAAAAGCGCGCTACATTATTTTCGGTATCTTGAGTACTTTATGCTCTTTTTTATTGTATTTGCCGGTATCCGAACCAAACAGCAAGTGAAAGTCGCGCTGTTCGTACTCGCAGCAACCACCATGCTCGTCACTCTCTACGGTATAGGACAGAAATACGCGCGCTTCCCTCTGTACTCAACCATGAACCGCGAGTACAGCAAAGGGCAGGCATTTTATCTCGAAGCGGGGGGGAAGGTGAGCTCTACCTTTGGTGGCCACTACGATCTAGCCGCCTACTTAGTGATTGTGCTGCCGTTACTACTAGCTTTTTCCCTCACCCAATTTGGCAGAAACCCGAAAAAACTGTTCGTTTTTGGCTGGTTGCAAACAACTCTACTCGCTGGACTGTGGCTCTTGGCAGAAACTGGCTCCAAGACTGCGCTGGTAGCTTGCTTGCTTGGACTGTGTATTGTCGCAGTCCTCAATATCTCTCGGATACAAAACAAAAAGCAAAAGGCCTTGCTCTCTACCATAGCTCTCATCGGAGTAGGACTTGCAGCCACACTCTTTTTGACCTTCTTTGGCGCTACAACAGCAACTCGCTTCACAACACTCTATCGCTCAGTCTTTCAAAATCAAGAGAACGCCGATCCAACCGATCTTGTCGGAAACGGCTATGAATGGAAAACCTACACCCAAACCTCTCCAGACGGCGAGGTAACCACCACACGCAAACTTGAAAAAAGCACCTGGTCCCCAAATGCGCTTCGCTACGGTATCTCAATGGGAATTCGACTCGACACGCTCTGGCCACAGGCTCTCAAAGGATTGAGTAATAACCCGCTGCTTGGCAGTGGCTACGGCACACTCTCAAAACTAGAAAATACTCAATTTGTGGAAGCAGATAGTACCGATAACAACTACCTGAGAACCCTCGGAGAGACTGGGCTTTTTGGCTTCATCGCATTTTATGGCTTTATTCTTGTTGGCATTAGGTTGGTGCAGCAAAAACTTTCTAGGCAAACGGGATTGCTTCAAGCTCTCAGTATCGGATATATAGGTGCAAGCGTGGGGTTGCTACTCAATGCGCTCTACATCGATGTCTTCGCCGCCTCGAAGGTCGCGTTTATCTACTGGGGGGTGTCAGGACTAACACTTGGCATGATCGCGCGAGAAGCAGGAAGTGAAAAACTTACACAACTATTTACTAAGCTAGCCAAACACAAATCACTCTATGCCGCAATACTGCTGGCACTTTTTGTTCTTCACCAAAATCCTTTTGCGAGAGCCACAAATTTACTTTCGTTTGAGAGTACAGATACAGCGCTCAAAAATGTCGTAACTGCTCGCTGCTTTGTGCAACACAAGTCATTTTCCC
>JAQBYG010000052.1 GCA_027620445.1 bacterium
GTTGTACATACAGATCAAGTTGTTCCTTTGTATTATCTCAAGTATGGTCCATTCACTCTAGCCACAACACGACCAGAAACAAAGTTTGGTGATACTGCAGTAGCAGTGCATCCAGAGGACAAACGATATCAACAATATATTGGGCAAACAATTGAGGTTGAGGGCTTAAACGGACATTTTTCAATTAAAGTTATCTCCGATACTTTTGTAGACCAAAAGTTTGGCACCGGTGTAGTGAAGATTACCCCAGCCCACGACTTTGCTGACTTTGACGTTTGGCAGCGGCACAAAGATGAGATGCCAGGACTCAAACAAGTGATCGGTTTTGATGGAAAAATGACTGCGCTCGCTGGCAAGTACGCAGGCCTCAAGGTAGCGGCAGCACGCGAGCAAATTGTCGCAGATCTTGAGCAAGCTGGATTGATAGAAAAGATTGATACAGCATACAAAAATACTATAAAGACCTGTTATAAATGCGGTCGGGTGATCGAACCACTCCCCCTTCCACAATTCTTCATCTCGGTGAATAAAAAAGGCAACAGCCTGACCAAGGCGGCGCTCCAAGCCATCAGCAAAAAAGAGACCAAGATCTACGGCGCTGGCCGAGAAAAAATCCTCAAGCATTGGTTAACAAATTTGAATGACTGGAACATTAGTCGTCAAATAGTCTGGGGTATTCGCATTCCCGTTTGGTATCAAGTTGATGGCTACGAAGACGCGATTACTGTTTCATTTCTCAGCCCAACAAAAGAGTATGTCAGCGGCACGCTTTCGCAGTTGCTCAAAAAGCACTCGCTCGCGGACATTACTCAGGGACTACAAACTCTCTCGGCTGATGCCGAAGTCCCCTACTCGATCGGCGAGGCTGCTCCGAGTGGCAAACACAACTACTTACCAGAGACAGATACGTTTGACACTTGGTTTTCCTCGGCGCAGTGGCCGGTCAATACACTCAAGACAACCAAGCCTGGTGACTTCGAACGCTTCTACCCCACCACGGTGATGGAGACAGGCTACGACATCTTGCCGTTTTGGGTGATGCGCATGATGCTACTCGGGATCTACCTCACGGGAAAATCTCCCTTTGCTGAAGTCTATCTGCATGGTCTGGTCCGCGACGAGCAAGGCAAGAAGATGAGCAAGAGCAAGGGCAATGTCGTCAACCCTATCGACATGGTCGAGAAGTATGGAGCTGACGCAGTGCGAATGGCGCTCGTCATCCGCTCTACGCCTGGTATTGATAAATCTGTCGGCGAGCGCGACTTTATTGCCATGCGCAACTTGACCAATAAAATCTGGAACGCCACGCGCTACGTAGTACTGCAAGAAATGAGTGACTCCCCTGCCCTACCAGGAGACAAAGCTTTGGCAACCAAGCGCAAGGCACTCAGTAAAAAAATGGCGACCCTACTTACAACCAGAAAGATTGGCGTTGCCGCCGACACTGTCTACAACGAGTTTTGGCACTGGTTTTGTGACGACTGCATCGAGTTACACAAAAAAACCCAGGTCTCTACGAGCAGCCTGAGCGTAACGCTCCAAACCTTCCTCCAGCTCCTCCACCCCTTCATGCCGTTTGTGACAGAAGCCTGTTGGCGAGAGCTGCATCCAGACATGCTGCTCACCGAACGGAGTTGGCCCTCATAACGAGCTCATCATGACTGGTATACTGGATGCATGGCTTGGTTTCGCACACTCATCCTACACATCCGTCTTCTCTGGTCTATCGGTCTTTTCCTCACACGTGTAGCTATCGCGGAGTTGGCTGAACGCAGACTAGCCTTTGTCTCGGTTGTTGCGGTGCTGCTCCTTGGCTCAATTGGCTTGCTGCAAATCACCAAGACCCTGACTGCTACCCAGACTCCCCCTGCTCCACTCGAGCTCGCTTTGCAGACCGAACCAAAAAGTGAGACCTATCGCCTTTCGCCAGCAGAAGCCGAAGAACAACTCGCCTACCTGCTCACACTGCACGCCCAACAACCCACCCACAAGGAACTCCAACTACACATTGCTGTGCTGTATGAAACACTCGGAAATACTCGAGAAGCACAGCGCTATTTTGACCAAGCGGTCAAAAACAATCGCTCTACCCCAGAAATAATTCGATAAAAGAAAATTTACTCTTTGGCTGGTTCAGCAGCTGGAGTGCCCTCAGCGGTAGCGGCGCCACCATCAGCAGCAGCTTCACCCTCAGTCGGCGCAGCTTCTACAGCCACTTCTTCGACTTCTTCCTTCTGCATCTGTACGATAACCAGCGGTGCTTCCATCTCTTCTTCGGAAAGCCTGAGGACCACTTTTGCTCGGTCAAATTGCAAATCAGCGACTCCAAGCGTCTGCCCAATCTCAGTCAAACTCGAGATATCAATAGTAATTCGCTCTGGAATATCTGATGGAAGAGATTCTATCGGCAACTCATCTCGCACCAGAAGCACGTTAGCCCCCTTGACCTCGCACTCACCTATCGTCTCGAGAGGAACATCCGAATCGATTTTTTGTGCCAAGTTGACGCGCTTAAAGGTGATGTGAAGCGGCTCACGAGTAACTGGGTGTGTTTGAATTTCCTCCAACAATACTGGGACTTCCTCTTTGCTATCCAGAACGACATACAAAAGACCCGATTCGATATCTTCTCGATACTTTTGTACTAGTTTTTTAGGGCATTTTATCGAAATTGATGGTTTTGACAAACCAAAGATATTTGCTGGTATATCGCCATTTTTGAGCATTTTAGCCACTGGCTCACTAGAAATATCTCGATTAGAGACGTGAAATTTGAACGGTGCTACAGTTGCTGTCATATTACTTTCGGGTCAAGTTAACTCGCGCATTATATCACTAGTTGTAGCGTCAAGTGTAATCAGAAGAATTTAGCTCCGTACATACGGCTTTTTTCTTCGGTGTCACTAAAATCAATAGTGGTGTCCGAAAGTTCTGCTTGAGGCGCAATTCTCTCTGGTTGTAACTCCGGCGGGTAACTGAGTGAGACTTTGAGCGGTGCCTCGCCGGTGCCTGGCTGCTTTTGATTAAAAAACACGTATGAACTCGAGCTGGTGCTCAAATTGTGTGGAGAAGAGTAGCTCAATTGCGTCGTCAATGTTCCACCAACCGGCACAGTGATAACTGCCCCTACAAGCGTGCGGTTGTGCTCGGTAGTCAGCGAAAGATCTTGAATAGAAATAGGGGAGCCATTGATCAGCAATCGCTCGTACTGTGAGCCTGGGGCAAGATAGTAGCGCACAAAAGCCTTATATGGTCCTTTTGGCCAGGAACTTGACTGCGCAGTGTTCTTATACTCGACGGTGCGGAGGTGTTTGGCTGCCGTAGTAGTAAGTGTAATTTCGTGCGAGATCTCGCGCTGGAGGTAGTAATTGGCTTTATTAACTCCAATATTGGCCTCAACTTGATACAGAGGATCAACTACACAAACATCCGCAGCCAGTTGAGAAGGGCAGGGCGGTTGCAAGATACTTCCGCTCCAACCCAGGGTATGAAATGCCGCCTGTTGAGAATCATCGGTAAAGGCAAACAGGAGGTGTTGTTGTTCGGCAGCCAGGCGGGTTTTTTCTAAAATGGTAGGAAACTTTTCAATGGGCGCAGTTGTCAATTTTTGTAAGACACGCTCGAGAAACA
>JAQBYG010000011.1 GCA_027620445.1 bacterium
GATCGTAAGTCCCGTTTCCTCAAAGATTTCTCGCACCGCCGCTTGCTTTGCTGTCTCGCCTTTGTCTATGCCGCCACCCTGAATTTCCCAACTGTACTCAGAAACAACATAGCGATACTCTTTTTGCAGTAGAATTTTTCTGTCCTTAGTTGCAATAACAAATGCAACAACATTCATCCGCCTTGCCCAAGCGTAGGTTCCAGTGCTGCCGTCTGGAAAGGCAATATCATCAAGAAAAAATTCTAGCCAATGGTCTTTGTGCAGGGATTTGCTAGAAAGTTTTTTGAACATTTTTTAATATTACCTGGTAAGTCTATAAACTTCCACTATCCCAGTATGCACATGAGGT
Organism: bacterium; assembly: GCA_027620445.1. Classification (GTDB taxonomy): domain Bacteria; phylum Patescibacteriota; class Microgenomatia; order UBA1400; family PJMF01; genus UM-FILTER-42-14. The sequence continues at coordinate 350 of JAQBYG010000011.1, forward strand.
TTTGCGATCAACTCCGCCTGCGTCGCCCCAAACTCTGTAGTTTCCCAATGCGTAGAAACAAGCGGATCAGCTTTTCCCTCTTCGCGAATGTAGTACAAAACATCTGCTTCTTTGTACGCATACTCTGAGTGGGGCATAAATCCATCTCGGGCAAGTAAAAATCGATATTCATACCCAAGCCCCGTCATTTGATCACTACTGTCTTTGAAGACAGTAAACCTTTCTGGCTTAGTTTTTTTTATATCTTGCTCAATCACCGCTGTTATGTGTGAGAGATTTTTGACAGTACGAAATTTGTCGTTGTAGCTAAGTCGAGAAAGTGAAAGTAAGCTAATTACAATCGCAAGTAAAATCCCTAAAAATCTGGGTCGCACTTGCGCAATGAGTGTCGCAAGAAGTAACAACCAGACTGTAAGTGGAACAAGTAGGTAGTAGGGAAACAAGTAACCCTGATACAAGAGAGTTAGCAGGAGACTGCCGAGTGAAAGTACCATGAGTGTTTGCACATACTGGGACGACCAAATGTTCTTCTTAAAAAAAGTAGAAACGCTGCCAATTAGAAGAGAAAACACAGTCAAGTGAAACACCGGGGTGAGTTGCTCACCAATAAGTTGCAGTTTCTCGAATGCATCCAAGTGCGGTCTGGCGTCGCTCAACTCGGAACCCGAGGCAGATGCCACAATGTATTCAAACAACGACTTTGTCGTGATGAAGCCATGACGAATGTCAAATACTAGGACTGGAGAAGACATAGCTAAGATTCCCACACCAAATAAGCAAACATGTAACAGCTTTCTTTTTACATCTCCCTGAGCGTGCCAAAGGAATAGTGGGACAAGGGGGATAAAAATAAGAAATGCGCTAAAGTGAACGTGGAGAAATAAACCAAAGACTAGACCTGTAAGAACATCGAACCGTAAAGAATTTTTCCTCAATCCGAACATATAGGTGATCAGAAACAGCACTGTCACTAGTGGCATCATCGGCTGGTTGGTAGCCGACTGACTTGCCGTCACGAGTGGAAGACTGCTGGTTGCAAGAAGCAAAAAAATGAGAGCGGCTGTGGGAGATACATACATTTTCTGTAACCAAGTTCCAAGCCCAACTACTGCTACACCCATAAGCACATACGATAGTGAGACTGCAACGGGATTGAGACCAAATAGCAAAAAAATAACTGCAATGTAGTAGTACAGCAACGGTCCGAGGTAAAAACCACCTACGCTCGCTGCAGGACCCAACAATGTTGGATCACCATCCAAAATTCTCAGTGCAAACAAGGAGTCTCTACCAGCATCACTGTCAAACTGAACATTTGTTGGCAAGGAGTAAGCTCTAATCACAAAAACAGCTGCGAGTACAGACAGAATCAGTATGATGCGAATTGTCCTAGATAATGACATAGAGATGAAGTTCAATCTATCATTTTTGCAACAGAGTAACCACTCTTATTTCTGTAACGTACCAGAAACAAACTTGCTATAATCAGGCTCCGCGTGAAAAGTGTACTCTGGTTTGACCTACCAACGGATCAGCATCACGCCTATTTGATACAAATTCCAAGTGAATAAGAGGGCAGTAGCAAATAACCACCAGGGTAGTTTAGTCGTGGTCAAGATGTGCGCTAATCCCACTCCTAAAAAAGGTAGCGTTCCCACAAACATCCGCGATCCATATGGACCACCGACAATTTCTGGAGCCCAACTAGCGATAACATAGAGTTGACAGAAAAAAACGAGTAAGCAAATACTCGCGATTCCTCGGTCTACTTTCAATAATAAAAGTAATCCAAAAACAGAAATAGCTGCCAGCGGTGCATAGCGAAACAGACCATTGCCCTGCGAAAATAACACACGAATAAAATCAGGAGAGAACCAACTCAGCGATTGGCCGTTGATGATATATGGACTCTGCCAACTGTGAAATAATGTCCAATTGGTCGCAAGCTGGATGGAGCCAATACCGATTGCTACTAAGATGACTAGTGAGAGATTTTGTATCATGAGTATCCGTGGCTTTACTCTCCACAGTAAGCTGCTCAGTAAGACGACACCGGTCAGCACATCTTGGTTTCGAATCAAGCCGAGCAAACCCAAGCTGGCCCCCAGAGCAATCGACTGCTTCCAAGTCATCGCTCGTGCCTGCCAGATTGTTACCCATATATAAAACGACAAACTGGCAATTGAACCCACTCCCGCGGGCTAAAGCCCGGGGATTCAGGCAGGAGGCTCAGCCTCCATACTTTCATCATGTTGGTTTTTAATATAGTTCTTAATGACGCTCTCATTTACCACACCAACTGATTCGGCAAAATAGCCATCTGACCAAAAGCTATCACCCCAAAGATATTCTTCTAGTTCTGGATACTCTATCCTGATCACTTTGCTACTTCCACCCTTAAGTAGTTGTACAACCTGAGAAAGTGACTCCCTCGGTTTAGTTTGTATAAGTAGATGTACGTGATCAGGTTGTACATTTAACTCATCAATCCACCATTTATTTATTTGACATGCTTGAAAGAATAGTTGCTTAATTCTAGTGGCTATTTTGCCTTTGAGGACTCTCTTGCGGTATTTCGGTAAAATCACCAAGTGGTATCTCAACCGATGAGTTGTATGAGCGCCTGTCCAGTATTTCGTAGCCATGCTGAAAGTATCTCATGAACTTTGCCTCCGCTCATCTAAAGATTCGCTCCGGGCAGGGCTTCATCCCCAGCCTTGAAAGGCGTGGGGTTTTCGCCCAAGTTTAATAAAAATGAAACAGAATGTGAATTGAGCGGATCAAGCGAAAGGTAGTACGACAGTTGCGTGGCGAGTAAAAAACTAATGACGGTACGAATCACCACCGTTTGTGGAAATAACGATTTGAGTCCGTTCGCAAAGAAATAAACCCCGAGCACCCCATATCCGACGGCACTCAATCCAACGATGACTTGTGTAAAAAGCGAGTAACCATCAGCCAATAACATTCCTTGACCAAGCAAAAATCCTGGAATCCAAAGAATGCCAGTCCCAGGAGAAAAGTTGCTCGCAACTAACCCAGTGGCAGAACTAAGCTTGGGAGGATTGGGAAACGGCAGACTCGGCATGACGCTTTCATTGGCGAAGCTGATGTCATGATCGACAACCAACGAGCGCGTGTATGCATAGTAGTAAATAGAATCACCCCAAACGGTGCTGCCGACTCGCAGCACTCCCAACAAATACCCAGACGAACAGACGAGAAACAAGAGTACAAGCCAGTATTTTCGAATGAAGTGCATCATTTGTAATCAGTAGTATGATGTTCTCAGCAGAATGAAAATAACACAAGCACTTATATTTGGCATTTTTCTAGCAGCTAGTTTTGCGCTTGGAGTGTTTATCGGTCCGGAGCTCACCACCCAAATGAGCAACTTTAATTCTCCCGTACTCTCAGAAAAAGAAAAACCAGTGGAGCAACCCTATCTGGCCTACACAATCCCATCACTGCAAGGCAAGCAATACGAGTCTGTGCCAATTGAGATCGTGGAACCAATCGCAACGGAAAGCGCTTTTACCAGCTCTGTGTTTCGTACGTCATTTAATGGCAGAAACATGACTGGGCAACTCAACCTCCCCACTTCCATCACTGAACAAACTCCAGTAATTCTTATGATTCGTGGCTATGTTCCTCCAGACGCGTACCAAACCGGCACCGGCACCAAAAATGCTGCTGCAGTCTTCGCGAGAAATGGGTATATCACAATTGCCCCAGATTTTTATGGCGTTGCAGGCAGCGATGCTGAGCTCGAAGATGTTTGGGCAGCACGATTTGAGAAACCCGTGCTCATGGCCCAATTGCTACAAACCTTACCAAAGTTTCAAAATGGTGACCGAAAAGTTGGCATCTGGGCACACAGCAACGGCGGACAAATAGCGCTTACCACACTCGAGATTGCACAACTTCCTGTCCCAACGACTCTCTGGGCTCCAGTCACCGCCCCCTTTCCCTACTCAGTGCTGTACTACAGCGACGAAGAAGCAGATGAGGGGCGCGCTGTTCGTCTCTGGATTAATCAGCTGGAATCCGAGTATGACTTACGACAGTTTTCTCTCAGACAATTTGTGAGTTCACTGACTGGGCCCCTGCAGATCCATCACGGGCAGTTAGATGAGGCTGCACCAAAAATTTGGAGCGACGAATTTAGCAAGCTATTGACTGAAAATAAGATCGCTCACACCTACTTTCAATACCCTACTGCAGATCACAATCTACAACCAAATTGGAACCTTGCGGTTCAACGAGATTTAGAGTTCTTCTCCCAATACCTTCGCTAATCCAATAACTTTTGTTGCTCTGGACCTTCTTCCAGAGAACCCTGCGTCACTGTTTTCACTTGTTCAATCTTTCGCTCTAACTGTCGGTGTCTCGTTCCCATCAGAGTCTCATAATCAGTTTGTAGTGTCACAAGGGAGCGGCCATACTTTGAAATCTGCTCACTGAACTTTCCCCACTCCATCACAAAACCGTCGATGTGCTTTATCACTTCCTTCAGTTTGCCACCAACCATGAAGTTGCGATAACTTTCCCTCACGGTTCTCGCGACGATAATAAATGAAAACGGAGAAACAATGATGACGCGCTGGCGGAGCGCATCGTCCAGCAGATCTGGAAACTTTTGGTTGAGAAAGGAAAAAACCATCTCGTTTGGCACAAATAAAATTGCATAATCGAGCGTATTGGCATCGGGCTGAATATACTCAGCTACCTTAGCAATTTTTTCTTTGATGTTCGTTCTCAACTGCTTTACCAATTGCGCTCTTTCTGCTGCATTACCACTCGAGGCAAGTTTTTGGATGTCAGCATAGGGAAACTTCACATCAACGGGCACAACTCTGTCATTTGGCAGTAGGAGTGTAATGTCTGGTCGTGCGGTGCCGCCTAGTTGTTTGGACTGTCGGGCAAAGTGAACCCCTTCGATTAAACCGTTCACTCTAAGCAGATCTTCTATAATTCGCTCTCCCCACTCTCCGCGAGCTTGGTTGTTTGACAACACTTTTGCCAATTGCTCGGTCGATTGAGCCAGCTCACCTGTGATTTTTCTATTCTCAGTCAGACTAGTGACAATTTCTGCAAACTTGTGAGAACGATCCTTTTCTAGGCTGCGAATCTCATCTTGTCGAGTGGCCAAGTCCTTTTGCAAGCGAGAAACAAGTCCTTCGAGCATTTGCTGTTTGTTTGCCAAGTCCGTCTTGATGTTGTCACGATCGCTCGCCAACAATCGCTTGCTCTGTTCGGCAATTTTTTCAGCACTGCGTCCAAACACCTCATCTACTAACTTGCCCATGTCACTGCTCGATTGCTTCGTGTGCATTTGGCGCAGAAAGTAATACAAAATGACAAAGCCAGCAACAATAACAATCAGAACTAAAACTTCGAAATCCATACGTGGAAGCTAGTATACTAAACCCAGTGCAAAAAGCTCGTTCAAGATTAACTGTCGAACCAATAAAGCCGCAAACGGGAGACAGGAAGTATTTTCGTACAGCTCCTTTAGGAATTCTTGGGCTTTGTATGGGAGGAGGTCTGGTTTTTCTAGTACTTAGAATTCCGCCCGAGGAAATCGCACACTTCCCTCTTCCAAATTCGTATGGACCGTTTCTCATAACTCTTTTTTTTGCGATTTACTTTCTCGTCGGCTACATACTCCAAAGCCTGCGCTGGGGATTGCTGATTGCACTTCCAATTACAATACTTTTCCTTCTTCGTTTTCAGCATGTCGTATTTTGATCTAATATGATAGACTAAGCCTGGTATGCCAAAAAAAACAAGTACATTTGAACACCAACTTGCAGTCACGCTCGCCGATATACGAAGTGAGCAAAAAATGTTGGCCTTTTTGCACAGTTTTCTTTCGAGCAACGAGCTCAACCAACTGGGAACTAGATTGGCAATTCACACAGAGCTCGAGGCAGGAAAGTCGTACGAACAAATTCAAAAAAAACTCGGCGTTTCGAGTGCAACCATTTCAACAGCCTCGCAGCAACAAAAATCACCCGCCATGCAAATGGCCTTACAACTACTCAAGCTTGATGTTTGGGCGCGAGACAAAGCAGAAAAAATTCGCCGCTACGTTCCATTTCTCTAGTATTCTCGTATACTAGTACCAGCGAAATACATCATGAGTAACTCATACTATATTACTACCGCCATACCCTATGTGAACGCCCGTCCACATGTCGGTCATGTCTTGGAGTGGTTTCAGGCAGACGCGCTTGCGCGGTATCACAGGCTCTTGGGTAAAGACGTCGCATTTACTTCTGGAACTGATGAAAACAGTCTCAAAAATGTCCAAGCAGCGGAAAAAGCTGGAGTGGAAACGCAGGCTTGGCTCGACGAGTATGCCAAGATTTTCAAAGATGCATTCGCTTTCTTTGGCATAGGATTGACACACTTTCGTCGTGGCAGTGACCAGCAACAGCATTGGCCGGGAGTCCAAAAACTCTGGCTCCGTTGTCTTGAAAATGACGATATCTACAAAAAAACCTACACTGGTCTCTACTGTGTTGGTTGTGAAAGTTTCTATAACCCAGAGGACCTGACAAAAGAAGGTTTTTGTCCCGAACACCTGAAAGCTCCGGAGTCAGTGACAGAAGAAAATTACTTCTTTCGTTTATCAAAGTACCAAGCAGAGATTCTCAAATTAATCGAAAGTGACACTCACCAAATTGTGTCTCAGCAGTATAAAAACGAGATGCTGCGATTTATTGAACGAGGCTTAGATGACTTCAGTATTTCCCGCTCATCAGAACGAGCTCGGGGCATTGGCGTACCTGTACCAGGAGATAACACGCAAGTGATGTATGTTTGGTTCGACGCACTCGCAATCTATATAACGGCACTTGGTTGGGGTACGGATGAAACAGATTTCAACAAGTACTGGCCCTCTGCCGTCCAAGTCATTGGCAAAGGCATCAATCGCTTCCACTCAATTTACTGGATAGGCATGCTCCTTTCTGCGAAACTGCCACTCCCAAAAACTACCTTTGTGCACGGCTATCTCACGGCAGATGGACAAAAGATGAGCAAGTCTCTCGGCAACGTGATAGATCCGTTTCAATTGGTAGAAGATCACGGTCTAGAACCAGTACGTTACTACCTGTTACGTCACGTGCCAACACATGCCGATGGCGACTTCTCCCAAGAAAAGTTTCTCGAGACATACACCGCTGATTTGGCAAATGGAATTGGCAACTTGTGTTCGAGAATTGCAAAGCTCTGTGAAAAAAATGCCATGCCTGGTGGAAAGATACCGAATCAATTCTCAGCTGAATTTGATCACGCTTTTTCCAATTTTGAGATCTCTGCAGCCGCTGAGTGGGTTTCTGACCAAATTCGCAAGCTTGATGGATTCCTCAGCGAACAAACACCTTGGGCAAAACCTCTCGTTGAACAGAAAGAAATTCTGACTGTAGCAGTAGAGAAAATTCTAAATATCGGCTATCACTTGCAACCACTCATGCCAAACACCGCTAGCCACATTTTGAAGCACTTCGCAAACCAAGAGATCTCAGCGATTGCTCCATTGTTTCCTCGAAAGTAAGTTCCATGATCGTTGACACCCACTGTCACTACAACCTCGAGCCTCTCTTGAGCTCTTGGGAAACTCATTGGGAAAATGCGAAATCAGCTGGAGTTATCGCGAGTGTTGTAGTTGGCACAAATCTTGATACTAGTAAAAAAGCTATCGAGCTCGCAGGCAAAAATCCTCACTTCGCTGCCACGGTTGGATTTCACCCAAATTACTTCAAATTGGAGGAACAACTCGATGAGATTTCGCAACTTGAAGCCCTGGCGAGCGCTGAGAAGGTAGTCGCAATTGGCGAAATTGGCCTCGATTACTTTCGACTCTCAGATTCACCAGCAGACGAAGTAGTAAAGGAAGTGCAGAAACAGGCTTTGCGCGCACAACTCGCAATCGCAGCAAAGTACTCCCTACCCACCTGCATTCATGTTCGGGATAAGGGAGCTGTGGCGTACTTCGAACTGCTCGAAATTCTCTCATCCGTGAAACAGGAATCAGCTCCCTGCATTTTGCATTGTGTTTCCGGACCAAGTGAGTACATACAAAAAGCAGTACAACTTGGCGTATACATAGGAGTGGCTGGCAACAGTACCTATCCTAAAAGCGACACGATTCGCTCCGCCATTGCCCTGGCCCCAATTGATAAAATTTTGCTCGAGACCGACGCACCCTATTTGCCACCTCAATCTCATCGTGGTCAAACCTGCGAGCCATGGATGATGTCTGAAACAGCTGACTCGCTTTACATAAATCGAAAAATTACAGCCGACCAGATACTGAGCAACACACAAGCCGCATTTTTAGATAAAATACCGGTATAAGATTTATGAATAAAATCGCCAGATACGTCACAAGACACCCCGTTAAAACACAGCGGTTTCTCGAGATTCTACCAGGATTTGTTTCCTGGTCGCTCATACTCTTTCCAATCTGGGGTTCTTTTATTATTCCTGAGGCAGTCGCGTACTACGTCATTACCTTTAGCGTGTACTGGCTCTATCGCTCCATTAGCATGGCAATTTTCGCTGTTCTCGCACACTTCAAAATCAAGGCTGCGAGTAAGTTTGATTGGCTAACCGATCTCAAGCAACAGTATCCCAAAAACTGGGAAAGTATTCATCACTGCATCATTATTCCAACCTATCAAGAACCACTCGAGACACTCATTCGCACCCTCACTGCATTAGAAAAACAAACATTTCCCACAAAAAATCTACACATCGTGCTCTCGTTTGAAGAACGCGAGGGTGCCTTTGCACAAGAAAAAGCAAAAAAGCTCTCTGAGCAGTTCGGCAGTTCGTTTGGCACACTGCTGACAACGTATCACCCCGACATTCTTGGCGAAATTAAAGGCAAATCATCCAATACTGCTTGGGGAGCTCGTCAAGCGAAAAAAGAAATAATAGATAAGAAAAAAATCGTACTGAAAAATACGACTATCACGAGTGAGGACGCCGACGCGCTTTTTCACCCTTCGTACTTCACCGCTCTTACCCATGACTTTCTCACTCGAACTGATCGCTACAACTGTATTTGGCAGGGCTCGATTGTCTTTTATAACAATATTTGGAGTGTGCCAGCACCGATCCGCGTGCTTGCCTCCCTTTTTTCAGTCATTCAGATGCACGTCCTGATGCGTTCGGATCGGTTGATCAATTTTTCGACTTACTCCACTTCGTTTAAACACATTGTGGACATCGGTTATTGGGACACGGATGTTATCCCAGAAGACTATAGACTCTTTTTTAAATCATACTTTGCCAAGAAGGGTGCCTTTGAGGTACATCCAATTTTCTTACCTATATATTCTGATGCTGCTGAGTCTAGTTCTGCATGGAAGTCTTACAAAAATCAATATGAACAACTCAAGCGCTGGGCTTGGGGTGTGAGTGATGATGCGTACATAATTAAACAATACCTTACGACGCCAAATGTGCCTTTTTGGGATAAATCGATTCGCGTACTCAAAACAATAGAGGACCACTTTCTCTGGCCGGTGAATTGGTTTGCCATCACCGTCTCTGCATTCTTTCCACCACTGCTCAATGAGCAGTTCAACCGCACCATTCTGGGTAAAACATTGCCGCAAGTTATTTCGGCACTACTCACAGCCTCTCTGATCTCGATGGTAGCTGTGTTTGTTATCGACGCACTTAATCGCCCGCCTCGACCCAGCAAACGACGAGTACTCTCGTATATTTTCCAACCACTTGAGTTCTTGCTGTTGCCAATCATTGGTTTTTTCTTTTCCGCTCTGCCAGGTATTGATGCGCACACTCGGTTGATGCTCGGCAAGTATCTAGAGTACAAGGTGACAGAAAAAGTTTGAGCGCATATACTAAAAGTGCTGATGCATTTTTTAAAAACACTTCACCAACGTTTGATTGAGCCCAAGGGCCTCCTCTTCACTCTCTTCTTACTACTCACTATTCTTCGCGTGCCTAACTTTGCAGAACCATATTGGAACGGAGACGAAGGTATCTACCTTACTATCGGAACAGCGTTGCGAGAGGGTGGCACTCTCTACACCTCGATAGTCGATCACAAAACACCGCTCATATACTACCTCGCAATGGTAGACAACCAGCTGCAGTTTCGTATTTTGCTCTATGTCATGATGTTGCTCTCAACTGCAGCGTTTTTCTCACTCGCCAGGACGCTTTTTGGCCGGCTAAAAACAGCTGGTATCGCAACGCTCTTATTTGTGGTGTTTACTTCACTACCGTGGTTCGAGGGTCATATACCTAATGGGGAACTCTTTGTCATTGCTTTTGTTCTGTATGGTGCGTGGCTGCTACTGCAGACTTCAGTTGTAAAATCGTTTTTTAATACAAACACAACGATAAAAAAGCTTCAGATCTCACAAAAAGAAAACCTACTCCTCTTTTTCGCTGGATCTAGCTTTGGTTTGGCACTCCTGACTAAGGTGCCAGCACTGTTTGACATCATTGCATTTGGACTCATCTTTGTGTTTCTTGCTTGGAGAACAAAACTACAACAACTCAAACCACAACTTTGGAGTGCGGGTGTTTTTGCGATCGGCTGTATCGTCCCCCTCATTCTCTCAATCATCTACTTCTACGCAATTGGGTCGGGGCAAGATTATCTTGATTTTGGCCTGCTTTACAATTTTAAGTATGCGGGCTCATGGCAACTCTCATTTTCTAGCCCAGTGCTTCTTTTCCTTTTTACCCTACAAGGAAAAGCCATACTACTTGGAGGCATGCTACTGCTCCTCTTGGGCCTGAACCGAAAACTCTCGCCAGCAACCCAATTTTCGCTCGCATGGTTTTGGCTTGCGCTGTTTGCGAGCCTGCTTTCCAACCGCCCTTACCCCCACTACTTCTTGCAAGTGATTCCACCAGCAGCAGTACTCGTTGCCCTGTTATTTACTCGTGAGCGAGGTATGACTGCAGCAGCAAAAAATAGACGCCTAGCGCTCATTTCAGGCAGCCTGGTGACTTTGCTTGCTGTACTTGTTTTATTGAACGTGGGACTCTATAGCACTGGAGCTTACTACAAAAATTGGTTTAAATACCTCACCAAACAATACTCTCAGCAAGAGTATTTCCAGACTTTTGACTCTCTGATGAATGACAACTACGCCGCGGCGAGGACTATAACAACAACACGTCTCAAGCCGAGCCTTTTTATTTGGGGAACTAACCCTATGCTCTACGCACTCACCAAAACAGTGCCTCCTACTCGATTCACCGTTTCCTTTCACATTGCGGATCTCAATGTTTACGAACAGACAATGCGTGACGTTGAACTGGCTCGACCAGAATACATTATCATCATGAATAACGAAGCCAGGGAACTGCCCGGGCTGTACACACTTTTATTTGACGAGTATACGATTAATACACAGTATCAAAACTTTACACTCTGGAAACGCCTGCCGAGCTCGGCTAGCCTGCTATACTAAACTATGGCAGATTCTCAGTTGTCGATCTTGGAAACAGTAAAACAGTTTCGTGCTCCACTGGTGAGCAATATCCTCATTTTGATCATACAAATTAGCCTTACTGTGGTGGCAATCAACATTTTGCAACCAGTGGTGCCACTTTTTAATAACCAGCTACTTGCAAGTAACACGTTGATGCCAAAGATCTGGCTTGCGCTCTTGCCAGGACTTTCCCTCTTTTTTAGTCTCTGCAGTCTTATGCTCATGTTGTTCTCGCGCTCACTTGGCAAAACGATACTGACACTCTTCGCCTGGGCTACAACAGCCCTCAATGGCATACTGCTTGTCTCACTTATCAGAATAGTTCTTTTGGTAAAGTAGCTATGCCCTTACTCCTCAGCTTCTTACTCGCTTTTGCAGCAGCACCGCTGGTGATTGCACTGTACAAAAAGCAGGGCTGGATCGATGACCCGAATCTCCAAACACACGCAAAAAAAACGCACAAAGTAGCTGTGCCGCGGGGCGGAGGGCTCGTTGTTTTCTGCGCAGTTTTATTATGCAGCTTATTTTTTTTGGAGTTTGATCAGTACCTTCTCGCTATTCTTGCGGGTGCAGGTATCCTGGCTGCAGTCGGCTTCTTAGACGACGTCTTTGATCTCCATCCGTTTCCGCGGTTGGTTGCAAATGGATTCGCAGCCTTACTGGTTGTGGGATCAGGCATCGGCATCGCATACGTTAGCAATCCCTTTGGACCAGGAGTGCTGCACCTCGATCAGCCACAACTTTCTTTCTCATTTTTTGGCGAAGTCAGAAACATTTGGCTGCTAGCTGATCTCTTTGCTGTGCTCTTCATCATTTGGAATATAAACATTGTGAATTGGTCGAAAGGGGTTGATGGACAGCTTCCAGGTTTTGCGGCCGCTGGCTTACTATTTATTGGCTTGCTCGCCAACAAGTTTGCTGCCGACCCAACGACCTTTAATACGGCGCAACTCGCGTTTATTGTAGCGGGAGCATTCGCGGGTCTTTTGCTCTGGAACTGGTATCCGCAAAAAATCATGCCGGGTTATGGCGGTGGCTCGCTTGCTGGCTATTTCTTAGGCGTGCTCGCGATACTTTCTGGGGCAAAGTTGGCTACTATGCTCATGGTGCTTGCTGTACCTACAGCTGACGCAATATTTACTATTGCAAGGAGATTGTATGCAGGCAAATCACCTTTTTGGGGCGACCGCGGTCATCTGCATCATAAGTTATTTGATACATTTGGCTGGAGCCGACAGAGAATAGCTCTGTTTTATACCGCCTCTAGTGTCTTGCTCGGCGTGCTTTCGCTTTATTTGAATACGGTTGGTAAATTGCTTACAATTGTCATCACCATGTGCCTCGTGTTTGGTGTATTATTCTGGGTAAAGATCAAAAAAAGTACTCAAAAATAATGACAAAAAAATCATACCTTACTCTGGCTTTTTTGCTACTAAAGTCCGCTCGTCCAAGGCAGTGGGTAAAGAATCTCGCGCTCTTTGCCGCACTCGTGTTTTCTGGCTTTCTTTTGTATGACCCGGCAGACGCTCCCGCTTATTTCTGGACAGTCTCACTCGCAACACTGACATTCACGCTTGTCACATCTGCAATTTACATTACCAACGACATTATTGATCGCGAGGCCGACGCGCAACACCCTTTCAAGAACAAGCGACCGATAGCTTCGGGCGCTCTCCCGGTTTCGCTGGCAAAAATGGCAGTAGTAGTACTCCTTGTCGTTGCCGGAGTATTTGCATTGCAGTTTTCACTGTTTTTTAAACTACTTATTCTGTTGTATGTCCTGCTGCAAGTTGCGTACTCAAAAATACTAAAACACGTTCCAATTCTTGATGTGGCCTCGATTGCTCTTGGGTTTCTGATTCGCATTTATGCAGGCTCGGTTGTTGTCGATCTTCACATGAGTGTTTGGTTTTTGCTGACTGTCATTTCTGCCTCTCTCTTTCTTGCGGTTGGAAAACGACAAAGCGAACGAACGCTGTTGCTCGGTAATCCTGAGCTTTCGGTAGGATCAACGAGAAAAATTTTGAAGCGGTATAGCGAGCGCCTGCTCGATCAATACACCAGTATGTTTGCGACTGCAACTTGGCTCACCTATGCAATCTTCACATTTCAAAATCAAGTGATTGTGCCTCAATCAGAGTTTGCAACACTGTTCCAATTCTTACCAAAAACGCTTCACACACAAAAATGGCTCATGCTTTCTGTTCCTTTTGTCATCTTTGGTGTTATGCGATATTTACAACTTATTTATGAGAAAAATGAGGGAGAATCTCCGGAGCGAGTGCTTTTTAACGATAAGCCACTGCTCACAACCATTTTACTCTTTGGTCTGAGCGTCGTGTTCATCCTTTACTTACTAGGATAGCTCATGCAACGAATAATCGAGCGCTACTACAGCCCGCTCTTGCTGTTACTTGTGGCCTTCACATTTTTCACTCGTTTGTATCGCGTGCACATCCCAGAAAACTACATGTTCGATGAGGTCTACCATGCAGTTACTGCCAAACTGATTGCACACAACGACCCTCGCGCTTACGAATGGTCGGCACGCTCTGATGAACCTGATACAGCAATAGACTGGCTGCATCCTCCTGGAGCTAAACTCCTCCAAGCTGGCAGCATACGCCTGTTTGGGGAGACTAGTTTCGCTTGGCGGCTCAGCTCGGTTGTGTTTGGCACCCTAGTGGTGCTCACCACAGCCTGGCTCGCACAGGCACTTTTTCAAGACAAACGACTTGCTTTGCTTGCTGGTTTTTTTGCCGCCTGCGACGGCTTATTGCTTGTCCAGTCTCGCATTGCTATGAATGATATTCATGTCACTTTTTTCATTTTGCAATCACTGTTGTGGTACTGGAAGTACCGAAAGGAAAAAATCTACAGGTATTTTTTGGCGACTGCTGTTATGGCTGGGTTCGCGATAGCGAGCAAGTGGTCTGGTGTTTTTGTGATCGGGGCAATTGGTGTATTTGAAGTACTCAGCCTAGAGATAAAACAGTGGAAGGCAACAAACAGCTGGAAGATTACAAGAAATCTTGCTCTATTACTAATACTTCCCCTCACCATCTACCTAGCAAGCTACGGGCAGATGTGGCTGCAAGGAAAACCGTGGAGTCACTTCGTAGAGTTGCATAGACAGATTTGGGCATACCAAACGACGCTGACCGCAACGCACCCGTATCAATCATCAGCCTGGCAGTGGTTTCTGAATGCTCGACCGGTTTGGGTGGCTGTTGAGTACGGGGAAAACACGAGAGCGGATATCTATGCCTTTGGCAATCCGGCGTTGTTTTTTTGGGGGAGTATTGCTGTGGTGCTGACTGCGCTCTTGCTCCTGAAAAATAAACGAAAAGCACCGCTACCACTCGTTTTTGTGTTTATCAGTTATCTCGCCGTTTGGACCCCATGGCTTTCATCTCCCAGAGTCATGTTCTTTTATCACTATGCGCCAGCCGTACCATTGCTGGCAATACTACTTGCGTACTGGGCACTCAAACTTAAAAGAACAAACCTAACGATCAGCGTGATTCTCTGCAGCGTTGTACTGGCCACAATCGTCTGGTATCCCCACTGGACACTCCTGCCTGTTACGAACACCTTTGCAGATCAAGTTTATTTTTATTTTTCTTCCTGGAAGTAGTTACTGCAAAAACTGCAGGCTGCGAATTTCCAGCATCACTGTTTTGATAAGCTCAGCAAGCTCGTCAACCGCAACAGGACTGAGTTCGAATGAGCGCGAAACAATCTTGCCGGTCTCGCGATGTGGCTCGACGAACTCAAACACTCCCTCAGTTACACTTGGTTTAAATGACGGATCAAGATCTGCAAGGAGTTTATAAAAAAGCAGTTGTCGCTTGTAAGGACCACGAATGCTCTCAGGCAACGCCAACTCTCGCTCTGACAATTCTGAGCTCTGTGTCTGACCTTCAATATCCTTAACACTTCGCTGTTTTCCAGTTTTGTAGTCAACAACTCGAACCAATTTTTTTTCTTTATCGATCCAGTCAACCCGATCAATACGACCACTCAAAGCGATATCACCAAGCATGGTGGTAGAAAATCCAGAACCAAAAAACCGCTCGATAAAAACAGGCTCAGCAGCAAATCGACTCGGATCTTGGTAGTACACAGCCAACATATTTTCTCCATAGGTGATTCTGCGTTCCAACTCATCTGTACTCAACAACTCCTGCTGCAGAGACGTAACAAAAACCTGCTGCGCAGCTTGCAAGCTTGGCTGTGAGCCAGACTCCGACACTTCTCGAAAAATAAACTCCAGTGCTTTGTGCACCGCAGAGCCAAATGCCATTGGTGCTGGCTTTGCTTGTGGCAGACGCAGTAACACATCTTGCACAAATACTTCTGGATCTCTCAAGTACTTATTAAGCGCGGTGACTGACAGACGAAAATCTGACAAGAGTGAGGCAAAGTACTCTTTTTCAGTTGGGGAGTAGGAACTTGACGCGATCGGTCGCAGAGAATATTCGAGAAAGGCTCCTTGCTCTTCGTCACTGAGTGCTTCAGAAACAGTCGCGATCGACGACATATCCAGTTCGGCCAAAAATTGCGTTGGCAAAGCTGTTTTTTCTTTTCCAGCTTGAACCAGAGTTTGTGAATAAGAAGCAATAAACTGTTTTTTCGCCCGGGTAAGTGCAACATAAAACAACCGACGGTCTTCTGCCAAACGCTCATCCTTTTCGTTTAAATCAGCAAAACGTAGTACAGCATCAGGTAACTGTAGTAGTTGCGACTTGCGTCCGTTTCCCCAAACACCATCTATAGAGTGCAACAGGAAAACATACTCCCACTCGCGTCCCTTTGCCTTGTGTGCAGTCGTAATCTCTACTCCAGTACTTTCTGTTTGCAGATACTTCGCATCCAAGCGAATATTTCTCTCCTGCATAATCTCTGTTGCTCGAACAAAGTCTTTGAGTCCAAAAGTATGATCCGTGTAACTCAGCCGCTTCACTGTTTCGCTCAATGCCTGAATCTCAGCTAAGAAAGTGAATTTTTCCGGCTGCCTCAACAACCAAGGCAAGTATCCAATCTGAGTGAGAATCTGCGTGAACCAGTCTGGAAAAGAACTTTGCCGTTCTGTAATACCAAGCTCTTGTACGGTAGAAAGCACTGCCAAAATTGGCTCAAGCTCCTCGGATGAGACCTCTTTTGAAAGAAACTCAAAAAGCGTGATGCCTTCTTTGCTCGCTTGGCGAGCAACTCTCCAAAGCGCAACCCGAGAAATTGCAAACCAGGGAGAGCTCAAGACTGTAAATAATTCATGACCAGCCCCACCAGACCGAAGTTCCAAAACAGTCTGCAAGAATGCGAGTACTCCGCGGATATGTGTTTTTTCTAAAACACTCGTGCCACCCGAGACAGTACACATCACCCCTTGGGCTAACAACACCTCAGCCGCTGCATACACTTCTCGATTGGTTCGACACAACACCACAATTTCTTCGGAAGAAACACCCTTGGCCAAAAGCGCTCTCAGTTCTTTCACTAAGTACGCGTGTTCTAAATTTTGTGATTCTACCTCCACCACTTTGACACCGCCGGATTCGCTCGAAACTGCACTCAGTTGTGTACTCAAGCCTTCTCGCAGGTGCGCTGGTAGTGATTCAGGTAAGCTCGTGTGCTTAGTCAAAGAAAACGCTGCATCGTACAACACCTGAGGACAACGATACCCTGTTTTAAGCGCAATCAGCTCTGCAGCAGGATACAACTCCATAAATCGATAGGTGTTTTCGAGTGAAGCACCCTGAAAACGATAGATAGCCTGATGTGGATCACCAACCACAAACACGTTCGCCTCAGCCCCCCAATACGACGCGAGCTGTTCCACCAGCGTATTCTGAGCAGTATTGGTATCTTGATACTCATCGACCAACAGATACAAAAATCGCTCCTGGCAAATACTTAAGAAATCGGGATACTCCGCAAACGCACGCAGCACAAATAAAATCATGTCCTCAAAATCAAAACGCAGCTTCTCCCGCAGGGCATCTTCATACGCAGCAAATACTTTGAGTAGCTCTTGGTTCTTTGCCTTGTTGCGTGCAAATAAAATTTTACCCGCTTTAGTGGTCGGCTCGAGATCGGGCGCAAACGACTCATCCAAGATTTCACCAAACCGATCTGGAGTAACCCCCTCGCGCTTGAGATCACTAATCGCCTTCATCGCACTTGGGACATACAACATCGGCTGATTGAGTGGCTTGAGTACTTCAAGAGGCAAAGTCTCAAATAATCTGTGCAAAATATCAGACCGCTCAAGCTCTGTTACTGGCTCGCTCTCCTTTGCGATCGGAAAGTACTCAGGATTTTCTTTGATCAGCGCCGTACAAAACGCGTGAAAGGTGGTGATCGGGACACCGTAACCGGCCGTGCCAATGAGTGAGATGAGACGCGAGCGCATTTCTGCT
This sequence comes from bacterium, assembly GCA_027620445.1. Lineage (GTDB taxonomy): Bacteria > Patescibacteriota > Microgenomatia > UBA1400 > PJMF01 > UM-FILTER-42-14. The sequence goes on from JAQBYG010000011.1 coordinate 18,267, forward strand.
GCCGCCGCATCGGTAAAGGTCAATGCCAAAATGCTCGAAGGTGGGGTATCTGTTTTTTCTAAAATTCTTGCAATACGAAGAGATAAGACCTGCGTTTTGCCCGTACCCGGACCTGCCAACACCATGACTGGACCATCAATGGTATCAACAGCCAGTTTTTGATCACTATTGAGTTGTTTGTAAGCTGTAGCAAAAGTTAGTTGTGAAGCACTCATGTGGTGCTAGTATACCCCTTTGGGTATGAGATTAGCTTGTCTCACAAGATCGGGAATATCGATCAGCTTTGGATCAATACTCCACACTGGCATCGAGTGGTGCCCAGGAATTGTAGTCTCAACAACACTCGGGTTATCTGGAAATAATTGAGTCCCAGTTAATGGAAAAATCACATCGTCCTTCGGATGAAGAATATAAATTGTTCTCTTTGCAATATTTTCACTTGCGGCTTGAGTTGAAGCGTAAGACATTTTTTTTAAATTGGCTCCTAATACCTGACGAAACACACTCAATTTCATCGCTTCTGTCTTCGAAACTAAAGACTTCTTTCGCTCCTCATTGAGTGCTAATAAAAAATTGAAAAATAACCCAACTGTCATTCTCTTTTTCCGAGATTCTGCCTCTTCCCACCTTCTTTTGCCAGTTCGAATTGACTCGAGAGCAAATCGACGAGCCAACTCTACCTTGGATAGATCCTCGGTAGGCGGCGCAATACAAATAACCGCAATAGGATCCGGTAAAAATAGTGCGACTAAAAGCGCCAGCATACAACCCTGTGAGTGTCCTAGAAGTACGGCTGGATTCGTTCTGCTTTCTTTTATTTCCTCAGCTATTTGATATGCCTGACTGAAAAAATCTGGATGTACTCTGCCTAGTTCTATTATTTCATCTTGAGCGATATCCGACAAAATACTTTTCTCAGGATCAAAGGTTCGACTGGAATTTACGACCTTCATGTCGAATACAACGTGAGGAATTGCACCAAGCGGACTTTTCGATCTACTTGCAGTTCCAGGAAAAAATACAACCTTATTAGCAGGAAATGGCGTAGTGCCTAGAGTTGAGAGCATGAAAACTTTTCGGGAAATGACACTATTTGTATGTAACAAATATGTATTATATAGAAAACGGCAAAAAAGACAATGGAGATCGAGTAAACCCTAGCTGCCTAGGCTGTTTTACTTCTCTGGTACAAATACAACGCTGCCAAAGTCCAGTTATCGCAAATGTCACCGCTGGCAATCATTTGGTCGATCTCTGCTAGTGTGAACTTGCCTCTATCAAGGTCTTCTACCTCTTCGCTACCATCACCATGATCGGAAACGGAAACGCTCTCGAGCTCCCGAGCAAGAAAAGCGTGATATCGCTGTGACAATCCTCCTGGATCGGGAAAAAACTCACCAAGATCCTGCAGAGAATTTGCCTGCATCTCTAACTCTTCGTGCAAACCCCGCTGGGCAGCATCGGACCAGCTTTCTCCGGGCGTTTTTCCCTCCACTGGGAACTGCCAGACAATTTTTCGAATGGGATGTCGATACTGTCTGACTAGCCAGAGTGAGCCATCGGAAGCCTCTGGGATAATCAGTGGACCCTCGTCTACCCGACGCATGTAAGCATACGTCAGCTCCTGCTCGCCTGCGATGCAGGTATCTTGGATCAACTCCACCCAGGGACTGGCAAAAGCAACTTTTGAACCAATAACTTGCCAGGGCTTCAGTACCTTTTTCTGCATTTATTTCTCCAAACTCTGCCACAACGCAATCGAGCCAAATGTTTTATACGGTGACCAAGCAGCCACAATCTTTTCGATCTGATCAGCCGTTGGGTCTTGTATAGAATAAAGCTTCATTATTCCTTTGCGAAGTCCAAGATCTCCGTGGGAAAACACATCCTGGCGCAGTAAGGTAAACATCAGAAACATTTCCGCCGTCCAGTTCCCGACTCCTTTCACTTTAGTTAGCTCCTCGATCACTTCGCTATCAGCAAGCGAGTCTAGAGACTCAAAAGCAATTTGTTTCTCGAGATATTTCTCAGCAAGATCTTTGACATATTTCACTTTTGCCCAAGAAAGCCCAATATCTCGCACCTGCTGATCAGTTGCTCGCAAAATCTGCTCAGGCGTGTAAGAACCACCAAAAAAGTGCTCAAACTTATGATAAATCGCATCAGCGGCTTTGCCAGAGAGTTGCTGTCCAACAATCGCTCTGCAAATGGCAACAAAGTAATCAGAGCTACTCGTCCGCTGCTGAGTTCGGTCAAACCATCGCTTGATATCTACTTTGAGCAGAGCATCGTGAATAATGGGATCAACAGATTTGAAGTGGGCAAAAACTGGGTCGTAGTTGTGATTGTTGTTTTTCACTTTTTTGGCCACAAAATCAACACACTAGTACGCTTCTTGTAATCCTGATACTTTGGGTTGCTCCCCCATTTTTTATCGGCAGATTTTTCCAAAAGCGGCACACCACTGACAAACAATAAGAGAAGAGCGATATACACTGGACTCACGAGACCAAATACTGCTTCACTCCCTGACAGAGCAGAAAAAACGCTCAGATACACACCAACCCAAACCAAGATTTCCCCAAAGTAATTGGGATGGCGAGAGTACTGCCAAATACCAACGTCAATCCATCTTCCTTTATTTTTTTTGTTACTTTTGAATTGAAACTTCTGCCAATCAGCTATCGATTCCACACACAAACCAAACAGCCAAACAATCATCCCGATGTACGAGAGTGTGTTCAGACTCGGATTAGATTTTTGCAAGAAAAGGAGCAACGGAACAAGCACAACCCAGACAGTCACACCTTGCAGCAACCAAAACGAACCGAATGAAACAAAGCTGTTTCTTCGCTCATCAAAACGGACATCCCGACCAATTTTGTGAATGCGATACAGCAAATAAGATCCAAGTCGCACTGCCCAAAGCACAGCCAGAACCGCAACAAGTAACTTGGCAGTCGTGATCCCACCAATCAGCAATCCATACACAGAAAGGATGATGAACGTCAATGCATACGAGATATCGGTCAATTTGTCGGTGCGAAGAAAGTAAGCAGGCAAAAAGAGAAAAAGGTTAAAACCAACTGCAAACAAAAAAGTAGAAATCAAAAACATAAGACCATAATACCAGGAATTATTGCTCTGACTTGAGCTCTTGTTGCAAGCGACCAATTTCTCGAGCAGAACGCTCTCCCGCTCGTCGTATATTTTCTGACAGTGGTGCAGCAGCAGCAAACTCCGCTCTGGCTAGCTGTTGTCGTTTGGTAATGGCTGCTTTAAGCCGAGACTCGAGTGCTTGTGCGCGCTGTTGGCCGAAAGTGGTGGGAGTAGAACTACTTGGATCCAACATACACGACCTCGAATAAAATATTGTCGTCAGTCTTAAACATTACCTGATAATAGGTTTGTGATTCATCCGTAGCAAACTCCGATCTGTGTTTTGGAGTATCAAATAACAATGCAATTTTTTCCTGGACTAAAAAAGCTGCAACTGCGTCCACATCTTTTTGTTCTGCAACTCCGATTGCAATATGATTTACGCCTCGACTATCAAAGTCTGAAATCAGAAGTGATTCACTTTCGACCAACCAAATATCACCACTAACCAGACTTTTATACCCGCAAACACCAGCGTCTTCAAAAATGATCTGCCAACCCATGAACGAAAGTAGCTTTTTGTAAAACTCAAGATTTCTAAAATCGATGTTGAGCTGTAAGTGATAGAGGTGGGAATTCATAGCAAAATTTTCTTTATAACTCTGTCGGGGTGACTGGACTCGAACCAGCGATCTCGCGACCCCCAGCCGCGCATTCTAGCCATCTGAACTACACCCCGAATTATCAACGGCGGGACATTCTAGCCATCTGAACTACACCCCGTCGGTCGTGTTCGCACAATCCTACACTTTACGTAACACTTGGAATGTACTATACATCCTAGTACAGAAAAATTGTAGTAAAAAACCCAAAAGTTACATCTGCCTAGCAAAGGAAGAGTTATGACAAAACACACTGATAAAAAAGTAGAGGAAGCACCAAAAGCAAGTGATGAGCAAGCAGCAAAAAAACAAGCTGTCTCGATCGCCATGCAACAAATTGAGAAAGAGTTCGGCAAGGGCTCGATCATGAAGATGGGCGACTCGCTCAAGCACATGGCAACCATGCCTGTGGTCTCCTCTGGTTCGCTCGCGCTCAATCTGGCACTTGGTGTCGGTGGTTTTCCAAAGGGCAGAATTATTGAAATTTATGGACCAGAAGCATCGGGCAAAACTACAGTTTGTCTCCATGCCATTGCTGCTGTCCAGAAACAAGGCGGAACAGCTGCATTTGTCGATGTAGAACACGCACTTGATCCGCTTAGAGCCAAACGCATCGGTGTGAACCTCGAAGAATTGCTCATTTCGCAACCAGATTACGGCGAGCAAGCACTCGAAATTACCGAAACACTGATCCGCTCGGGGGGCGTAGATATTGTAGTTATCGACTCGGTTGCGGCCCTAGTACCAAAATCAGAAATTGAGGGAGAAATGGGTGATGCCCAGATGGGCGCACAAGCTCGATTGATGTCGCAAGCAATGAGAAAGTTGACAGCTGCGATTAGTCGAACCAATACGCTCGTTATGTTTACCAATCAGATTCGTATGAAAATTGGCGTGATGTTTGGCAGTCCCGAGACAACAACCGGTGGCAATGCGCTCAAGTTTTATGCCACCCAGAGACTTGAT
>JAQBYG010000053.1 GCA_027620445.1 bacterium
CTGAGTATTTTGCAGCGTTCTGAATCTGAAGTCCCCGAGTTCTCGTTGGTCTCTACAAGTTGGCAAACAATCATCGGTGGCAGCAAAGATACTGAGGTCAGTTTGTTTCACTATCAGTATCCACTGCTTGAGCCTACAACAGCGTTTAACTCCTTACAAATTGCTTCGCTTGCAGATCTAGCCTGCATGAAACTCGAGGCTATTGGCAGTAGAGGGCTCAAACGAGATTTTTTTGATCTGTACAGTATTTGCCAGTTGGATGGTTGGTCACTACAAAAAGTACTCGATTTAACAATCCAAAAGTACCAGCGTCACTCCAGTAATGTACCTCATTTGCTCAAGTCTCTCGTTTATTTCGATGATGCGGAGACCAAACCAGAACGGGCAAAAATAGTTGATGAAACCTGGACCAAAATAAAAGCATTTTTTACCACAGAGACCAGTTTGCTTTTATCCAACCTCCTCTAGTGCTATAATTTCCCGATATGACAATCTTTCAAATCCTCAGCATTGTTGCTGCCACTGTCGGCGTAGTCCTTTTATATCTTTTGACTACTTTTAATGCGCTGATTCGCTTGCGCAATCGCGTTCGCACCGATTTTTCGGACGTTGATGTGCAGCTCCATCGCCGCTCTTCCATCATCCAAAGCCTCGTGGAGTTGGTAAAAAGCTACGCCAAACACGAGAAAGAGACCTTTTCGGACGTGGCAAAAGCACGCGCCGCTCTCGATACTTCTGCGACAGCGGGTGAAAAAGCCAAGGCTGACAACATGCTGACCGAGACACTGCGCTCACTGATGATGGTGACAGAGGCGTATCCAGAGCTCAAGGCAGACAAAAACTTTCAAGAGCTGCATCGCGACCTGCTCGCAACCGAAAACATGGTTGCCCGCTACCGCGAGGAGTACAACAAGACTGTCGAACGCTTCAACAACATGATTCAGACCTTCCCCAACTTGTTGGTGGCCAGTCTGTTTGCATTTGCTGCCGAACCACTCTTTATCGCCGATTCAAACAATACAAAGTAACGAGGTATGCACTCACCTTTTAATAACACTGACAAAAGTGTCGAACGTGCGAGCCGAATCATTACCGGTTTGTTCGTTGCGCTGTTTGTTTCTATAGATTCTGCGGTTGCCGTCGGTTGGCACACCGGTGAACTGCGCGAGCGCATATTTGTACCTGGTCAAGTCCTGGCCGAGTATGGCGTGGAAAAACTAGAGCGTTGGGCAGAAGCACAAGTAGCCGAAGATGACGAAGATCCTGACTTCAATGTTATCGTAACTGGCAGCGGCACCACATCTGTCACTACCTCGACCAATGATGGTACCACCAGCAAAACGACCACGACTACAAAAACCTACACCAATCCTGCACCGACCGAGCAAACGGTGCAACCTTACACCTACACCTATACGACGCCATCTGCGCCTAAACTAGAAGAGGTAGATTACAATCCGCCCGCTTGGTTTACAGAACGCTCTGCACAATCAAAGGCAGAGTTTGAGGCGTACTCGGCACAATCCAAAGCAAACTTTGAAGCCAGTAAAGCAGAGTCGCAAGCAAAAATGGATGCCTGGAAAGCTGCGAACGGCTTTTAACAATCAGCGTTCCCCTTTGCTTTTACCCCCCACTGTGGCAAGATAGCTCTCAGCTATGACTGTCGCCACCTCACTCACCTACCAAAACTTGCCAGAGCTCCTTGCGGGTTACCGCAAAACAAATAAGAAAATTGTCCTTACCCAAGGTACCTTCGACATGCTGCACATTGGCCATGCGCGGTATCTCGAAGAGGCCAAGTCGCACGGCGATGTGTTGATTGTTGGCGTCGACAGCGACGAAAAGGTCCGCGCGCGCAAGGGTCCCGATCGCCCAATTGTGCCAGAGGACGAACGCCTAGAGATGCTTTCGCACCTGCGCTCGGTCGATCACGTTGTGCTCAAGCCAGCAGATGCGGAGCGCTGGGCGCTCATCAAGCTCGCTCTGCCAGATGTGCTGATCGCCACTACCAAAACCTATACCGATCCAGAACTGGAAGAGCTCAAACAGCACTGCAAAAAAATCGTCGTCCTCGAACCGATGGCCACAACATCTACCAGCGCCAAACTGCGGCTGGTACAAGTCGGCGCCGCCAAGAAGATCGAAAAAACGCTCTCTACCAAGTTGGTCAAAGCCATCGAAGAAGTGTTGCTAGAGCTCAAAACAGTATGAGCACGCCAACAGTACTCGCCTACATTCCTGTCTTGCACCAGGGATATTTACGGTTTTTTGACGAGTTCCCTGCTGCCACAACGCTACTCCTGCTGCCAAGTGAGTTAGCAAACGAGTTTACCCCCACCCACAAAGAAATCCGCGCTTTGCCAGAAGACAAAATTGTCTCGGCAATTCAGAGTTGGAACATTTTTGAAACCGTTACAATTCTCGATGCGGATGATGTCGCAGAACTCAAGGCGAACAGGACTCCCCTGGCAATCCCCGACGAGCTCGTGACCACCAAATATGTCGCCAAGTACCTGCCGGATAATCCCGTCAAAACGTCCAGTATTTTCCTTCGCTGGGACAAAGCAAAGATTCTGGAGCGCACCAAGCCGCATCCTGACAAGGTGATGGAGCTCGCGAGAATCGAAGGTCTCAAAAGTAGCGATTGGTGGCGCCAAGTGGGCGCGGTGGCACTCAGAGATGGAAAAGTCATCGCCCAAACACACAACACCCACCTCCCCGACGAGCAGCAGCCCTATGCTGAGGGCGACGCGCGGGCGCACTTTCACAAGGGCGAAGAAATAGAGCTCACCACGGCCATCCATGCGGAGGCAAAACTGATTGGTGAAGCAGCTAAAGTGGGTATCTCTCTTGCAGGTTGCGAACTGTATGTCACCGACTTCCCTTGCCCGACGTGTGCCAAGTTGGTAGCCGCAGCCGGTTTTGCAAAACTATACTACCAACACGGGTATACGCTCCTTGATGGTGAACGGGTGCTGAGGAGTGCGGGGGTGAAGTTAGCACAACTCATACCAGAAGAGTTGGTAGAATTAGCTGACGAATCATACGTCAAAAGCATTAAGAAAGCTCGACTGGAGCACATGAGCGGTGATGTCTTTACTTTCGACGAAGCTTTTGAGAAAAAATAACTAACTTTTATCCCCCCCAATCTTAAACCGCACCGGCACGTACTCCGGATCGTCTAAGTCAGGGACCAAAAAATGTGCGTGCAAATGCCGCACGGTGCCCGCAGAGTGTTTGGTATCACCAAACCGCATCGTCATCGCTCCACCAGGAATATTTAGCTCTTTTTGCACTGAGCCAAGCAGGGTGAATAAGTCGCCGCCCTCCTCTTTTGTCAGCTCAGAGAGATTCTCGGCATGGCGTTTGAGAATCGCGAGATAATGGACTTTGGTATGTTTGTACGGCCAAGTATTGGGCGTGAGCGTCCAGTATTGAGTTTCTCTGACCTTTGGTTTCTTGTGATACAGATGCAAGTTCTCGGGACAAAAGGGACAGTGATCGGCAGCAATTATCCGCTCCATTTCCTCGCGCTGG
>JAQBYG010000012.1 GCA_027620445.1 bacterium
ATCCCCATGCACATGACAAGCACTTCAAAGTGTGCATGTATTTTTTTGTATTACTTATATGCAGATTATATCACTTATAGCGCTGTACCCATACTTGCGTACTTGAATGAAAGTATAAGTTCACTTTATCATTCAAGCTTCACTTTCAACTTCGGGAGCGTTTGTTCCTCAAGCTATTATGAAAGTCGAAGCCACTATGGCCTTTTGTGCCGTTCTCTCTCGCATTTGTCATGTAGCGCCCTCTCCTCCTATCCTCTTTCTTTGCATTTTTTCCCAAAGGAGTCCTTTTTATTTTTTGGATGAGATCTTGTGTGCCTTCAAGTGTCGCACGTAGTTTTTCGAGAAGATGAATTACTCTCGCCTTTTCATCCATAGTTAATCTTTTTGAACCACCAGATATGTCACCCTTGAGCTCTAAATCATTCAATATCTTCCTAGCGTCAATTGGACCAATACCACTACTTGCGAAATCAGGCAAGTATCCCTTCAGTTCTCTTTGTTCCTCTTCAGAAAATCTCACACTATCTCCTTAAAAAAATCTCTAGTTCATCTCGAGACAACGCGCTCACCGCTTTTAATTGAGTTCAGCTTTTATGATTGTGGCGATCATAACATAAAATGACTCGTCTCAATAAGATTGAGTCCAGGAATTTTCCAGTGGTGGAATAAGGCGGCATCAGTGACTGCAGATCTCCCCTCCTTTATAATCCTCACCATGCTCAGCTCCACACAAGCGTCTCGCTTGCAACGTAACATTTGGCTGATCTATATCACCGCTGCGCTGCAGTCGGCTTGGTTCTGGGTACCAATCTGGGTGCTGTTTTATTTGCGATTCACTGACTATGCTGGCATTGGATTGCTGGAATCCATCATGATTATCTCGGTGACGCTGAGCGAAATTCCGACCGGTGCGGTGGCTGATTTACTCGGGAAACGCAAAACGTTGATACTAGGATTCTTCCTCTTCGCGGTTGGTAATGTGCTGATGGGCTTTGCTCCCAGTTTTGCAGTCGTGGTCGCTGCCGTGATCATTATTACAGTTGGTGGTTCGTTTGCTTCCGGCACCGTCGAAGCGCTTGTATATGACTCACTTCTCTCTCTGGGAAAAGAGAAAACCTACGACAAGGTCATCAGTACGATCACGAGCGTTCGCCTTGTTGCGCTGAGCTTAGCAAGTGTTGTTGGTGGCGCACTCTATACCGTGTCCCCAGGTTTACCATTTCTTCTGGTAGGACTGACGGGTTTTTGTGCTGTGTTGTGTGCATTTTGGCTGGTAGAGCCACCAGTTGAGACAGTAAAATTTTCATTTAAAAACTACATCAAGCAAACAAAAACAGGTTTCTCGCAATTATTTAAAACGAGGGCTGTCGGTTGGCAAAGTTTGGTTTTCCTGATTCTCACCGCCATTGTTGTCATGAATGATCAGATGTTGATCGATATTCAAATAGTGGAGCAAGGCTGGCTCGAACAGCAGCTTGGACTTGTGTTTGCAGCACTATTTTTGATTGGTGCGGGATTCTCTCAATTGACGCACCGTCTCCATACATGGCTTGGATCGAGAACGGCGTTTGTTGTTTCTGCCATGATTTTCGCTGTCACCATGATCTGCATCCCACTTTTTGGCATCTGGGTTGCAACTGCCATTATCATTGTCAGAGCTGGGCTTTCAGAACTGCTTGGAAACACGACAAGTGTGGTGATAAACGCCGATACAGAATCAAAATACCGGGCTACGACCCTTTCCACCTTCAATATGCTGAGCGGTGTTCCGTATATTTTTAGCGGCTACTTCATCGGAAAATTTATGGTGCTCTACACCGTTGACACCATCACTGCATACCTGGGTCTGGGTATGGTGGCTTTGGCACTTGCTGGCTTTTTTATTTTGCGTAGAAATGTTTGATTCTCCCCTTGCCTTATTCTCCCCTTGCCTTATTCTCATCTCCACCTATAATAAACCTCGTTATGATGCACAAGCGTGCCTTTACTACTCTTTATCGGTTTATTAACCTCTAAAAATGGTGAGGGAGCGCACGTATTCATAACAAATAAATAACAACAAAATATACTGCACACAAGCTCCTTCACGGAGCTTTTTTTGTGTGCGGAAAGGGAAATATGAAGAGCGAGATTTATAAGGGACCACTCTCTCGAGAAGAGGTCGGGCAAGGTGAGAAGATCAGACCTGTTACCGAAGCACAACAACCTCCTTCCGAAGGAATCGTCTCGAGTTTGCAGGCGGGATTATTGAGGTTGCTAGCAACAGAACAAAGAGTTAGAGGGCAGGATAGCGCACCTCCAAAGCCTGATCCATACAACAAGCTGCGTTTTGGTTAGCTAATCTTAGAAATCTTTTTCGTATCTAAACCGCTTCGCGTAGTTGAGCAGAAACTTAGCGTCGACTTTAACTGGAGTCTGCCAATACTCCTTCTGACATTGGCAGACTGCACCAGTTCTGGGTTGCAGACCATACGTCCTATAAGTTGACAACAGCAAGCGTCATGATATACTGCTGCTTACAAGTTAACACAAAGGCACTTGAGTCTATCGCAATAGACAAGCTGCGTGTGAGAAATCCGCAAGGAACAAGCACGACGGAAGTCCACCGTAAAAATCAGACAAAGCGTGTCGGCAACGGAGCGCTAACAATGAGATTTATCTCTGAGAAGTTAGTAGGTCCCGCATAGACGGGATTTTTTATTTCTAGAGGTAAATGAATTAGGGTGGTACCGCGTTTTTTTTAAACGCCCCTTTTCTTTCTAACAAGTAGTTGGAGGGAAGAGGGGCTTTTTTGTGTCTGTAGCTCAGTGGATAAGAGCAGCAGGCCGCGGACCTGAAGGTCGTTCGTTCGATTCGAACCAGACACACTGTAAGTCATGAGAAAGGAGGTTATATGACAAATGAAAATATGAAACCATTCGAACCATTTGATGGTTTGCCAGAAGAGATCTGGCTGCCACTTTTTGAGCTACTCAAGCAGTCTCAATTCTCTATTGAAAGCTGGACGCCAGAGTTAGCACCTGCGATTTATCATGAATTGGAGCATCCGAACTGGGCGCCCTGGCTTGAGGCAAGCGAAGCCACGATTGCAGGAAGAGCGACTGTTTTTCCAGCAGGACAGTTATTGTTGAGAGATCAAGGCTTGCTCGCCGCCAGCGTTTCGATGAATAGGATTAGTTGGGATGGAGATCCTAAGACATTATTACCCTGGGACCAAATTGCAGGAGTTAACAACACTGACTATAGTGAGACATACCAACCTGGAGGTAACACTCTGGTCATGATGTCTATGAATGTTGCTGCAGGATCAAAAGGCAAGCAACTGCCGGCAAAATTGATCGAGTATGCAAAATTATGGGCTAAACAATCAGGTATTGAGCACTTAATTGGCTCATTTAGACCAAGTGGATTTGGTGCAGCAAAAAAGCAGAATTTTTTGTTGATGAGTCCTTCAGGCAACTCTTCGGGACAGCAGCCTATCTCTTTTTGGGAGTACTGTCAGGCAACTATCCCGGGTACTGAAAAACCGCTCGATCCATGGTTGCGAAGCCTTTGGTGGAGTGGCATGCAAATGATCAAAGAGGATGATCAAGCCATGAGGGTGTCTGTTACAGAGAAAGAGTTTGAGCAATATAAAAAGCAGTACCACCCAAGTAATTGGTATGAGGCTTGGAGAAATAGCTCTGGAATCTCTACATGGGAATGCGGCGAAGTTGGTGAGTGGAAAGTTGGGACCGCTACTCCCAACTACTATGATCTGTCTTCCAATTCCACCCCGCTCAAACGGAGCTTTGTGTATAGTGAGTCGAATGTTTGGGGTGAAATTCCTCTCGGATGATGTGTGAGGGGTTTCGCGGGACCCCTACACTTCGCAAGTGTTGTAATATGAAAAAAAATTGGTTTACCATAACAAGAGTTCATTCTAATATTTATGCATTGGCGGAGTTCTCTCATTGGGAAAAAGTTGTCTCATTTTTGATCATTGATACAACACAGGCTTTTCTCATTGATACTGGAATGGGATACCAGTCCATCAAGGACGAAGTGAGTAAAATTACTTCTTTGCCTGTGACAGTATTACTTACACACGCACACTGGGATCATATTGGTGGTGCGCATGCGTTTGACACCATCAACATATTTGATCACCCTTTTGAGAAAAAGAGCTTAAAACGAGGGTTTGGGTCGAGCGAGATTGCCGAGCTATTAGACATAGAGCTATTTATAAATGGCTTTACTCCAAAAAACTATCAAGTGCAGGGTGCAACGGAGTGCGGCTCGCTCAGAGATTTACAAGTGATCGTGTCTAATACTTTTACTATTCATGTTATACATACACCAGGTCACACTCCGGGGTCAGCGTGTTTTTTCGTCCCCGAGCTGCATGCATTGTTTACGGGCGACACACTGTATCCTGGTCCGTTATATGCACAGTTGCCAGAGTCAGATATACATAGTTACGCAGACTCAATAGCAGGGCTTGGGAAAATTGCTAGTTCAGAGCTGTTGATTTTTCCTGGACACAATGCGACTTTTTCTAGGGCTGAGCTGCTATCAGAAGCAATGCAACTATTTGCTGCCGTACGAGCAAGACCTAAAAAAATGCAAAAAGCAAATATTAAAGGAGTACTACTCTCGATTTTATTACAATAAGATTATGTCCAGATGACGCTCGGTTGTGGTTGAAATGCTTTAGAACTAGTTCAACTTGGTTGTAGTGCGGTGAAAACTACGAACTCTCGTCTGTTTCTACAACTTCTTCTTGCCCACTAAACCGCTTCGCGTAGTTGAGCAAAAACACACTGCTGATTAAAAACAGCACACCACTGCCGATAAGAAACGCCGTTTGACCGACAGATCCAGAGGCTGGTAGCGTACTACTACCCTGGGCTCCGGCTATCGCAGCACCAGAGCAGGTGCAGTTGGTTGTCGTGTTGCAGCTGGGGTTGCGGCATTTGCCAGATACACAGCTCAAGCCAGAGGCGCAGGTCGCGGTGTCCGAACAATCCAGATTACACTGCACATTGGTAGTTGTAGAGCTCGAGCCGCCTGTAGCAGCAAAGGTGTAGCTGCCACCGACGTTTGCACTGCATTGGGTGGTCGTTGCCAAAAGATTGGCGCCAACCATGGTGATGATATTGGAGTCGTCGGAGCTGGTGTCGGAGCAGCGAAATGCAACTGCTGCCGAACCTGTAGCACCAGAAACAGGCTTGATCGTGAGGGTGGCGAGTGTGCCCGTACCAGTGACGCCAACCGTGTCGCCAATGGTAAGCGTGCCAGAAATGACAATCTCGCCGGTTTTGGTTGTATCGGTGTTGACGGTTGGAAAGTAGGTGCCGTTGGCACTGGTGACAGTGACTTTGGCGGCATCAAAGGTGATGACCGCACTGGCCGATTTCAGCTGATTGCCATCCGCATTGACGGTGACAGTCACGCTTGTGCCGGAGGTTTGGATGGTTCCAGATGTGGGAGAGAGCTCGAAGCGAGCTGCTGCCTGAGCTGCAGAGACGCTGAGGTGTCCGCAGAACAAAAAGAGTGCTAGGGCGAGCAGTTGCTTGGGCAGGTTTGGCATGGAATTAATTTGTGACGGTTAGGTCCTTGATACTTTTGAGCAAGTTGTCACCCTGGTTGCCGGCGACTACTGTAGCTTCTGGATCAAAACTAAACATGATTTCGCCAGCTTGTTTTGGTGTGTAAGTGATGGTGGCGAGTGTGGCAGCTGCATCGACAGTTACTGCTTCGTTTGGAAGGCGCACTAGCGCGAGGTCAATGAGGCCCTTTTGTGTATCAGCAGTATTGCGGACTACAGAGCTGAATATCTTACTTGGCTTAACGGTTACCTCTTCTACGAGATCTGGGTCAAAGTGAATGACAAACTCTACTCCATCGACAAGCTCAGTTGGCATCTCAGAACTGATTTGCACAATGGCGGTGTTCTTTACTTCCCCCTGCAGTACTGCCAGATTGACGCTTGCCGTACTTGATGGTTTGCTAATCGCAGGAAGTTGATTATTGCTCTCTGCTGGTAACTCCATAGAAAGTCCCCGGCTATTTTTGTTCTCCATGTAGTTTTTGTAGACGAGTAAGCTCGCGACGATGAGCACGAGTGCTACGAGAATAACGACCAGATTTGTGGGAGATTTTGGCATCGGTGGTTTCTGTTCTAAGTTATTGATCATACGCGTTGCTGAGGGTCTCGAGCAAGAGATCCATGTCTAGGTTGGTCACGGTACCATCTGCATTGCAGTCTGCGCGAGCGACACAAGCAGCGTCTGTTCGCTTACTGAGACAGCCGACCATAAATGAGTAGTCGGTCACGCGTACAACACCATCCTGTTGGTCATTATTGCTCCCAGAGATAGGTAGGTCACCACAGGAGAGTGGTCGTTTGGTGAAGTCAAAGGTGTGCGTAGTGTTCTTGGTCAGGTCTATTCCGTCAGTCAGTTGGCAGCGGTAGTCTGGGGCCTGATCGTTCTTGCAGAAACGTATCTGTTGGTGCTTGGGACCTTTGATTAAAATGTTGTACTTCCCTGTTTGTACTGTCGTGCTTGTAAATGGAGTGACGAGCGAAAATTGATTACTCGCAAACAGACTTGATAGTTTGACTGGTGCTGTGATTTCTCCAGTTGCAATATTTTGGAGTGAAATTTTGACTGGCTGTGTGCGGGCGGCCTCAGGTAGGAAGTTTGGATTGTTTTCGACTGGGATGCCTGCAAATTTAAATCTCGCTTGAACCGAGGTTGACTCAGTACTACCGCCAGTTCCCACATTCACAGTGATGGGAGTGGTAGGAGCTTGATAGGCATTGGCGCTACTACCAACGACTGCCACCTTGGCAGTTTGCGTCTCAATGCCAATACTACTTGCTCCCTGTCTGTCTTTTACTCGAAGATTTACAATTGCAATTTGCTGATTACCAGAGATAGTCGCGCCAGGCTGCTTACCGATTGCAAGACGAACTTTTCCGGCTGTTGCAGCATCTTTCTTGAGCAACACGGGGAATTTACTGTTTGGTAACTCCGCCGAGACGAACTCAAAAGTTGCTGCATCGTAGGTCACTACGAAATCTAGAGCAGCAACACTCGCGGTTGACGAGACTGACTCGATGAGTGTTTCAACCACTTTTCCTGAACTTGTGGTAATCGTTTGTCCACGATCCACCTGAGCCCCCGATTCTTTGGCAGAGAGTCTGAGTTGGACCGAGTTACCCGTCTGTTGTGCATTTTGGCGCATGTCTTGGCTCGTGTTCAGCAACCCGATCACGGAAACAAGACCTATGACCAAGACCACCAGTATGCTGAGCGAGAGTGTTTGTCTGATTTTTGCTTCGTTCATATTTATCTTCGTGTGTCGAATATTGCAATGAATGCTTCGATATCGGCTGCATCTATGGCGCAAGTGCCAGTGAGGTTGTAACCACAAAATTCCGATGAGAACTTGCTTACCAAGAGGTTATAGTCAAATATATCTGCCTGATTGTTGTTATCAAAGTCACCCTTGAGTGGCTGTGTGGATCCACCGGCGCAGACAGAGGCAGTTTCACCCAACATTTCACAAATTGGTGTTGCTTGGCCAATGCCTTCACCGTTTGCTTTTTCCCAAACGACGTCTAGGAGATCTGGTCGGCTGCCTGACTTATTTTTGTAACTCCAGCAAAAGCCTTCATTGCAGATCACGCTTATATTGGTGAGATCGCTTGTCCAGCCTACAGACGGACCATTGTTTGCCGTGATGCTGACGCCAGTACTAGAGGGGGCAATTTTGAAAAGCGAGGTGATGTCAAATGGTCTGCCTTTGCTTGCGCTATCTTGATTGTGCCAACGCAGCTCTTCATAGTTGAAGACCCAACACCACTTTGTGTTACAGAAATACTCACGACTATTTGCTTTGTCTGTCCAGGCGGCGGTGATACCTTTGCCAGAAAAGAGGGTGGTGCCATCTGCTGCAGCTACCGTGTCCTTCCAGTGATCTTGTGTACTCAGGTCAATGCCTTGTCCGTTTGCCGCCCAGCCGCCCGATCCCCAAAGCCAGAGGTATTTTTTGTTACTGAGAGAAGCTAATGCGTTCTTATAGTCTTCCCACCCTGCCGCTGGTCCAGTATCTGTCCAGAGAGAGACGCCGTTTGTAGGGCTTGTGCCAGCGCCAACACCTGTTTTCAGATCGATAGGAGCGCCGCTGTACTCATACTGTTTGGTTGTAAAATTATATCTCCAGCACCAGGCGCCGTTACAGATAGTGGCGATGTGCGCATTGCCATCAGTCCAGGCAGCTGTCGGACCAATTTGGTTTTGCCCTGTATTTCGGCTCCAAGGGAGCGTGCCGTCGCTAGCTGGTTTTATAATGCTCGTAGGCGTAGGCGTAGGCGTAGGCGTAGGCGTAGGCGTAGGTGTTGCGCTTGAGCCAACCGCGGCAATAATTTTGTCTGCCAGTGACATGGTCACAATGTTAATTGATCCTTCTTTGGTGAGCTCCCATTTACCTTTTGCTCTTGACTGGTTTTGGACGATTGTTTCGGTATCGACTTTATCAAAAGCGCGCGCCATGCCATTTTGTTCCTCGTTTGCTACTCCTTCTGCATTTACCAAACCGTAGTCGATGTAGGCGCCAATGACTTGCTGTGTCGTACCTTGCTCAACGCCCATGGTAGGTGAGGCTGGTGTCAAAGTATCTATTACTGTGCCGTTGGGTGCAACAAATTCAATCTTTGAAATGGCAAAATCTCGATCGGTGACCGGAGTAGTATTTGGATTCCAGTAGTCATTAAAAAAGACATAGGAAAGTTTGGTGACGAAGTGGTCGTTCGAGTTTGGATCTGCTTGCACAACAAGTTTGCTCACGGGTATTTGCGTCTCGATCACCTGAGTCGCGGCAGCAGTGCAGAAGGCGGCGCCACAGTTACCCTCTTGCAGCTTGTCGGTATAGAGGTTGGGAGTGCCACATCCACCACCAGCAGCGTCGCAATTACTGTAATCGTAGGGTCCGTCATAGTTTTTGCCATTATTGATATACATGGCAAACTTTGGCCAGTTAGAACTATCTCGTGTATCGAGTCCAGCAGTGGCTAACAGATGTGTTCTGACGGTGATAGGGGTATTTGCAATTGCTTGCAGCTGGGTTTGATTTGCTGCTCGGACAGAAACTACCCCAAGAAGGAGAAATATGCCAAGGAGTAACAGAATTGTTTTGCGCATACGACCCTTCTACTATAAGGCAAGACTATAAGTTGTTACAATAGCCACGTGACTCTTTCACCCCTACTGCGATACCACTTGCTAGTTTTTCGAGGTAGGTTGCTATACTATTGGTACCGCATGCGCAGATTCATTTCCAGAAGAAAAGTACGACAAACTCCGTCTCGCAGAGTTGCTTCGGGTAGTGGTTTAACAAGCATCGGTCGTGGCAAGCTCTTGTGGTACAAATTGTTACGTTTTGCTGCCCTGGCAGGGGTGATTGGTACTGTTGTTGGCATTCTGCTCTTTTTTGGACTCTTTGCTTGGTACTCTCGCAGTCTGCCAAAGCCAGGAGAGGTAATCCGTCACTCGGGGTTTAGTACTAAGATCTATGATCGAAACGGGGTGCTTCTGTACGACTTGTTTGATCAAGAGCGTCGCACTCCGGTGAATATTTCCGAGCTTCCCGATGACTTACTCAACGCGACAGTGGCGACCGAAGACAAAGATTTTTACAAACACGGTGGTTTCGACATGCTCACCGTTTTGCGCATCCCCTACAACATTATTGCGCGCCAGCGCGTTGTCGGTGGTTCCACGCTCACCCAGCAGCTGGTCAAGAACGCGCTGCTGACCAACGAGCGGACGCTGACCAGAAAATTCAAAGAATTTGTGCTCTCACTGCAGCTCGAGCGCACCTTTACCAAGGACGAGATTCTAGAAATGTACCTCAACGAAGCTCCCTATGGTGGTACTGCTTGGGGTGTTGGCACTGCCGCTGAGGTGTACTTCAACAAACAGGCCAAAGATCTCACGTTGGTCGAGTCGGCCATTTTAGCTGGTTTGCCGCAGCGACCATCAGCCTACTCTCCCTACACTGGTAAGTCTGACGAAGATGGTACGCCGCTCTGGAAAGTTCGCGCCAAGGGTGTGCTACGGCGTATGCAGGAAGACGACTATATTACTGAGCTCGCGTACGAGTCTGCTTTGGCAGATCTGGAAACAGTCGAGTTTTCTCGCAGCCAGCTTTCGATCAAAGCACCTCACTTTGTGTTTTACATTCGAGATTTACTCGAGGAGTTATACGGCGAAGATGTCGTCGCTACCTCTGGTTTTAAAGTTACCACGAGCCTTGATCTAGAGCTGCAAACCAAGGCAGAAGAGATTGTATTCGAGGAAATCGACAAAGTGACTGACCTAAACATCACCAACGGCTCAGTCATGGTGATGGATCCGAGGACGGGCGAGATTCTCACAATGGTCGGCAGCAAAGACTTTGAAGATGAGGCAATCGACGGACAGTTTAATGTTGCTGTCGATGGTCTTCGTCAACCGGGTTCCTCGATCAAGCCGGTAACGTACCTGGCCCTCCTGCAACAAGGATATACACCCTCTTCAATCCTGATTGATACCCCGACTGTATTTACCCCAAATGCGGAGGCCGATGCCTATGAGCCAAAGAACTATGATGGCAAGTTTCGCGGTCCCGTTTCGGTGAGAAATAGTCTGGGCAGTTCGCTCAACATTCCGGCGGTCAAAGCGTTGGCAATGGTTGGCATCGATACCTTTTTGCAGCAGGCCTACGATATGGGTTTTGTCACCCTAGAGCCGACGGTGGATAATAAGAAGCGTTTTGGTCTTGCTGTTACCCTTGGAGGCGCTGAGGTTCACCTGATAGATACCATGACAGCCTTTAGTTCGTTTGCTACTGGGGGAACCAAGGTTGATCCGGTAGCTATTTTAAAAATTGAAGATCGCAGCGGTAACACGGTTTTCGAACACAAACAGGTCGAGGGTCAAAGGCTTTTTCCTGAAGCTGCCGCGTTTTTGATCAACCACATTTTGTCAGATAATACAGCGCGCGCGATCGCGTTTGGCACGCGCTCGCTCCTGAACGTCAGTCCCAATGTTGCCGTAAAAACAGGAACCACCAATGATCAGCGAGATAACTGGGCGATTGGTTGGTCGCAGGAAATCGTAGTTGGAGCATGGGTTGGTAATAGTGACAACTCCCCGATGAAAGTGGTCGCCTCAGGTGTTTCTGGAGCCACGCCAATCTGGCGTCGCATTATGCTGTTAGCTCTGGACAGCGGGTACACTGCTCCAGCATGGGAGGTACCAGAAGATGTCGATCAAGTCTTGGTCGATGCGGTCTCGGGTTATCCAGAGCACGATAGCTTCCCAAGCAGAAGTGATTTTGCGCTCAAAGGCACGTTGCCGAGCTTGCCAGATTTGGTACACACCAAAATCAAGCTGTGTCGCGGCGAAGACAAGTTGGCGCCAGAAGCTCGCGTTGCGGCCGGAGATTACGATGAGCGTGAAGCCATTGTTTTGCAAGAAGCCGATCTAGTGTCGCTCGATGGCACCAACCGTTGGCAGGCTGGTATTAACGAATGGATAAATGGCCAAGAAGATGCTCGTTACAAGATTCCAAGTGAGTACTGTGGGAATCAAAAAGATATCTTTTTGCGCCTGAGCCAGCCAGAGCACGAGAAAAACTATGACAATGAAGATATCGAGGTAAAAATTGAGTCCGATTCTGGTGACGGCATCGAGAAGTTGGAGTTGATCGTCAACGGCTCGGTGAGAGAGACCATCAACAACCGCAATTACTCTGGCACTATCAAGCTGACCAAAGGACGCTATGAGGTTTGGGCAAAGGCCTACTCTAGATCAGGTGAGACGAAGGAAAGTGAGCGCAAGAAAATAGGTACCGGCGGTGAGAACTGGAAAGCGCCTGATCCGACGCCAACGCCAACGCCGACCCCTACCCCTTCTCCAACCCCGACCCCAACTCCAACTCCTTCGCCGACCCCATCACCAACACCATAAGCAGGAGCACCGCAACTGCCAGTCGCCCAGTTTCGAGCGTGTAGAGATAATGGTCAAGTGTGATCAGGGGGACCACGATACAGCTTGCCAATAAGAGTGCTGAGGTGCCGAAGTTTTTTCGCAGTATCCAGATACAGATTCCCATCAGTAGGAGCGCCCCAACAACGCCAGTCTCAGCCAAGATGAGCAGCGGCACATGATGGGCAGGCTGGATAAAGCGTTCGAGTACTGGTTGGCTGTTTGTGCTTGCCAACTCTCTGGTAAAACTATTGAGTCCCACACCCAAAATTGGGCTTGCAGCAAATTGGTTCAGCGCGACTGCATTGAGTGCTGCTCTGCGCGTTAAACTAGGATTTGCATTGATGCTCGCAAGCTGCCCGATCGCTATTGGGACAATTACAACGAGTGACCAAATACCTGCAAGCAACAGCTGTTTTTGTGCTGTGTCGAGACGATGTTGGATGCAAAAAAATATGAGGCAAAATAAAGCAGCACTCCAAGCTGAGATCGAGAAAGTGAGCGCTAGGCCGACGAGTGAGAGCGCGAGGGTACTGAGGAAAACTGGGCGAGGGATGTCTGCCCTTTTTTGCCAAAGGATACCGCAGCCAATGACGAGCACTCCCGCCAAGACATTGGGATGCGCGGTTGTACCGCTTGGCAAAATAAACTCTCTGCCCGCCAAGGTTTGGGTCGCGATGCCGGTGAAGCGCAAGAGATTGCCTTCTCCCAAGAACCAGTAGCCGAACAGGGATCTCTGCAGTACGAACTGCCCGATTGCAGTGAGTGATTGAAAGACCAACATACTAGCGATACTCCAAGACAGCCAACGACTCTGCAGAACTGATCTTGGCAGTTGCAGTATCCCCCACGCGACAGCACCAGCGAGCAATAGTTCAGCTAAAAAAAATTGAGTGCTAACTGCCAGAAACAGCATAATAACTGTTGGCAGAAGCAGCCAGAGAAGCACTCTTTTTTTGGCATACCTGAGCGCAACAAGACATACAAAACAGACCGCGACGAGGGTGCTCGCATAGAGCTTGGGGATGAGGTAATCGATCCGCATGCCGCCAACGTATCCACTCTGTTCGTGCAGAACGAGAAATAAATTGCTGGGAATCAAGAAAATAAAGAGGCTAAGTAAGCTGACCAACCAGCGATCCGCCGGAGCTTTTTTCCACCGTCGCCACCAGCTGTTTGCGGAGGGGTGCGATTTGTTCGCTGGTGAGGTTTTCGGTTGGATCATGATAATCGATGGTGAAGGTATGGTTCTCATTATAGACCGCCGAGAGTTCGACTGAACTTACTCTCGGATCGAGCTGCTTGAGCTCCGACATGATTGGTCCGACAGCAGTTTTTTTCGGCAGCGTAAAGGTCAGATCCTCTCTGATGGTGGCGGTGCTTGCCTGCGGTTTGTAGGTTGGGTGCGACTGTGCATGGGCAACCAACGCGCGTACGGAAATGTGCACTGCGGTTTTGCCAGCAGCGTACGAGATACTGCCAGCTAGTACTTTATCTGCACCAAGCAGCAGGATGGCCTCTGTGCTTCCCGCAGCAGTTTCGATTGTATAGTCTGAGATATGCAGTTTATTCAAGAGTGCCTCGAGCACACCGCGAACCACGCGGTACTCGGCCGATGAAACTATGCCTAGGGTAAGCGTCTGCTGTGGCAACTCATTTTGTGTTGGGTGATAGACGTTGGCGAGCTCAAAGACGCTGAGTATCTGCCGCATCGGATTGGCTGTGAGCACTGCCGAAAGTGATGGTATCAACGAGCGCCGTAAGTACACTTTGTCATCTGTTAGCGGATTTGAGAGCTTGAGGTGTTCGGCGAGTGCAAAACCAGAAGCTGCTGCCTCTGCCTCGCTCACCATCGAGTAGGTATAGACTTCCTGCCAACCGATGGTTGAGAGAAACTCTTTGATCGTCTCCTCAAGTGAAAAATTCGTATCCGTTGGCCGGTTGGTTGGGATGGCAGACTCCATCAGTCTGCTGGGCAATTTGTGGTAACCGTATAGTCGCGCAACTTCTTCGACAATGTCTGCCGGGATAGCCAGATCAGGGCGGAAGCTCGGCGGGGTCACAATCAGACTTTCATTGGATACTACAACGACACACTCGAGACGCTCCAGCATCACCTTTGCTTCCTCAAGAGGAATTGCCACCCCAAGGTAGCGGATGAGATCTGTGCTCGAGAGCGTCACTGCCTCGTGCACATTTGGGTGCGGAAAGTGATCGTAGAGTTCGCTAGAGACGGTGGCACCACAGATTTTCTGGTAGAGCTGTACCCCGAGTCGAATGACATCAATTGCAAGTGTTGGATCAGCATTTTTTTCCATCAGCTGTGCCGCAGTTGTGCGGATCGCGTGCTTCATGCTCGCAAAGCGGACTTTTTTGGCATCGATTGATTCGGCAAGCAGCATGATTCGCTTGGTACCTGCATGTACTGAAGAGTTTGCCGTTCCTTTGATAGAGGGTAAATCGATAATGCTTCCTGCACCGTCTTTGAAAACTACTTCTCCGCCGACAGCTTGATACGATACGCCATCGAGTAAAGTAAATGGCTCACCTGCCTCTGCCTCTGTAATAGTAATCTGATTGCCGCTCGCAACTAATTTGTCGTAATCAAACGCGTGACACGGATGACCGAGTTCGTGCGTGATGTAGTTGGTGATGTCAATCGCCGCGTCATGAACATTCATCTCAAGTGCGGTGAGGCGATCTGCCATCCAATCGGGCGTCGGTGCGCGATTCACATTTGATAACACGACACACAGTGTTCGTTTATTGAGCTGGTCATTTTCGGTTATGGTGGGTAGTGGCAGTGTTTCGCTTGGGGCTGGTACCTCTGGATTTGCGAGTGGTTTGAGTTTCGCCTCCACACCAAACTGTGGCAAAATGGCCGCTGCCTCTCTGGCAATACCACGGATTGACATAGCATCGGCCCGATTGGTTGTGACCTCAATGTCGTAGACGTTGTCCCCTGCTCGCTCATAAATGCGTTCGACCGATGGTCCGGAAAGCGAGAGGTACTCTTGGAGTTTTTTTGGCTCGATCTCGACCGAGAGATGCTCGAGTAACCAGGTATGCGGGATCAAAATGTTCATATTAAAATTGCTCCAAAAACTGCAAATCGCCACTGTATAGCAAGCGAATATCGTCGATGGCTAAACCCTCTTTGAGGGTATACGTCCGCTCTACCCCCCAGCCAAAGGCAAAGCCGGTATACACATCTGGATCAATACCGCCTGCTCTGAGCACATTGGGGTGGACCATACCGCAGCCACCGACTTCGTGCCAGCCAGATTTGCAAAACTTGCAGCCAGTTCCATTGCAAAGATGACAGCTAAAGTCGACTTCAAATGACGGCTCGGTAAATTGAAAGTGAAACGGTCGAATCCGACTCTTGGTGCCTGGTCCGTAGAACTGCTCGGCAAAGTAATCGAGTGTCCCCTTGAGGTGTTGGATAGTAATTCCCGTATCTACCACGAGTCCTTCGAACTGGTGAAACATCTGGGTATGCGTCACGTCTTGTTGGCGACGATAGCAGCGAGCGATGTTGATCATGCGGATTGGTGGTTCGCCAAGTCGTTCCATCTCGCGCACTTGCCCGTTCGACGTATGGGTGGTGAGGACCATCTGGCCTTTTTTGCTATCTGGAGCGCGGTCGACAAAAAAAGTCTCCCACTCATCTCGTGCAGGGTGATCGGGCGGCATGTTCAAGCTCTCAAACACGTACCAATCCCAATCTACTTCTGGGTAACGCACGCGAGTGAAGCCAATGGAAGTAAAAATTCGTGTAATCTCAGCCATGGCCTGGGAAATTGGGTGGATGTGTCCAACCGCAGGCTTCTTACCTGGCAAGCTCAAATCTACCCAATCATTTGCGCTTTCGGCACTACCTGCGGCCGCAATCGCTGCAGCCAGCGCATTTTTCAGCTCATTCAGCGGTCTGCCAGCTGCCTTACGATCATTGGGATCAAGTTCGGCAATTTGTTTGGCTAAGACCGTGAAGGCACCATTTGCCCCCAAGTACTTTTGCTGGAGTGCTGGTACAGATAATCCGGCATCTGCGCCTAGTGCGAGGAGCATTTGCTGAATTTGTTGAATATATGCTGTGCCTGTCATGTCTTTCCATTCTACCAAGAAAAAACCCCGCGGTTGGCGGGGCTTTTAATTTCTTGTTATATTGGTATGCGTTACTTGCCCCGCACTGTTTTTACCACTTCGCTAAAGCTTGTAAAGTCTCTGATAGCAAGTTCTGAGAGCATTTTGCGATTGAGTTGTACGTTGGCTTTTTTCATTGCAGCGATGAACCAAGAGTACTTGAGTGCAGTATCGATCAGTTGCAAGGAAGCGGTAATGCGAGTAATCCAGAGTTTGCGCATGTCTCGCTTGCGGAGCTTGCGACCGACAAAGGCATATTGACCTGCATGAAGCAGAGCCTCTTTGGCACGTTTGTACAGTCTCGTATTTGCTCCACGAAACCCTTTGGTCTGAGCAAGTACCTTTTTGTGTCTGCGGCGGCGAACAACGCCTGTCTTTACTCTTGGCATACAATCTTTCTGTTAGGCGAGGCCGAGCATTCGCTTGATTTTGCGTGCCCATTTGCCTTGTACTTGTTGTGGAATACGATACTTGCGAATTGCGCGCTTACTTTTGTTTCGGCGGATATGACGCATGTTTTGGGTGCGACGAAGCACTTTGCCAGTTGCGGTTATTTTGAAACGCTTGGCAACGCCTGATCTTGTTTTTTGTTTGTTGAGTGCTTTCATGTTATTTCTTGTTTGGCTGTAGTTGTGCGAGCAGTTTTTTGCCCATTAATTTTGGAGCAAGTTCTACGGTCGCAATGTCTGCTGATTCGTTTATTACTCTCTCGAGTACATTATAGCCAAATTCTTTCTTTGTTATTGCTCTGCCTTTAAACTGCAGACTGAGCCGTACTTTATCCCCTTTTTCGAGGAAGGTTCGCACCTTCTTCAGTTTTGCCGCAAAGTCACCTTCGCTTAAGAACGGCGAAAAACGCATTTCTTTCAGCTCTTGTGCCTTGGCACTTTTTCTCCCAGCTGCTGCTTTTTGCTGCTGCTGGTACTTGAACTTACTCAGTTCAATAATTTTGACGATAGGTGGTTCTACTTGACCATTGATCAGGACGACGTCCTTTTCTATAGCCCGTGCTTTTTCTATCGCCTCCGAGAGAGTAACAATGCCAATGGCATTCCCCTCTGGACCAATCAACCGAACATCTTGTGCACGGATACGTTCGTTGGCAACAATACGCACTCCTGCGCCTTGTCGTCTAAATGTTCCTGTTCTAATCACAAATTGATTGGCTTCCTTTGCACCGCTGGTATTGTACACGAGTTACCTAGAAAGACAACTCGAGAGAATGAGTAGTATATCAGAAACCGGCACTGGCGGTAGATGGTATAATTCCTCCGCGTGAACTCGTAGCTCAGTTGGTTAGAGCGCCACATTGACATTGTGGAGGCCAGAGGTTCGAGTCCTCTCGAGTTCACAAGTGGCACAGATTACAGTAGTTCATATTTCTATGGTAGAACGAATATCATTAGCACGAATCCATGAGGCGACGGACGGAGTTGTTTCGGAGTTCAATCAGGCGTTTCTCGAGATAACCCGCTAGCTTTCTGCGCTAGGATTTCCTGAACAGCTTTTTTTGCCTGCTAGTTTGCAGCTTTTAGGCATTTTGAGAGCTGATTGAGAGAGTTAGAAAGTGTTACGATCCCCCGTAGCTACTTGATCGCTCGTGGTGCATCATATCCTGGACAGTACTGGTTTTTTCGTGTCCCTGCCCTTCGATAATCATGCCTGCGCCACCTTTGTGTTTTTTCTTCTTGGATTTTTGATTAAAAGCACTCGACCAGGTGCGCGCGCTTTTGATTTTTTGCCTGAGGAGCATGATAAAGGCGCGCAGTTGCTGAAAGAAGCTGAGGAAGTACTTGCCCTGTAGGCCGGGATCGACCACTTCGGTCATAAGGGTGAGCTCCACATCTTTTTCGAAGCTGGCTACATCTTTTACCAAAAGGCGGAGTTCTTTTCTAAGCTCATCAATTTCTTTGGTCACCTGTTTTTCTCGGGCGCTAAAGACATCACGCGCGTCGACCGGGTTGATTTGGTCGTGCAGTTTTTTGCGCAGGGCGTCTCTTTTTTGTTTTTCTGCTTGCTCTGCTTGCTGCTGTGCTAGGAAATCTGGCGAGATCTGGTTAGAGAAGTCAGGAAACTGCCCGCCGGTTCTGGCAAATGCTTCGGAGAGGTCTTGATTACTATTGGGTTTTGGGTCGTTGGAGTAGGCTGCTTTTTCGCTCTCGGCCAAAGCACGCGCAAAAGGATTGCTTTGCTGTGCCGCCGCCTGATTAGCTGGTTTTTTTGTTGCTATACTTTGCATAGCTTTGATAGCATCATCTGCTAATAGGTCTGCAGATTATAGGCTCTATTTCGTCTGGAGTCAACGGATAGCTGAGCCACCCAAAGTGTACCATTTTTCAGCGTTAAATTAGAGAGACAGCAGGTGTTTGTGCACCGCCTGGGTGAAGAGCATTTGGTGTAGGCTCGCGCGATAATCGGGGTTCTTGCGCTCTTTTTTGCCGAAATCTGCGTCTGGCAGTGTGTCGATATGGGCGTCGATAGCTGCATCATCGATTGCTATCTTCTCTGCTTTTGCGACGGCATCAGTGACGAAAATGGTTTGTAATCTGGTGAGGGCACGCACGGTCACTTGCTGAGAAAAAGTTTGCTCAGTCAGGTTGTTGCGCTTGATGTACTCAGGAAGAGTTACATTGAGCCGCTGGAGCTGTTCTCTCATTTGTGACATGTCGTGCTCTATTTCTCGCTTGACCAAGAGTTCTGGGACCTGGGGGCGGAAGACTTCTGCTAGTTTGCCGTAAATAAACTGTAGATTGATCGAGTCGAGCTCTTGTTCTTTTGGTTCGGTCTTCTCTTTTGCGATAGCCGCAGCCGCTTCTTTTTTGGCTTCTTTGACTACTTTTTTGTACTCCTTCATGACAAACTCTGGTTTTTCGGCGATGGTGGCTTGGATCACCCAGTTCGTGTTTTTGCCAGAAGAGACGAGGCTAAAGTCTGGGGTGGTCAGGGGTTTTTTACCAAGACGAGTGACTTCTTGGGTGTAGCGCTCCGGCAAGAGTTTTTGCAGTGTTCGCTCTACGACCATTTGTTGATCGAGCTGTTCTTCGGCCACACTGGCTGGGACCGTTCCTTTGCGGAAACCGGCTACCTTGATTTGTTTGGCCAGGCGATTGAGCACTTTTTTGTACTCCGCGCTGACTTCGTCCCAGGTGAAGGTAATCTCAAAAGTGGTGTTGCCAATAATGAGGGGTGTTTGTGGTTCTGTTTTATTTGTTTTCGCCATGGCGGGTATTATAACCCATGCTATAGTACTTGCTTGTATGAAACAGCAAGAGTCTACTCTCCTTCATGTCATTTGTGATTATGTCGCTGGCGGCATGGAGTTTGGCGAGATCGTCAACCGATTGCAGTTCCACCTGGATGCGCCACATGACGTGCGCATTCACCCAACCGAAGTGCCTCCGCTTGATACGATGGCAGTCGGGTTTGTGACCGCACAGTACGCCTACGCTCCCAACAAGGGCCGGATGTTTATTTATGGTAATGCGGCCCCGAGAAGAGATAGTAATAAAGCCATGAAGAGTAACATTGATCACGGGATCAAGTATGCCAAGCTGAAAAATGGCGTTGAGATCGTCAATGTCTGGTCCGAGTTCGCTTTTGGGTTTGTCAAACAAGATATTGTTGAGTTTCGAGACATTAACTGTCCTGCCAGTGGCAGTCAGTTTCGTTCTCGCGACTTTTTCCCCGAGCGAGTTGCACAGCTGGTGAACGGCGCGTACGCAAATTTGACTAAAGACTTGCCAATAGCTGAGATTCCAGAGATTCCAAACAACATGATAGCTTGGACCGATGGCTTTGGTAACATCAAGACAACCATGCGAAAGTCCGACTTGGTAAAAATGGGCCTAAAGCCTGGCCAGAGCGTGCAAGTGATTCTCAATGGCGTGAGTATGCTCGGCGTGATTGCTGAGGGTGGATTTACCGTCGATCGTGGGGTTTTGGCAGTTAATGCTGGTTCGAGCGGATACGACAATCCGTTTGTAGAGCTGTTTTTGCGCGTCCACCACATGAGTGAAAAAACTGCAGCTGTTCGCTTTGATTATCCGGCCGGCGGAACAGAGTTTGAGCTCAAGCCGCTGTAAGCTATAATCAGGATCCAACACTCGGCGCGGTACCAGAGTGGTCTAATGGCGAGGACTGCAAATCCTTCGATTCGCGGGTTCAAATCCCGCCCGCGCCTCCCTTCATGCTAAAATAACTGCATGTCTACACGTCTTACAAATTTATCAGCTCAAGTATTACCAATACTCCAAAAACATAGTGTGAGAAGAGCAAGTTTGTTTGGCTCAGTGTTGCGTGATGATTTTAATCAAGGTACGAGCGACGTTGATTTTCTGGTTGAGTTTTCTGACGACCGCTCTCTTTTTGATCAACTGAGGTTGCAGATAGATCTAGAGAAGGAGTTGCAAAGAAGTGTTGATGTCGTTGAGTACGACTCACTAAAAAAAAGAATTAAAAATGATATTTTAGACTCGGCGGTTAGCATCTTATGAGCATGAAAGCACAACAAGATTTGCCCGGTCTACTCAACCAGTTACGGGAAATACTTCAAAGTTTGGAGAAGTAGTGAAGTTTTTTACCAACCTACTAGCAACCCTGCAACGCCAAGTTTTGCCAAGGCGCGTGCTCATCACGAGAGTTCTAAAAATCTCTGAGTGGGCGGTGCTGATCGGCTACTTCGTGATCTGGGGGATGTACAGTTCCGGCCAGCTCAAATCGGTTTCACTACTACTTGATATGGGTCGTAAACTAGGCACGGCTGCATTTATTTTTTATGTGCTGACGCTGTTGCCGAGCATGATTCGCAGGCTCAAGTATCCACAGCTTTTTCCCATCATGAGCATGCTTCTCCCCTTTCGGCGACAGTTTGGTGTTTTGATGTTTTTGGTCGCTTTTGCACACCAGGGCTTTACGACGATGCTGCCTTACTTGGTGCAGATAGACTTTGATTACAGCAAGTTCCAACCACTTTTGCTGGCCCACCACATTACTGGATTTATTGCTTGGTGGCTGCTCTTCCCGCTTTGGCTGACCTCAAATGACCTGGCGATTAAGTACACCGGCAAATGGTGGAAGCGCATCCACAAGCTGACGTACGTAGCAATTTTTTCGATTATGGCGCATTTAGTGCTTGTGGAGCATTGGCTGTATGCAGTTGTTTTAGTAGGTATTTTGGCGGGCAATGGGTGGGGGTTACTGAGAAATCAAAATTTTACGTCAGTAAGGCAGTAAGCCGCTCCAGCAAGAGGTTCAGAGCAGCTTTCATATCAGGAGGCTCAAGGTGAGGTGTTTTGCTCTTATATTCATATTCTCCTACAGTTTGATTCCACTCATCAATCGCATGATCTACCTGATCAACCGCCTCTTTATCACTTCGATCTAGTATGTGACTGACCATAGTTTCTCGATCTTTTGTAGATTCATTTGAAAAAAATTGACGAAAATACTCCTCG
>JAQBYG010000054.1 GCA_027620445.1 bacterium
GCTAGAGTACGCGCTTTGGGAGCGTGGGGTCGGAGGTTCGAGTCCTCTCACCCCGACCAATCTGGAAAATTTTGCTGCTGGCGCACCACGCGCCAGCCTTTTTGCGCTTCGTACCGCACCGCGTTCCCTTTCAAAAGAAAGTTCGAGCCGACGCTCCTAAGAAATGTTGGAAATTCCCCGGGTTCTCCATTAGAAAGTAGTTGTTTTGCTTCCTTGCTTCGAATAATGAGGTCTCGCACGGGTTCGAGCCGATCAGCAACCCCATGTTCAGCGTGTGCGATTTGCTGGTCGATCTGGTACTTTTGCTCGGTAAGCTTGTTCTTCTTTGCAAGATATTCGTCAGTACCAAGTACGCCCTCCAGGCGCAAATCCAGCAGATTCTCCAGTTTGGTTTCGACCTCTTTCTTATCGTTTCGCAATCGCTGAACTTCTGTCCGACTCTCTGTTCTTACATCTACTTTCTCTCTGTCGAGTTGCTCAAGCATTGCATCCGCCCAGTCGTCGGGCAGACTGATCTGTTCGACAATTTGTTTTACCTGATCCAGAAGGTTTTCTTCTCGTTGATATTTTCGCTCGCTGCACTCGCCACGCTTGTGCGTACAGCGGTAGTAGTGATGTCCTTTCTGACGTTCAGCAGTGACGGCGCAGCCACACTCTGCACAGTGAAGAAAACCGATGAACGGAAAGTTGTGTTTGCGCTTGCGCCGCTTCTTCGCCCTGCCGTTCATAATGGCTTGTGCCTTGTCGAAGAGGTCTTTAGTAATGATCGGCTCGAAGGAGCCGGGGAAGAGCTCGCCGTTGCAGCGGATCATACCGTAATAGATCGGATTTTGTAGGAAGTTTTGAACGCTGGAAACGGCCAATGATTTACCACGAAAGCTACGTAGTCCAAGATTATGGAGTTCTTCCTTGAGTGAATACAGCGTCATTTCGCCAGTGGCATACCACTCAAACGCCTGCTTGATCATGGGTGCCTTCTCTAGGTCAGACTGAATGTTTCTGGTCTTTGGGTTATTGAGATACCCAACCGGAGCCAGGCACGGCCACTCACCTCGTCTCAGCTTCGCTCTGATGCCACGTTTCACATTTTCACTCAGGTTATCCACGTAATACTTGGACTGCCCAAAGGCAATAGAAAGCATAAATTTTCCTTGTGGTGAGTTCTCGAAGGTCATGGTCGGAAAACAAAGATGTTTGAGCTTTCCTGTGTCCAGCAGGTGCATGATCTTTCCGCCATCAACAGCGTTCCGTGCGAGACGGTCTGGGTGCCACGTCAAAATACAATCGGCGTGTCCATTCTCGACCATTTCCAACATTTCTCCGAACTTCGTTCGTCCGGGTTCTTTGGCAGTTTTTGCTTCCTGAAAGGAAGCCACGATTTCCAGTCGTTCTTTTGCTGCATATTCTTTAAGCTCAGTCATCTGTGCAGATATCGACATCTGCTGCCTCTCTTCTGATTCAGTCGACTTTCTGGTGTAAATGACACACTTCATATGGACCGTAGTTTACCAGAAAAGTTTGCCGTTGGTACACGAAAGGGAGCGCGGTGCGGTACGAAGCCAAAAAAGGCTGGCGGGCAGTACGCCAGCAGCAAAATTTTCCAGATTGGTCGTCGTTGCTGGAAAAAATTCGAACCGATTTACACGAATGATAACAACATCGGCGGCCGCGCGCCTGCCGGCCATAGCCGCTGCGAAGGCTGGGCAAAAAAACCGGCCGCCGTTTCGGAAAAACTGCCAAAGAACCTGGAGGAGCGTCGACTCGAACTTTCTTGGTGTACCAACGGCAAACTTTTAGTCAACGAATCACGCATAGTACCATTCCCTATATAGGAAGATAAGTACACCTTCGTTTTAAATACGTTTTAAATTTCCTAGTAAATAAATAAAAATATTGCATAATATAAAAATATTTGTTACCCTGCATTTACCCCTCAAATGCACCAAATGAATCACTGCCAAGGGATATGATTGATGACTTAATCAAACCATTTTTTATTGATACTCTTGTAAGTGACTATAGGGTATTTAAGCAAACCATTGTTGTAAACGGGAGAAGTGTTCCTCTGGTTGATTTTGATATAGATGATACAAAAAAAGAGCTTGTAAGACTACAAACACTCCCTCGTATTATTGGTACTGCTACTTGCCTAGCATCCTATGCATCTCTTCTATTTGATGAGCTTGAGATTAGACAGGAAACAAATGAGTTATTGTATGGATTGTCGTTTGCTGCGACAATACCCTTTTTTATGTATCACTCAGCCTCTCAGTTAAAACAATATTCGACATTAGGAACTGACCATAGTGTTGATTATGCTAGTTTATATGATATGAGTATTGAAAAAAAGATGAACGAACATCGCATATTGATGTTCTTATGCTGCATAGTTGGTGGATTCAATGCAGTATCAATAGGTGAGCATGCCTCTGATGCTGATAAATACATAAATGGATTTAGACAACAAGTTGCAGCAATTGGATTTATTATTCCCCCCATATTAATGGGTTTTTTACATGGTGCACGAAAAATGCTTTTAGATAAATTAAAGTGTATCCGCTGGAAAATGAGGTTTTTTATTGAGTATGAAGATGAAAATGCTGATAATGGTCAAAAATAATTTGACAACATATAAAATAAATTATACAATGTAAAAAATTATTCATCCCTGCGTTTACCCTTTACACTTTAAATTGTTATGAATTCTGAAAATACAGAACATGTGATAGATTTGAATTCAGGATCACTTACTCCTAATGGCGAAGCTGCTGTAAAGCGTTTTTTTAATCAAGTAAAAGAGGATTCAGATGTGTCACCTAACGATAGGCAAGCATCTGTAAGTGTGCTTGAGGAAGTTGTTGGTCATAGAAATGCACTTAATATCTATTGCACTTGGCTTGAGGATAACAATTTAATAGCAGATGATGAAGATGATAAGTCAGAAGTTGATGGTGATCTATATAGCGAACTCATAAAAATCGAGACAAAAGGAGTGAGGACTGATGAATTAACAAATCAACAATTGCGTGACGTATTACAAAACAGATTGTTATTGATGAACGCATATAATGAAGTTGAAGATATAATGCGTGAAACTTTGAATGAAGTTGCGGATGAGATTGCAAGAAATCCTGAAAAACTTGACCTAAATCTTCCTGGGCAATCATAATTACCTTATTTGATCACTCTTTATTTTGTTTAAGAAATTTGCTGAGAGTATCACGCAATAGATGATCGATAAACATGCAGTTTACTGAGATGTCTATAGTCAGACCAAGTGGTTTATTCTATGAATTTTTTTGACAAGAAACTCAAGTACTAGACAAAAGAACGACTGGAAATCGTGCCGAAACGGCGGCCGGTTTTTTTGCCCAGCCTTCGCAGC
>JAQBYG010000055.1 GCA_027620445.1 bacterium
AGTTATTACTATCACTACGGCAGCGCTCGTCGGTGTGCAGGTGAGTTTGTTTATATACCTGCTGCGGCAGAGGATGGCAGTACAAAAAAGCGTCGGCATGTCTTTTGCTGGGATACTCAGTAGTATGCTTGGCATTGGTTGTGCCTCGTGTGGTTCGGTGATTCTTACCAGCTTGTTTGGACTTGGCACCACCGTAACCGTGTTGACCTTCTTACCTCTGGGTGGTCAAGAGTTTGGGTTGCTCGGTATTGGTTTGATATCGTTTGTAATCATTTGGTTGGTACGAAAAATAGAGCAACCGATTGTGTGTGAAGTCTAAGTAATTTTGTCCTGTGTATCACCGTTTTACAATTTGGTTTCTTTTCTATACACTGAATACATGCAATTATTCAAATCAAGTAGGCATGGTCAAGAACTTATCATTTTTGCTGGTTTTGTATTGCTGCTTGCCTCATTTTTAGTATTCAAAAAATACCAGAGTCGTCTCTATGAGCCGGGACATCTTGCCTGTATGGCAGATTGTTCTGAAATAAAGGGCAACTTTCGCAGGTACAACCACAATATCCTGAGTGGCGATCAATGTATCTGTAAGATTGGCGAGCAGATTCAGAACGTTTGGAATTAATTTCGCTAACCGCTTTTTTTAGGTTATACTGAGCACTATGAATAAATCACTAATCGGTGTGTCGGTAGTGTTAGTAATAGGTGTGCTTGGCGTATTTGCTTTCAATTCTCAGAAAAAAGAAGTAGTGATGCCAGATCCAGAAAAGGCTATGGAACGGGTAGTCGCAACAACAACTGAGCAGTATGTCTTCTTTTCTCCAGAAGCGCTCGCAGCAGCTGTGGATAAACGACGCGTGCTCTTTTTCTATGCAGAGTGGTGCCCAACCTGTGCTCCAGCTGACAAAGACTTTCAAGCAAATGCAAGCAAGCTACCTGCGGATGTGGTGGTTGTTCGCGTCAATCACAATGACGATAACACAGATGCTGCAGAAAAAGCCTTGGCGAAAGAGTACGGCGTGACGTACCAACACACGTATGTACAGATAGATGCAGCGGGCAAAAAAGTTGCTACCTGGAACGGTGGAAAACTAGCCGAATTACTCGAGAACATTAAGTAATGTTGCTGCTCACTTTTTTTGCTTTTTTTGCAGGCATAGTAACTATTTTGTCACCTTGCATTCTGCCCATCTTGCCAATTATGTTGTCTTCTACTGCGGATAAATCGGGCAAGCGTCGCCCAGTCGGCATTGTGATCGGCTTTGTAGCAAGTTTTACGTTCTTTACCCTGTTTCTTTCGAGCTTAGTCCAAGCGTTTGGCATTGGAGCTGATGCGCTGCGTACATTCTCGGTTCTGGTCTTGGCTTTGTTTGGTCTCTCGCTAGTAGTGCACAGGATCCAAGAAGTACTTGAGCGAGTAGCGAGTGGTCTGACTGCAAAGTTTCCTGTAAGCAATAAAGCGGGATTTGGCGGAGGTATCCTGGTGGGTCTTTCGCTTGGAGTGTTGTGGACACCGTGTGTTGGGCCTATTTTGGCTGCAGTTATTAGTCTGGCGCTCGTGGGTTCGGTAACGGCACAAGCCTTTTTCATCACATTTGCATACGCGCTTGGTACCTCATTGCCAATGTTTGCAATTTTGCAAGCAGGTTCAAGTGCCCGACAGCGCATTCCTTGGCTCGTGCAGAATGCAGCCGCAATACAACAATCGTTTGGCGTGTTGATGCTTGCTACTGCAGTGGCGATTTTTTTCAATCTTGATCGACGATTCCAAACATATGTTCTGAGCACCTTTCCACAATACGGTGTCGGCTTAACTAAGTTTGAAGATATTCCTGCAATCCAATCACAGCTCGAAAAGAGCCTTTCAAAACAGCAAGTCAAAACCTCTGGAGAGCTTGCCCCAGAAATTCTTGGCGGGCAGGTTTGGTTTAATTTGCCGAGTGAAACACTGCCATTTGATTCACTAACTCTAGCTGAGTTGCGCGGCAAAGTGGTTCTGCTTGATGTTTGGACGTACTCTTGCATCAATTGTCAACGCACATTACCGTATATTCAGAATTGGTGGGAGAAGTACAAGGACGAGGGCTTTGTCGTAATTGGCGTACACTCACCCGAGTTTGAGTTCGAGAAAAATCCCGAGAACGTGGCTGAAGCTATCTCCGATTTTGGTTTGACATACCCAACCGTCCAAGATAATGATTTCGTTATTTGGCGGGCATACAACAATCGCTACTGGCCGGCCAAGTACTTGATAGATGCTGAGGGCAAGATCCGCTATACGCACTTTGGTGAGGGAAAGTACGATGAGACAGAGGCTGCGATTCAGGAGTTGCTCGCGGAGGCGGGCACAATAGCCGAAAAAAAATCTATTGATAACCCTAGCTATCAAAATTACTCTCAAACACACGAAACCTACCTTGGCTACTCGCGCATTAAGTCGCTGACTTCTCCGCAGCAAGTCTCGAGAGATGCATTTGCAACTTATACTTTGCCGAGCAAAGTACCTGTCGACTCATTTGCCCTCGCAGGGTCATGGAAAATAACACCTGAATACTCTGAAGCAAGCGAAGGCGCACAGTTGCAGCTCAATTTTTCGAGCAAGTCAGTCTTTTTGGTTGCGCGGCCAAAGTCGGAAGAACCAGCAGTGATAGAAATTACGCTCGACGGTGAGCCTCAGGAAAAATTAGAGGTTACCGGAGACAAGTTATATTCAGTGATTGAGTTGTCCGAGCCAGGGCGTCACGTCCTCGACCTGACATTTCCCAATGGAGATGTAGAGCTCTACGCCTTCACTTTTGGATAGCTCAAACGCGCTCTGCGCGAAGCAGTGCTAAGCCATTGTTTGTCAGTTGTTGCGAGGTCGTAGTAAAACCCTGCTCCGCAAATAGTTTTTGCAGTTGTTGCAGTTTGTTATCTTTTTGCTCATGCACTTCTACCAAATAATTGTCGGCAGACTGCAGTACTTGTTTTGCAGCACTGAGCACTCCGAGCTCTGCTCCTTCGATATCAAGCTTTACTAGATCAAAGTGTTGTTTCTCAAGGATTGAGCGCAATGACACGGCGGGGACAGAGCGAACAGCTGTTTTTTGAGCACCATTCCAAGCTCCCGGATGCAAGCTGGCCGAAGAGAACCACTGCTCAGCGGTACTGTCGTAGTGTAGTTTAACAACACCTGAG
>JAQBYG010000013.1 GCA_027620445.1 bacterium
CTGTGGGTACTTTTCAGAATTATCAGTTTTTCCGATGGTAAAAAAGAAGGATAGCCCCTTTGATTTGTTGCAGTCTATTTCCCCTGAGTTTGGATACTTACTTCCATGACCCCAGTTGTAAATCCAAGGCACACCAAGATCTGCTGCGATTCCACAACCTGCACCGATACCAAACTTATCTTTATACGCTGCTGTTTCTGAGGCTTGGCGGCGAAAATCAAAACCACCTTTGGAGATAAGCAAGGCTGCAATGAGTCCGCCACCTATCAATACAATTGAGAGTACAGGAAGAAACAACGATCTTCTCTTGCTCTTGGGGTTGTACCTTCTTCTCTGTTGTTGCATAAAAAATCTGTACTCTCAATACTGTCTCAAGGTAACGGAAATTGCAAGTGGCCTAATCGGTTTTAGGCAGAGCACTAATAAATAGTTTTAGTGGTTTTTCAATTTTTCTAGTATCCATAGATATAGCTCCTTTCCATTTTCAAAGAGTGAATTAACTTTGTCCTTTGTGTTGTATTAATTTTGAGCGATGTCTGGGTATCGGATCTTGCTATAAATCTTTGACAAGTCAGTTAGTTTATCGTATTGATCATCAGAGAAATTTAAAGTGGAATCTTGAGCTAAATTTTCAAGTCTGTGAATTTTTTTTGGAGTCAAGTCTGTTAACTCAACTTGCGCTGCTTTCAACAGTTTTTCTATGGCCTGACATAAGAAATAAATGGCATGAGGATATCTTGCTCCATCGTACAAATATAAAGCACTATCATAGTCACCTTCTGCAGTTTTTAACCATGTAGTCGACAAATCGTTCATAAACACAGTATGCCAAAAGCATTATAGATCATCTAGCTTTCAATAATCTTAAAGAAGTGTTTCCTGAGCAGAGGTGAAAATCTATATCCAAGACCCTAGGCAATTATGGTATGGCTCAACAGGCAACTAGCTGCTGCACGCGCCCAATATTCTCCCCATCCGGCCCGTTGCCATCCAACCCCGGCACCTCAAGAATCAGGGGTAGTTTTTGCACTTCAGGCGTGTTGATGAAAAACTGCAAATCTGCTTTTGGAATATTTCCCTCGCCGATGTTGGCGTGCCGATCTCGGCCACTGGCAAACGGGTCGCGACTGTCATTTACATGAACAACGCGGAGCGTTGACCAGAGATCCAAATCGGTGATCGTGGCATACGCAGATTTTTCGCTTGCAGGAATTTTGGCTGGATCTGCCAATCGATACCCAGCAGCGTGCCCATGGCAGGTATCAAAACACCACCCAAATCGATTTTTACTCCACTTGCCGCTCAACTCTGCTTGATCAAGCAGCCAACGAACCTCATGGAGATCGCTCGCTATTTTCCCTTTTTGGCCTGCCGAGTTTTCGATCAAAAAAGTTGAATCGTCTGGTGTAACTTTTAGCAACGCATCAATGTGTTTTGCTAGTTGTTCTTTGCTCGCCTCCCAACCTCGACCCTGATGACTACCAAGATGCACCACAACACCCGAACCTTTGACTAAGCTGTCGAACTCCAATTCGTACTTCAGTGAGTCGAACGACTTCCGAATGTTCTCTGGTTTGTCGGAGGCCAAATTGACTAAATACAATGCATGGGTAAAGACTGGTGATATCGCGTATTTCTCTCTATTTGAGAAGAATTTGTCTAGTGGATACTTCTCCAACCCAGGTTTGGCCCAGACCCGAGGACTACCCGAAAAAAGTTGTAGACAATTGCCCCCAATCGCAGCTACTCGCTCAACAGCTTTATCTATTCCGCCGGCGGCGGATACGTGGGCGCCGAGTTGTCTCATATCATGATCTCCTTGGAAAGAGATTTGATTTGATCAAGAAAGAAAACTTCAACAGATCTGCGTGAAATATCCTCCAACAAAACTGGCTCATCTTGCAAATCTTTGACTTTGAGAATCTGCGCGCCAAGCTGCACAACATCAATATCCCAATCAAATTTTGCTTTTGCTCCAAGGCGAAGTTGCTCTAGCTGTAAATCTGGACGCTCCCGCTGAATTACAAATAAGTCGAAAAAATCTCGAAGTCTTGGTTGTTGATATATCGTAAATAATTTATTGAGAGCAATATCCTCTGGGGTATCCACAGAAATTTTCTTGTATCGCTCAAGCTGCTTGGTTGGAAATGGGTAGTAGGTAAATTCTGTTTTGAGCGTTTCGTCACCAAATTCTAAAAACACTAGATTCCTATTAAATGCCTGCTGCGCATCGAACGATGAAAAACCAAGTTTTTGCTTTATAGACCGCAACCAAACCACAACTCCTTGGATTGCAAACTCCTCTAGTGAAAAAAAATCCAGATCTTCAGAGTAACGATATGGATAGTAGAATCCGCATAAGGCAGTCCCGCCAGAGAGGTAAAAATTGTTTCTTAGTTGCGATTCAGAAAACAAATCAAGAAAAGCAAGTTGTCTGGAGGTTAAAATCTTAGTGGGCTTGAGCATGTGTAAGAAGAAATTGCAGTAACTTTTTCTTAGCTGAATCAATCTGGAGTGTGGGTAATAATGTGCGCACAGTTTCTCGCTGCAATCGCTCTCCTTCGAGACCAAAGTTGATTAACTGCTCGTATCTCCACTTCGTTCCCTCGGCGGAATTAGTATCTAGTTGCAGTGTATTAACAGACCAGTTTCTCATGTGTACTTGGTAGTATACCTGAAGTATTCTTGCTCAGCGGCTCAAAATCCCCAAGTTCCTCGAGGAAATGTGAGTACTCCGGAGCAATTTCTACCAGTGGCACAACTACAAATGGTCGCTCTGCTATGCGTTGGTGCGGTATCTGCAGATCTGGATGGGAAACCACCCGATCACCATAAAGCAAGATGTCGATGTCAATTTCCCTCGGCCCATTTCGCTCTCGTTGTACTCGACCAACTGCTTGTTCTACTTGTTTGCAAAACTGTAGCAATTCCTCTGGCTGGAGTGTTGTTGTAATCTCTATCACCAGATTGTAAAACTCGGGCTGCTCAAGCAGATACATTGGCTGCGATGTGTAGGTCGAAGAGACTTTTTGTATTGTCATCTTCTCCCGCAGCAGTCTGAGTGCAGTCGTGATATTTGCCATACGATCCCCGACATTTGAGCCCATGGCCAAAAAAATTCTCTCACTTGGCATGTTGTACCGCCTCCAAAAAAGCTAAAGCGTCACGCTGCTCTCGCACATCGTGGGTGCGAATAATCGTGGCACCGCGCTCTGCGGCGTACAGGTGAGCGGCAATACTTGGAAATAAACGCTCGTCTGTGCCTGGCACATCTGCCAACCCCAACTTTTTCTGCAGTACAATCCCAGTAGTTTTTTTGCGCGATAAACCAACCATAATTGGGAAACCTAACGCTTTGAATCTGCCCAGCTGTGACAAAATGGTGAGGTTTTGCTCATACGACTTGCCAAAGCCGAACCCAGGATCAACGATTATTTTATCTAGAGAAACTCCCGCTTGTCGTGCGACTTGAATGCTCTTTTGTAGATCGATCAAAATATCTGCCACCACATCTTCACGATCTCGCACTTCTTGTTGCATCGTCTCTGGCGTACCAAAGCTATGACTCAATACTAACCAGGCGTCATGTTTCGCTACGACCGTAGCCAGGTGCGGGTCAAACTGAAGCGCACTAACATCGTTGACAATATTTGCTCCAAGCACCAGCAAAGCAGCTGCGACCTCACTCTTTCGTGTATCTATAGAAATGAGCACTGGTGTGTCTTTGGTTTGGGCAACTAACTGCGACACCACTGGCATCAATCGCGCAATTTCCTCCTCAGGAGATAGCAACTGTGCACCCGGTCGAGTTGATTCTGCCCCAATATCGAGAATGCTCGCACCATCGGCAATAAGTTGCGCAGCATGGCTCAGAGCAACTGTTGGATCCAGATACAAACCACCATCATAAAATGAGTCTGGCGTGACATTAAGCACGCCCATCAGGTGAAAGCCCTGTGTAAGATTTATTTTCTGCACAGGTTACTCTGCAAATAGCGGAAACTTCGCCGTCAACTGTTTTACTTCTTTGCGAATGCGCTTCAACACCGGATCCTTGAGGGCGGCGGCGCGAAATTGCTTGAGGAACGCCGCGCGTTCTTTGCGGTCGGTCGGTAGCTGCTGTGTGCTCACGTGCTTGATAACTTCTGCTATCCATTTTGCAATTTGCTTCATTTCCCGCTCCTTCATGCCGCGCGAAGTCACCAGTGGTGTGCCCAGGCGCAAGCCAGAGGGATAAAACGGTGAGCCCTGCTCTGTCGGGATCGTATTGCGATTGGCGTAGATGCCTGCTACATCGAGTGCAAAAGCAACTTGGGTGCCGAGTCCGATACCAAACTTGGTGAGATCAACCACCATGAGGTGGGTTTCGGTGCCACCGCCGACCAGGTCGATCCCCTCTTTCAGTAACTCGGTCGCTAGTGCGGTCGCATTTTTGCGAATTTGCTTGCCATATGAGCGAAACTTGGCGGTACTCGCCTCGGCCGCAGCAATGGCAATCCCAGCTGTCGTCGCATTGTGTGGACCACCCTGGGTTCCAGGAATAATGGCGGCGTTCAGCTTCTGACCCAGATCTGGATCCCTCTTGAGCCCACGCTCCGTCGCCAAAATCATAGCGCCCCGCGGACCGCGAAATGTCTTATGCGTAGTCGTCATAATCACGTCGGCGTACGGCACTGGAGACTGGTGTTCACCGGCAATCACGAGACCGGTGATGTGCGAGATATCTGCCACCAACCAGGCGCCAACCATATCGGCAATCTTGCGGAATTTTTTGAAGTCGAGCTCAAAGGGATAAGCTGTATTACCAGCCACAATCACTTTCGGCTGATGTTTTTTGGCCAAACGTTCTACTTCAGCAAAATCGATCCGAGCATCTTCCTTCACCCCGTACTGTACCGATTTATAAAAGCGCCCCGAGGCCGTCACCGTTGGATGACCGTGCGTGAGGTGCCCTCCCATCGCAAGCTTGAGCCCCATCAGAGTCTCACCTGGCTGCATCAGCGCAAAGTAAATCGCCCAGTTGGCCGGACTACCAGAGTATGGCTGGACATTGACGTACGGCACGTCGAATAATTTACTCACGCGAGCGACGGCCAGTTGTTCGATCTCGTCGATCACCTGACTGCCTTCGTAGTAGCGACGGTTGGCGTAGCCTTCGGAGTATTTGTTGGAAAGACAGGAACTCAGAACCTTGGACACTGCAGGCGAAACGGTGTTCTCGGAAGGGATCAGGCCGATGAGCTCTTTTTGACGCTTCAGTTCTTTGGAAACGAGAGAGAAAATTTTGTCTGGCACCGTGGTTCCTTTCGCTTTGAGCAACAAAAGAAGTTATAGCACAGTGTGCAACTTACTGCAGCCGATGACTACTGCTGACCAGTAAAACTAAACCTTCTGTTGAGAATGTCGGTAAACTGAGGAAACTTTACTACCATTTCATCAATGAGATGGTCAAATCCTAGATCAAAACAAAGCATGGCCCAGATCGTCAGGTTTTCGTATTTGTTCAATAGAGGCATAGCCTTTATTGCGCTAATATCAGCCAACTGTACATAAAATAACGAGAGCATATAGTCCTCACCGACTCTTGAAAAATCCTCTAGCACATCTACATATTTCATTCTTCCGGCTGCGATGTGTCCACAAATATCGTGCATGCTAATCATAAAATTTACCTTGTCATCGCTTCTCGTTTCCAAATTAAAATGAGCAAATAAGGCTCTAACTGATTCCCATGCCAAAGTCCATGAAATTTTATGATGTCCGTCAAATCGAGGATTCAAAACTTTGCCAAGATCGTGCAACATGACCGCTAGTAGTTCTTCTCGAAAAGCCCATACGCTTTCTCCCTGCAAACTACTACTTGGAAAGCGTGTCTGCGCCTCACGAAACCATTCTAAAATCACGCGCGCGGTATGGGAAGTTGGATTCGTACCTCTGTGCCGAGACTCGGGGCCTGCAATCATGGTGGACATGAGTTGAAAAATGGTTAATCTGTTTAACTTTTTCTCAACTTCTGGTACTAATTGCTCAATCCCAGAACCTGCAAAGTCAAATGTGCCTAACAAATCATTTTCGAGCTCCAAAAATACTGTAATCAAAAGAGCATGCTGTTCTGTATCCTTGGCAAGCTCAAGAACCGAATCTCTTATTTCGCTCGTTAATTGCACCATTTGTTCTTGTTGCAAAGGACCAATGGCGTACTCTCCGGCCAGTGCGACCAAGGTAGACAAACTTTTCTCAAGAAAATCCAGAACTTGCCGCAACAGCTCATCGGCAGCGAT
Source organism: bacterium (assembly GCA_027620445.1). Lineage (GTDB taxonomy): Bacteria > Patescibacteriota > Microgenomatia > UBA1400 > PJMF01 > UM-FILTER-42-14. Next base: position 6,282 of record JAQBYG010000013.1, read on the forward strand.
AGTTATGTTTGGAAATTCATGTAAAAACTGTCTGATGTGATCTAAGAACCATTCCAATCCAGCATTCGGAAGTTCCGCCGTAGTTGTAGCTAACAAAAAAACACCTCCTTGAGCACTTTCGCTCTCTTGGTTTCCCCCCTACTCTCTGCAGAGTCAAGGATTGTTACTTGGGAGCGAAAACACTTGAATGGTGTCTCCGCAACACTTCTCTTTCAAGAAGTAATGCACATTATATATACATTGATGATGTCGTCAAGAATCAACCTATAATAGTTTGGAAAGCGCTTCTTCCAAATCCCTCGCCAACTCCGTCTTCACCACCACCTCTTTTTTCGTCCTCGGCTGAATAAACGCAATCTCACTTGCGTGCAAAAACTGCCGCGGACACCAATCTTTGTCTAAGCGCAAATGCTTGCGCCCGACGTACAGCGAGTCGCTCACGATCGGATGGCTCAGGTATGCCAAGTGGATACGAATCTGGTGGGTCCTGCCAGTTTTTGGTCGAGCTTCTACCAAGCTGAACTCGCCGTAAAAATCTGGCCACTCCTTGCGAGAAAGCGTGAAGTGTTTTATTGCCTGAAAGATCGTTTCGGAGGGGCGTCCGTCGGCCATCACCCCAAACTTGCCCGTTTTGCCAGGCAGGCGCGCGATTGGCGCCGAAAATGACTCTTTGCTCAGGGGTAAAATGCCGTGCGCGAGTGCGGTGTACATTTTTTGTACGGTGCGATCATGAAACTGCCGCAACAGTGCAACCAAACTACCTGGGTTCTTGGCAATAACCAATGCGCCGCTCGTGTCTTTGTCGAGCCGATGTGCGATACCGCCCCGCTCGGCAAAAATCGCTTCGGGCGTGCCATACTCGCCAGAAAAATCGTCTGGGATAAGCGAGCTCCAGAGTGCAGGTGAGTGATCAGCCTCTGCCAGGTACTCCTCGATCCAATCCTGGACTGTTTGTTCTCTGACCGATTGCGCTCGGTTGACTATCACGCCCGCTGGTTTGTTCAGCACCAGGACATCGTCATCTTCGTAGACAATTTGTTCTGCCAAATCCATGTTACTCTCCCCCTTTCACTGCAGCAAAGAGTGACGAGCGAACCAGCCAAGCAATCCCAAGAAAAATAGCCCAGTCTGCCAAGTTATTTTGTATTCCAAGTACCGGCACCACCAACCAATCTCGTACCCCACCAAAAAATACTCTATCTAGCACATTGCTGAGCGCACCACCAAAAAAAAGTCCCGTAGCAATCCGTGAGTGCTCCCACCAGGATCGAACAGCAAACCACAACACCACAAGCATAGTAATCGTCACAATCACCAGCAGTTGCTGAGAAACAAACGAGGCCGCGAGCCCCAGGCCGATACCTGGATTGAGCGTCACGGCCGCAACCTGCGCCTTGGTAATCTGGTCGATGGCAATTGCCACTCCCGCCACGAGACCAGAGTGCAACCAAGTAACTTTATGACTCGGTAACATGTGTAGTCTGCTTTCGTTTGAAAACTGTCCGGCCAGAGCGGGTAAATAACACAAAAAAACCAAACAGCATCAGGAGTACAAACGCGAGCCAGTCCCACCCGAGACCGGCAAAAACGAGCGTAGCAGGTGTAATAAACGAGAGCAACGTAAAAAAGAAGCCAGAAGTAACGGCAAACACGCCAACGAGGAAGCCTGTCTCTGCCCCTGTTTTACTCGCTCTGTACCAGCGAAACATGCGATACTTTTTCTCTACCTTCCACAAGTACCAGCTCAAGGCAAAGAAAAAGAGCGTGGCGTACAGCTGCACGGGATGGTGTGGCTCGAGGACAGAAGGAAAAACGATGCCAACCGGCAGTGTAGTAGTGTTACCCATGCCAGTTCCAGCGAAGAAAAAACCAAGATACAAAAAGACAAAACCAGTAGTCAGTGACAGAATCCAAAAATCGAGCACTTCAAACACATCCCATTTATAGCGCTTTGCCTGACGAAGCAGCACGAGAGTCGCGGCGAGCAAGCCGATTTTGCCAATCATGCCAGGAAACTGACCTAGATCGAGCCATTTACTCAGCGAAAAGCCAAAATCTGCTGCGTTGAGCACAATAAAACTGATGCGTGCGGAGAGAACTCCCACCAAACCCGCCAGAAAGAAGGTGTCAAATAACTCGCGCTCTTCGTAGTGCTCCTCCCTACCCTTGCGCCAAAAAACATACAGAGCTGCCACCACTGCCAAAAAAGTACAGAGTGTCGCGGTTCTCAGAGTAAGTGGTCCAAGTGCAAACAAGGTGGGAAACATACCAATCGATTGTACCATCTGGTGGCCAAGGTGCGGTATACTATTATTTCATGTTATCACTCGCACATGCAACCACGGGCGCCTTCGTCGCCGCCAAGCTCGGCCACCCACTTCTCTACATTCCCATCGCAATCGGACTGCATTACTTACAGGATTGGATTCCTCATTGGGATGTCGGCACTGGCCTTTCTAATGGCACGCGCAAAAAAAAGACCGCCATGCGACTTGAGTTCGTTGATCTTGCACTCACTGCTGGACTAATTTACTTGCTCTGGCAACAGGGGCAGCCGCTCAACTACCATATTTGGATCGGCGCATTTGCCGGCCTGTTACCCGATTTTCTCGAGGCTCCACGCAATTTTCTCAACTGGGAACCGGCCTTTCTCAAACCTATCAATAACTTTCATGGCAAATTTCATCACTCTATTCCTCATATGGTATATGGTTTGGCACCGCAGGCCGTGGTGCTGGTGGCCATTGGGTTTTTGCGGTAAAGTACAATCACGATGCAAATAAATACATCAAAAATCGACCAAGAAACTCTAGTAATTCTGCAAGATAGCGAACTCATGCAAGATATTGAGTCAGGACAAGTTGATATTGCGGCAGGAAATTTCATTTCGCATGAAGAGATGAAGAAGCAAACGAACTACTCTTGTTCTTCCAAAATCTGTTGAATCGATTTTTTTAACGCCGGTAATTCTTCAGCCACCAATCTCCAAACTAAGTCCAAATCAATTTCATCATAACTGATAAAACACTTGTTCTGTGCCCAAAATGTATGGTTTGAGCGAATTCTTTATTTGCTTATACTGCACCAGGTCGACCTTTTTGCCCAATTTATCCTCGAGATCAAGCTTGAGACCAACAAAATCTAACAAACTCATTTCTTTGCCCAATTCTACAAGAATGTCTATGTCACTCGATTTTGTTTCTGTGCCACGAACCTGAGAACCAAAGACCGCAGCCTTTTTAACGCCATACTGAGAAAAAATCGAGCTCGTTTGATCCGATAATGTACCAATTTTCATAGAAGTAGTATAACAGCACATATGAACCAACAAGCCCTCGACCTCCACAAAAAATACACAGGCAAACTCGAGACTGTGGTAAAGATGGGCACGCTCCACAAAGAGCTGCTGCCGCTGGTCTACACTCCAGGTGTGGCAGATGTCTGCAGTGCCATTGCCGACAACCCAGAACTCGCCTACACCCACACGCTCAAAGGTCGCACGGTCGCAGTGATTTCTGATGGCTCTGCGGTGCTTGGGCTTGGCAACATTGGCCCGCTCGCAGGTCTCCCTGTCATGGAAGGCAAATCGTTGCTGCTCAAAGAATTTGGTGGCGTGGACTCTTTTCCGCTCGTGCTCAGTACGCAAGTTCCAGAGGAAATCATTACCTTTGTCAAACAGGTCTCGCCCACCTTTGCCGGCATTAACCTCGAAGACATCAAGGCGCCCGGTTGTTTCCAGATCGAAGAAGCTTTGCAAGATATTGGCATTCCGGTTTTTCATGACGACCAACACGGCACGGCAATTGTGGTCAAGGCAGCGCTCCTCAATGCAGCCAAAGTTGTCGGCAAACCCTTTAACACACTCAATGTTGTCATCGTCGGCGCAGGCGCCGCTGGCCTCTCGGTCGCGCGCATGCTGCTCGGTCTCGAGTGTCTGGGCAAAACGTGCTCACTGCTGCCAAAGGTCGAGCGGGTCAATGACGTGCTAGTGGTCGATCGCCAAGGCGCACTCGTGTCGGGCCGAGATGGACTCAACATGTACAAACAGTCGCTAGCGGAAAGTTCGAATAAGCGCATGCGCAAGGGTTCGCTCGCTGAGGTAGCTAAAGGTGCCGACGTCATTATCGGTGTATCGGGACCAGGAGCAATTGCGCCAGAAATAGTTGAAAGTATGGCAGACAAGCCGATCGTATTTGCTCTAGCTAATCCAGTACCAGAAATTGATCCAGCGCTGGCAAAACAAGCAGGCGCCGCCATCGTCGCTACCGGCCGCAGCAACATGCCCAATCAGATCAATAACGTCCTCGCCTTCCCCGGCATCTTCCGCGCTGTGATCCAAGGGAAATTGCCAAAGATCACGCAACAAATGAAGCAAGCCGCCGCGCACGCGCTAGCCGAGTGTGTAGAAAATCCAACTGCGGAAAATATTATCCCAACGCCGTTTTATCCTGGGTTGGCGGATATTGTGGCGGGGGCGGTGCACAACGCTTGACAAGTCATTATATTAGGCGTAATATATGGATTATATTCCTTATATTTGGCATAAAAATGAAAAAAAACATATCAAGAGAAATTTCAGCAGCAATCAGAGCAGACTTCTTCAAAGGCAAAATCATTATAGTTACTGGAGCCAGACAAGTAGGAAAAACTACACTCGTAACAAAAATCGTATCCAATTTTGAGAAAGTGCTCTACCTAAACGCAGACAATTCTACAGACAGGCAAAAATTAGAAAACCAAGATTTAAAAAAGTTGCAAAACCTCATTGGCGACAACCAGATAGTTTTTATTGACGAGGCGCAAAAAGCTACCGATATCGGTGACACGCTGAAACTACTTGTAGATCACTACAAAGACAAAAAACAAATCATTGCAACTGGCTCCTCAAGTCTCAATTTACTTTCCAACACGCAAGAATCACTAACTGGTAGAAAATTCGTGCATAAGCTATTTAGCCTCTCAATCCGTGAAATAGTCCCGGATCTAAACCTGCTTGACTTGGAAAAGGAACTAGCATCCATATTAGTATTCGGAACATATCCAGAGATTTATGCAAAAAATGAACAAGACAAACAACGCCAACTAATTGAAATCACAAGCAGCTATCTCTACCAAGATATTCTCGCACTCGAACAAGTGAGAAATCCTGCCTCACTCAGTAAGTTGCTCTCGGCTCTTGCTCTCCAGCTTGGGTCTGAGGTTTCATTGAATGAACTAAGCAACCTGATCGGCTTAGATTTAAAAACGATCGAAAGATATATAGACTTATTAGAAAAAAATTATGTTTTGTTTCGGCTCCCCCCCTATTACACAAACCAACGAAAAACACTTTCCAAGCTCAATAAAATATACTTTTATGATCTAGGCATTCGCAATGCACTCATTAATAATTTCAATGCTCTTGATCTGCGTAACGATGTTGGCGCGTTATGGGAAAACTTTTTGATTGTAGAAAGAATGAAACTTCGTCAAGTTAAAAACTTGCATGCTGTGCAGTATTTTTGGAAAACGTATGACGGTGCGGAAATTGATCTAGTTGAAGAGCGAGAGGGAAAACTCTTTGGATATGAATGTAAGTGGAAGAAATCAAGAACGTCACCAAAAAGCTGGTTAGAGTACTCAGGTGCAGAGTACAAAGTAATTAACAAAGAAAATTTTATTGAATTTCTTACTTAGTAATACTCCATGTCTTGGTCTCATGCCTCAAAAATCCAACTGCAGAAAATATTATCCCTACGCCGTTTTATCCTGGGTTGGCGGATGTTGTGGCGGGGGCGGTGCTAAAAGCGAGCAATCATTAGTTAGGTAGTATAAACACATTTTCTGCGCGGGCCACAATAACTCCTTTTCCATCTCCAAACAAGTTAATGGTGTAGTCATTACCAGAACCAAAGTGGAACTCTGGCAATAAATACCAACCGCTATCTTCTTGGTAATAAATAACATCATCTGCCCACTTGTAGTGATTAATCGCCACCTGTTGCGCAACCATCGTCTCAATGTAACCATCAGAGGCCTGAGGAAGTTGTAACTCTATATTTTTTTGACCGTCAGACTGTAGAGATTTGCTCAAGATAGAAATATAGCTCTCGGTTATCGAAGACTTTTCGGTGTTTTTCCTGAGCTGGTAACTCAATTTTGTAGCATGTAAATCAAAATAATAATTAATGAAATTTGTTGGATAATCAATTTTTGATTCTGGAACCTGAACAGAACTAATTGCTATTTTGTCTGTACCGTCAACGTTTGATACTACTAGCTTCAGTAGATTTGTATTTTCACCAGCTTCTCCTCGCTCAACATAAGCCACCTTTTGTCCACTTCTATCAAAAACGGCATTGTTTTTTGACTGATCAACAACAGAGAGATTGCCAGAACTCAGATCAAAGGTTTTTTGCCAGCTTGGTTCACTAAAAGGAGACTCTAACATTGGTGACAAATAGATTTCATTTTCTGAGGCACCCAAAACTACATGTGGAAAATCTAAAGTCGAACCATCTAAAATTACTGTGGAAGTCTGCTTAGTCAAATCGTATTGAATTAAATTATAGTCAAGTGTCTGTCTAGCATTAGTTGTAAAATACAGTTTTGAATTAATTGAATCTAAGTATGTGTCAATTAGTCTATTTGGTGCTTCGGAATTACCTGCTTCTTGCGTATAAATCTCAGTGCTTGAACCTTTTGACAAATCAATAAAACCAAGAGACTTACTATCCTTTCTAGTGCCATCAATCTTATCCCACGAAGATATTTGGTATACAGCTTTCCTGTCTGCTAACCCAAGAATTGATATTTCAAAAGCTGCCTCAAACGTAGTCTGCTCAACATCTGGAAAATCAAATGTGTACACCAATAGTTCCTGAGGTTCATAGAGGTTGGAAATATATAAGTTGCAGTACTGTGGCTGTCGCGAACCTCCATAACACCGTGTGTATATGAACCCGTTTTCATCAGGAATTTGCACCCTTTTTTCTGCAACTTCAGATTGTGACTTTTGTAATAGATGAACTTTATTTCGACCGTAAAAAATAAACACACTTTGCACAAGAACAATGAGAATTAGAGCGAAAAATAATAACCGCGGAAGCAGTGCTTGCTTGGGAGGACTTTCAGGCTGCTGAGTTGGAATCTCTGATTCTATAGTTTCCATGCTTGTTAAGCATAGCATTTTTGTGCCGAGAGAGGGACTCGAACCCTCACGAGGTTTAAGCCTCATGGGTTTTTGAGACCCACGCGTCTACCATTCCGCCACCTCGGCTCTAGGCCTGCCATTATATACCAAGCTACTCGGTCACTCACTTGCAATTTTTCCTCGACTGCTGCATAGTAATCATTTATGCAAATCTCTGCCATACTGCATGCTATATTTGATATCACTACGATGCCTTCTTTGCTACTTCGAGCAGGTATTTGGCTGGTTATTGCCACCGTCATTATCATGAGCACCGACAGCTCCAATCCGGACAAGGCCTCGATGGCGATTAAGCGCAATGTCGGCACACTCCTGCTTTTTCTTATGCTCTCGGGAGGATTATTTTACTTTTTGTTTGGGATGACGCCGGTGATGGCGAATAATTAGCGTTTTAGCGTTTCGTCTCCATTCCATAAAATTTGATGCGATCACCACGGAAGAAGAGGTCAACTTCTCCCAAGGGACCATTCCGGTGTTTGGCGATTTTGATCGAGACAGACTCGGGGATATCATCATCTTTGCGGTACAAGAACATCACCACGTCGGCGTCTTGTTCGATCGAGCCCGATTCGCGCAAGTCAGAAAGTTGTGGTGTTTTCTCTCCCCGATTTTCGATGGCACGCGATAACTGCGATAGCGCCAAAACCGGTATCTTGAGCTCCCGAGCAATATTTTTCAGTCCCTGTGAAATCTCGCCCACCTCCGTCACACGATTATCTCGGGTACGACCGTGTGAAAGTTGCAGGTAATCAACAACCAGGAGATCAATGTGGTGCTCTGACATCAGGCGGCGCGCGCGCGTTCGCATCTCAAAAACGGACAAGCCAGGTGTGTCGTCGATGAACAAAGCTGACTCAGCCAAGACACCCATGGCATCAGAGAGTTTAAGATAATCCTGCTGATTGAGGCGACCAGTTTTCAGTCGCCAGGCGTCGATATCAGCCTGAGAGACGAGCAAACGATCCACCAGCTCTTCTCGACTCATTTCGAGTGAAAAAATACCCACCCGACGTTTGGCAGCGACACTGACGTGGTGCGCAATGTTAAGGGCAAACGCAGTCTTACCCATACCAGGCCGAGCCGCTAAAATCACTAAGTTTGAAGACTGCAGACCAGCCAATGTTTCATCGAGATCGGCAAAACCTGTCGGTACCCCGCGCAGTTCGCCGCCTGATCGTTGCAACTCATCCAGACGCTCAAAACTTTCGACCAAAGTATCTTTGATCGGCAAAAACGACTTAATCGATTGTTTTTGTGACACAGCAAACACCTCTTGCTCTGTCGTGTCCATGATGTCTTGGATATCTTTGCCCTCATCAAACGCGAGGGTTGTCATCTCACTAGCAACCGAGATAAGTCGACGTTTCGTCGCCGTATCAGCCACCAGCTTGGCATAGTGCTCGACGTTCGAGGCGCTTGCGACCGCGTTAGATAACTCCGCAACAGCGGCTGAGCCACCTGCTTGTGCCAGCTGTTTCTGCTTCTTGAGCTGCGAGGTCAGTGTCACCGCATCGATGGGTTGGCGCAGTTCATAGAGAGTTTCCATCGCAGCAAACAAAGCCTGATTGGCAGGTACATAAAAACTTTCTGACGTGAGCTTGTCAGCAACCTTGATAATTGCCTCAGGATCGATCAATATTGACCCGAGCAATGATCGCTCGGCATCCAAATTGTGCGGCGGAATACGAACAGACTGTGTTGCCATAATTAGACCTGCATCAGCAGCGCAAGCTCTGTTTCTTCTGGCAAAGTAGCACGAGAGATCTCTAGTTTTTCGACGGGAGACACCTCGGCTTTGTACTCTGCCACAAACTCTTCTCTGGTCGCCAGCTCACCGTAGACTGCCTGATCATGACCGGGAGTACGAAAATGCATAGGAATGACAATACTCGGCTCGAGGGAGCGAATCACTTTGACAGCCTGTTTGGGATCAAGGGTAAACACGCCACCAACCGGACAAAGCAGTACATCAACACTCCCAATTGCTTCGAGCTGGGTGCTCGTCAGTTCATGACCAAGATCTCCCAAGTGGCAGATACGCAACTCATCGAGCAAAAAGGTAAACACTGTGTTTGGCCCGCGCTCGCTGCCGCCACTGGCATCATGAAACGTTGGCACACCAAAAACTGAGATGCCACCTACCTCGTACTCGCCCGGTTTTTTGATGATAAATGGCTGTTTTCTGCGACTGGTGGTGCTCACCTGCTCCACCGAGTTGTGATCAGCATGATCGTGAGAAACCGTGATGATGTCAGCACTCAACGTCGGCAACGTCAAACCGATGCCCGCATGATACGGATCCGTCACGACGGTACCCAGTTTGCCTTTTAATTTGAAGGTCGAGTGACCATGATAGGTAAGTTGCATAGCTTGTACTATAACACGCGACATGGTTTATAATGCAGGTCGCACAGCGATGAAAAAAGAAATACTTTTGGCAATTCTCATTGGCCTGGCGTTTGGTTTGTTTATCACCTACGGCTTGTACCGCGTACGAAAAGCAACCCAGTCTGCCAAAACGCAACCAGCCAGCACAACTGCGCCCGCAGCCTCACCGAGTAGTGATCCGGATGCGGCACTGCTGACAATTCTCAACCCAGAAGATAACCTTGTCCAAGAAGAAGATACTACAACGGTAACCGGGACAACCCAGCCAAACGCAATTGTGGTACTGTTCGTCAACCAAGAGGAACACATCAGCACGGCAGATGAAACCGGCAACTTTAGCTTTACCGTTGACCTAGAAACTGGAAGTTCTATACTGACCGTGCACAGTATCGACGAAAATGGCAAAACTACCTCTGCCACCCGCACGATTGTGGTAAGCTCACTATTCTCGGAGCAACAAGACGAAACCGCGAGTGAATCTGCAAAGACGACAAAAGAATAACATGATACGAACACTGCTTCTCATCGGCACTTTTTTACTTTCTGGAGTGCTACTAGCACTTCCTGCAACAGCACAGGATGCTAGTGATAGCGGTCGCACCAACCAAGAAATCAAAAAACGCATTGATCGAGTTATCGAAGAAAAGAAGCAAGAGGTGGAAGGTGCCTTGGCAGAAATCAATACCAAAAAACGCGGCTTTGTCGGCCCAATCGACCGTGTCTCAGAAACCTCTCTCACCATCGCCACCCACAAAGGACCACTCGTTCTGCCGCTCAGCGATGAGGTAGTCGTTCGCAAAGCAAACAAAAAAATTGCCATCACCGACCTCTCGGTTGGGGATTTTGTCATCGCACTGGGAATCGAAACCGATGGTGCCTTTATGCCAAAGTTTATTCTCAGCACCGGCAGTAGCGAAAAACCAAAGGACCGTGTCGTGCTTTTGGGCAACCTCACCCAGATTGATAAATCGACCGTAACGCTCAGAACACGCGGTACCGATGAAACAAAAGAGATCACGATCGGCAAAACCACCGAGTATCAAAACGCTGACGGCAGTAAAATCGCACTCAAACTGCTCGAAGAAGACCTCACCATTCTTGTTGTCGCGACCGATGATGAGGGTGAGCTGACCGCCACCACTATTCGCTCACTAGCTCCCCTGTCTGGTGATGAGCCATCATGATCTCGTTTGCGTTCGAAAAAAGAATTGTCGCCTTTCAGGGCACCGTTCCTGCCGACTCTGCAGTCTTGCTGGCCGACCCACAACATATTCGCTACCTGACTGGTTTTGAGAGTTTGGCTCCTGGCGAGCGCGAGGCATTTTTGGTCGTAACAAGTAGTACTGCAACACTTCTCTACGCCAGTTTCTCACCTGTTTCGAAAATATCGTCCATCACCTCTGTACCAAAGTGCTCCATCGCCGCGGTGCTTGAGCAGCTGCCAACCCCGAGTACAGTAGCAGTCGATATGAGCGCACTCACAGCCCAAGAGTACCAAGTACTGCAGACCTCTGCGCACACACTGTCAAAGTGGGATAGCTCCAAACTCTGGCAACAGCGCATGCGCAAAGATGCACAAGAGCTGGAGGTGATTGCACAGGCAGTGGCAATAACTCAAAAAGTGCTCGAAGAATCACTCGCCAAGTTGCAACCTGGTATGACAGAACTTACCGTCCGCAGACAACTGGAGGCAAATCTTCTCTTGGCCGGTGCAGATGCCATGGCCTTCCCCACCATCGTGGCTTTTGGCGAGCACTCTGCCCTCCCACATCACCAGCCGACAGAAAAAAAATTGGAAAAAGAGATGGCGGTTCTGATCGATTGCGGCGCGAAGGTAGCTGGCTACTGCGCGGACATGACGCGAACGATTTGGTTTGGCGACGCACCCGATCCAGAGTTTGTGAAAATTACTGAGATCGTACAGCAAGCATTTGCAGCTGCACAGGCGGTGCTAAAAATGGAAAACCTAACAGCAAAAGACGTTGATGCAGCCGCACGCAAAGTCATCACCGATGCTGGCTATGGAGAAAAGTTTATCCACACAACCGGCCACGGTTTGGGATTATCCATCCACGAACCACCATCATTGAGTGGCCGAACTGAGCAAGCAATCGAACCTGGTATGGTGATTACCATTGAGCCAGGGATTTATTTGGTTGGGAGGTTTGGGGTGCGGTACGAGGAAACAGTTGAGTTATGAGTGAAAACCAATCTGCGGCTCCTGATCTTTTTTCGATCACAAAAGCTTACAAACTAATTGCATTCTCTAGCAAGTAAGTTAAAAAATACTTTTGACTAGAGCGATTACTGTCGCTCGGCCAATGCCAGTGCTAGCACCGGTTATGAAAGCTTGGTTCATATTTATAGCTGTGGTCTACGCAGTTCTTGGTCAATTCTTTCAGAAAGAAACATCTTCATTAGCGACTGATATGGGACATCTCTGGAGTTCGCCATTTCCTTAATTCTTCCCAACATATAACTTGGGAGTCTAAGCGATATTGATTCAGTAGAAGGTTTTAACTTAGATAAATCAAGCTCGATGGGATGTTCGACATCAAAATACTCAGTTGCATCAACTGTAGCCCAAAATGTTCGCTCAGCATCTTCGGTTTTAAATTTTGGAGTTACTTTTACATTTTTATTTTTCATACAGAGTCTTCTCCTTTTTACTTTGTTTGTGTGCAGAAATAACTCTAATTTTGCTATTTCGAATAGTAAAAACAATGCTCAACAAACAGCTATCATTCGTTTTGCCTAAAGCTAAGTATCTTTTTTCGACAACAGAGTGTTTCGCATCTGCAAAAAACTTGATTGGTCGATTAAAAAATACCTCCTCAATTTCCTTATGTTGTACTTTGTGCTTCTTCCAATTTTTATCTTTATTATTGTCGTCCCACTCAAAAGTAATCGGGGTGGGCAACTTCATATTTGTAAGTATATTATCATAATATACATTTTGTCAACTTTTTTCTATACATCTCCAAAAAATTCGGCGCCTGCGAGTGCATCGGGCTCGGCAACGTATCCAGAGTAAACCACTCCACCGCATCAAGCTTGTGGGGCTCACCATTTGCCACCTGCGTTGCATCCACTAATACTTTGTAATCGAGCGACACCCAGTGCGTTTGCTTGCCCTGCTGCTGGCGCAGCACACTGCGATACCCAAGGAATTCGTACTCGAGGACATCGGCACAGTACTCCTCCTTGATCTCACGCCTCAGTGACGCAATTGCATCCTCACCAAACTCCAACTGTCCCCCACCCAAGTCCCAGCGGCCTTGCTCGTCGCGCGTATTTTTCCCCCGCAGCGCCATCACAAAGCGACCGTTGCCGTCATGACAAAAAAAAGTAAGTGTAATGCCGATGTGATCAAAGCCGGGAATTAACTGCTGCATAACTACATTCTATAACATCTGGTATGCTAGGACTATGAAGTTTCGTGAAGCGTTCAAGATTGCCGCCATTCCCGTTACCTTTGCTTCTCTCTGCTGCTTATCCTCGGTCTTCCTAGTGCTCTTTGGCCTCTCAAGCATTAGCTTCGCTGCCTCACTTTCCGACACACTCTATTATGGTTACAAGTGGGTGTTTCGCGGCGTTGGCCTACTGCTGCTTCTCGCCTCAACGGCATACTACCTCTATCAAAGTAAAGGCATCTGCACCTTAGACCAAGCCAAAAAACGACGCAAAGAAATCATCAACACGACGCTGATTGTGGTAGGTGTCGGCATCGTTGGTTACATCATCTTTCTTGATGTCATCGTGCATTATGCAGGGGTGTTTTTGCAAATTTGGGAGTAGCTTTACTTACTGAGTTGCCTTTTCTCCAAACCCCGGTGCTTTCGCCGCCAATTTAATCAACTTTTCAACAGTTTTGAGATTGAGATCCTCTAGTTTTTTAAAACGCACGCAGCTCTTGCCCACACTAACCTTGCCTAGAACATCCTTGTGTGTCTCCGCAATATACTCACCGTCTATAACCGAACAGAAGTACAACGAAATATAGTTTTTTTGGCTTGCCAATGCAATCGTCGGCCAATCGATAATTTCTTTTTTGTAATTTGCGTACTTGAAGTTGCCGTAACCCAACATGTTGTACGAAAAAACGGACTTGAGCTTCGGCGCATGTTTCTGGATAAAGTTGTGCAAAAACAGAATCGGTTCTTTTCGCTCTGGCGGGAGAAGATCGAGATACTCCTCGATCGAGGTAGCTTTGGTGGGCTTGAACATGTTCATATACTTTTCCTCCTGTGGACCGGAAGAGGATCGAACTCTCTACCTCTGCAATGCGAATGCAGCGCTCTACCAACTGAGCTAC
>JAQBYG010000001.1 GCA_027620445.1 bacterium
TTTGCAGTTCTGCAGCATTTTTGGAGCGACTGCCCATCACTTCGTCATAGTGTTTTGCAAATTGGTCGTAGTTGGTCATAGATAGATTAGTATTTGTCTGCATTATAAATGTTTTCAGCCCTGTGGCATATGTCGGCTAACTCGTTATTATACGAATTAAAATATATAATTTATACAGAATATTGTATATTATACGAAATATTGATATACTTGAATCGTCCAATAACCATTAAATTATACCATTTTCAAGGAACTATGCTAACAGAGCTTAATAGAACCGAGCGAGAACTCAGAATCAAAAACTACAGCTCAAAAACCATTAAAAGTTACCTTTATGGTTTGCGAGAATATTTTTCCTTCAAAGCTAATAATTACCCGGAGCTCGATCAAGAAAATATTAGGAATTTTTTGCTCCACTGTGCACAAAATCAAATCTCGCCTCAAAGCAGAAATTTGTTTTTATATGCAATCAAGTTCTATTATCGAAATGTTACAAGAAATTTGCAGAAAATTGAAATTCAATCTGCTAAAAAGCCAAAAAGTTTACCAGTTGTATTGTCACGAATTGAAATAAGAAAAACTATTGAATCTCCGAGGAATCCAAAACACAAACTTCTTTTATCACTTGCTTATGGAGGAGGCTTAAGGGTCAGCGAAGTTATATCCTTGAAAGTGCAAGATTTGGATCTTGATGAATTGACTATTCATATCAAACAAGCAAAAGGTCAAAAAGACCGAATCAGTGTAATACCCGAGAGTATAGCCGACGAATTAAGGAATTTAGTTGCCGGAAAAGCAAATAATGATTTTGTCTTTGCAAGCGAACGAGGCGGAAAATTAACCACAAGGACGGCACAGAAAGTTTTTGAAAATGCTTTGCAGGTCTCCGGGATAAAAAAGGATGCCACTTTCCATTCGCTAAGACACTCATTCGCTACACATTTGCTTGAAAATGGCACTGATATTCGCTATGTACAAGAACTTCTTGGACACCAAAACATTAGAACTACTCAAATATATACACAGGTAACAAACCCACAACTTAAAAATATTAAAAGTCCATTTTGCGCTTAAAATCGGCTGGCGAGCCCTCGCAGAGGGCGAGCCAACAAAGACATTTTCTAACTGGCGGAGAGAGTGGGATTCGAACCCACGGGACTCGAAAGAGTCACGGTTTTCGAAACCGTTGCGATTGACCACTCCGCCACCTCTCCCAAATAAAAAGTCAGAAGCTTTGTGCGCCAAGCAGGAGTCGAACCTGCGACCTTCAATTCCGCAAACTGATGCTCTATCCAACTGAGCTATTGGCGCAAGACCTGTATTGTACCAAACCTGAAGAAAAAGGTAGCTTAGGATTCGATATCGATCGGGATTTTTTTATGCAGCCAACTCGCCATTTTTTCATAACTTGTCGGTTCGGGTGTTTCTTCGAGCAAAATCTCAGACAAAATCAGGCGCATAGTATCCTCTGGCAATTCTTCGCTGAGCAAGGTGGTGAGATGAAAAGGAAAGCGACCGACCTCGATGTGGAGGAGTTGTTGGCCGTACTTTTTGGTAAACCAAAAGCGACCCATTTCTTCCCAGTAGTAGAGCTTGCCCTCGACGCGAAAGCCGTAGGTAGTGATCTTGTGCGTGATGTTTCCAGGTGGAATGGTGAACAACATATAAATCATAAACACGACCGCGAGCACCACGCCGATCAGTGGGAGTTGGCCAGCAAAAAAGAAAATAAGCGAGAGCAGTAGAGCGATCATCCAGATGGTGGTAAAGAACTGGCGATTGTGTTTTTTGAACGGACGCTCTGGGGCAATCCACTCAAACACCACTTCTTCTGGCATGGGCTTATTCATACCGGGAAATAATTCGCTTTCGGCGGGACGATTAACTGGTTGTCTTGTGGCTGGTTGTTGCTGTTCTGGTTGGACCGGCTGTTCTTGCTTTGGTGGTGCATTATTGACTGCCACACGGGCCATCTCAGCACCAGATGGAGGAACAGGAAAACTACTCATGCCTCTAGTGTAGCATAGTAGAATCGCCTTGCAGTGGTATAATTCACCTGTATTCTTTCGCCTGGAAGGGTGGCAGAGTGGTCAATTGCAACGGTCTTGAAAACCGTGACTTTCATAGTCCCGTGGGTTCGAATCCCTCCCCTTCCGCAGTTTTTTACTTTACTATCCCCCAGATAGCTTTTCTCGAGAACTCCCTGTACAATAGCTCCTTCGGCTATGCAGAAACATACACAACAGCAACTTCGGAACATCGCAATCATTGCGCACGTTGACCATGGTAAAACAACCTTGGTTGACTCGATGCTCAAGCAGACGAGAACGTTTGCGGCACATCAAAAAGAAAATCAGCAAACAACCATCATGGACTCTAATGATCTGGAGCGAGAGCGCGGAGTAACTATTTTGGCGAAGAATACAGCGGTGTTTTGGGAAGAGTACAAAATCAATATTCTTGATACACCAGGGCATGCAGATTTTAGCGGTGAAGTAGAACGGGTGTTAAACATGGCTGATGGCTGTGTCTTACTTGTCGATGCTGCTGAGGGCGTTCTTTCACAAACTCGCTTCGTTTTGGCATTGGCGCTCCAACTCGGACTGGTTCCGATTGTCATTATCAACAAAGTCGACCGCAAAGACCAACGCGTACTCTCGGTTAAAAATGAAATTGATGATCTTTTTCTCGAACTGGCAACTACAGAGGCTCAGCTCAACTTTACGCTGCTGTATGCCCGCGGCTTTGAGGGAATTGCAGGATTTGAGATCGAAGAACAGGCTGACCACTCACTGGTTATCTCAGATAGCAAGGATTTGACACCCGTATTTCGAACCATCACTGAAGTCGTGCCTTTTCCCAAAGGTGATCTTGATGGCCCACTGCAGCTGCAAGTAACCAATGTTGATTTCGATGAGTACCAAGGCAAGTACGCAATTGGTCGTATCGTCCGTGGCAGCATCAAAAAAAATCAACAGATTGCTCTACTTCGTTCAGAAACTGAATCAAGCACAGAAAAAGTAAAAACACTCTTTACCTATCTTGGTCTTGAGCGCACCGAAATTGAAGAAGCATCTGTTGGAGAAATTGTTGCAATTACTGGTCTCAATGATCCACACATCGGCAATACCATCTGCGATGTGTCTGCCAAGGAGTTACTACCAGCGCTCAATATCAGCGAGCCAACAGTAAAAGTCCAACTCTCGGTCAATACCTCACCCTTTGCCGGGCGCGAAGGGCAATTCTCTACGTCTAGGCAATTACAAGAGCGACTGAAAAAAGAGCTCGAAACGAATGTTGGGTTGCGCGTAACTCCCGGTACAACTGGTGAGCGCGTGACTTTGATTGGTCGAGGCGAACTGCACTTGTCAATCTTGGTCGAAACAATGCGACGCGAAGGCTATGAGTTTTCACTTTCGAGACCAGAAGTGGTCATTCGTGAAATTGCAGGCAAACAAGAAGAACCGTGGGAGTACCTCACCATCGATGCGCCAGAAACCCGCACCGGTGTTATCACCAGCAACTTGGCACAGCGACGTGGCGAGCTCGTTTCCATGCAAGCAACCCCGAATGGCACACGGTTTACTTACGAAATTTCGACCGCAAATATCATTGGTTTGCGCAACGACTTGATGACTGCTACCTCTGGAGAGGCAGTGCTCAATAGCTCGTTTTTGGCGTATCGCCCATTGTCAGCCCGAGTAGATAGTAGTCGTGGTGGAGCAGTTATCAGTCACGAAATGGGTACAGCCACAGCCTACTCGATCGAAAAAGCCCAAGATCGTGGCCTGCTCATCGTGAATCCTGGCGAAGAAGTGTACGGCGGTCAAGTTGTCGGTATCCACAAACGCGCAGAAGATATTGTCATGAATGTCAGTAAGGGCAAAAAGTTGACCAACATGCGAGCTGCCAGTGCAGATGCTACGGTTGTACTCGCGCCAGCATGGAAGCCCTCACTCGAGCAATTTTTGACCTTGATCGCGGCTGATGAAATTCTTGAGGTTACTCCGCTTAATTTGCGTCTGAGAAAAATTGAGCTCATCCGAAAATAGTTTTCTGAAGTCTTTTTAGCAAACCCGCAATCGTGCCACTCATCACTGCAGCATCCGCTGTAAATTGTAGTGTCGGTAACCAAAGCCACCCTCGCGGAGTATATCGCACGTTTTTATCCACCGCCCACAAGCTATACAAAACTCCGAGTGGTATCCAGAGTTTGAGAACAAATTTTGGTTCGAGCACGACTGCAATAGCCAGCGAAACAACCAGTAATAAAATGTAGCGGGCAAATAAAAAGGCAACTTTTGGACGAAAGAGTCCCGCTGCCGCATCGCCCCGCGCAAAGCGGTATAGCATGTTGAAGAAATCTCTCAGGTTTGATCGCGGTTGCCATGACACCACTGCGTTTTTTGTAAATGTCATGGGAATGTTTTTCTCCTGGAGACGTCTGGCAAAGTCGTAGTCCTCGTTGTCAGAAAGCTCCTCGTTGAAACCCCCAAGCTGCTCCCAAAATTTTTTAGTGAGCAACATCGAACGTGTCGCGGGTAAAAAATGTGCTTCGTTCACTTTATCTGGCATGACTAGTGCGTAGGGGATAACTGCTTCTTCGAACGGGGTCTGGGCGATACCTTTGTAGTACCCTGCTACTACCGGGGCCTTGCTTTTCTGGTGTTGGCCTACTAAAGTTTGCAACCAAGTTTTTTCTGGTATGCATCCTGCATCAGTGATAGCAATGAGCGAATGCTTTGCGCTTTTTATAGCTAAGTTGCGCCCGACGCTTCTATTGCCACGTTTCGGAAGTAACTGAATTGTCAGCGCAGATTTTTTTGCAAATGTGGTAACCAATTCGATGGTTCCGTCGGTTGAGTTAGCATCCACAATAATCACTTCTGCTGGTAAAAGTGTTTGCTTTTCCAATGCTTGGAGCAAAGCGGAAATTGTATTTGCTTCATTGAAAGTTGTGATGATGACCGATATCGGTGGGGTTGATTTTTGGTTTATCGACATACTTTTTGTAGTAACCGTCCATACTTCCTAGCTACTCGCTCCATTGTATAGTGTTCCAAAAAACGCTGCCTGCCATCGCTTCCCAATGTATTTGCCAAGTTATCATTTGTGAGCAAACGAATGATGTCATCTGCAAATGCTTGCAAGTTTCCATCAGGCGCGAGCAAGCCAGTCTCGTTGTGTAGAATAATTTCATTTCCTGGCCCATGATCAAAGGCGACTACAGCTTTGCCGAGAGCCATTCCCTCACAAGCAACTAATCCAAAACCCTCGAGCGGCCAAATTGATGGAACCGCGCACACCCTTGCCTTCGCTAAGATTTCCAACGCATCGGGAACTCGGCCCATAAACGTGATAGAGTCCTGCACTCGAAGTTTCTTCGCAAGATGGCGTACCGTTGGTAGAAAGGACCCTTCCCCTACGAGAGTCAAGTGTGCACGAGGAACTTTTTTTAGAACCAATGCGAAAATGTGTACCAATACATCCTGTCCTTTACCTTTTTCCATGCGAGAAATGCAAACGATCTCTGGTTTTTTTGATAACACTGTAATCGACTTACGTTGTATTCTCCTCCCACAAGGGATCATGGTGAGTTGCTCTTTTTTTAAAAGATTTTCAGACAACAATCCACGCTGAGAATGGCGTGATGACGTAATCACTGTATCAGTAAATCTGGCTGCCAACTTGTACCAAAATCGAGGTACTCCCAAAAACTTTTTAAATAAAGTAGATAACGGAGCAAACTCTATCCAAACAACTCGAACACCAAGCAGATACGCCCACCAGGAAACAAACAACTTTTCCGCAAAACCAGACACAAGAAAAACATCTCGCTCGCGCTCTCGCCAGACAATGATTCCGTAGATAACCCAAGCTGCAGGAAGCAGTGCCACTGCTTTGAGCAAACCTTTCCAGTCGCCGATAATGTCTATTTCTACGGGGATGTGCCGGGAGACAATACCTTCTTTTTGCAGTAACTGCTGAAACGACCGATGATTTGTATATGACGAAACAGTGTACTTATTTTGTTGTAGCTCACTAAGGAGTTCACTGACAAACGTCTCTGCGCCACCCATCCCAAATGTTTGCGAAATGTAGCAGATAGAAAGTGATCTCATCGATCACTCCAGAGCTCATGATATTGCCTAGCAAGTTTTTCCCACGTTTGTTTTTGGGCCCATTGTTCTGCTGCGAATGGTGATCTCATATCAGCTGCAAGCGCGGCAACAACTTCATCAGGTGTCGTGGCAATGTGTATCCATTTGGCAAAGGGAGTCAGCTGCAAGTAATCCTTTTTGAACCCTGTTTGGGCATATGCAATCACTAGTACTCCCGCTGACATACTCTCTAATATTGCTAAATATTGACTCACGAACGCATGCGAGTATTTACCAATGAGCAACCCTGCATTTGGCACAAAGCCAAAAAAACGAACAGGCAATTTTTGTTTTTTGCAAACCTTTTCTGCCCATGTTCTTTCGCTGCCATCTCCGTAGACATCAAGCGACACACTCTGGCCATTTTGCTTTGCGATCGCAATGGCTGCAACATACTCTCGAAAACCAGTATCAGGCTCAAGTCGCCCAACAAAGACGGCTTTTTTGGTCGTGAACCGCGAAGACTTTTTGTGTGTAGTTAGAACCGCGCCATAGGAGATCTCATCGCTCACAACTCCATACCATTTTGTGTGAAATCCCCCAATGCACAAATTCCCACGCGTCAGCTTCGCCGCTAACTGGTGCCAAAATTTTTGTTTACTACTTGGGCCATCGATTAACTCATAGCCGTGGAAAGTAATATAGATACGCTTCCACCATAGTACGGGTAGAAATGGCAGCAGCCACCAAAACACGTCGTGCACATGAATAATGTCTGATCGCAAGAATGCGAAGAGACGGCGAGCAACTCTAAACCATATCGCCAGCTTGTGTGAAAAAATCACATTCTCTTGCCCCAACAGCATACGCTCATTGAAAATGGTAGAGTGGTAACCCAGTTTTTGCAGCTCGGGAATAAGGTGTGACAAATGTGCTTCTACGCCACCAACGTCGGGTGCAGAGCGACGAGCAAGGTGGAGTACACTTTTTTGCATCTTCACCAGGTATAATACTCTCTTATGCAGCTTTGGCAAAATAGCAATGCACCGATAATCGGTCTCTCACCCATGGACGGCGTGACCGATCTTCCGTATCGACATATCTACAAAAAGTACGGTAACCCTGCAGTGATGTATACAGAGTTTGCGAGTGTTGAAGGCTTATGTCGTGGAGCAGCGCAATTGCTCAAAGACTTTTTGTATGACGAAACCCAACGGCCGATCGTGGCGCAAATTTATGGCACAACTCCCAAGTTCTTTCGCCAAATGGCTACAGTCCTTTGTGAGCTTGGATTTGATGGTGTTGATATCAACATGGGTTGCCCTGCCAAAAATGTGGCACATAGTGGCGCGGGTGCTGCGCTCATCAAGACTCCAGACCTGGCACAAGAGATCGTGAGAGAAACAAAAGCGGGTGTCGAAGACTGGCTGCAAGGAATTGCAGTGAGTGATTTGCCTGATATAACGACAGAAATTGCCAAGATTGTCCAAACGCGTCACGACGCCCTGCCGCAAGCGTATCAAGAAAAAAGAGCCATTCCGGTGAGTGTCAAAACACGCGTCGGGTATGACAAGCCAGTGATAAGCGATTGGATCCCTCGCCTGCTTGAACTTGCACCCGCGTGTATCGCGCTGCACGGCCGCACCCTTCGCCAACAATATTCAGGACTGGCAGACTGGGAACGGATTGGTGAGGCGGTTGAGCTGGCGTCTGGAACCAACACCCTGATGCTTGGTAACGGCGATGTCGATTCTCTCGCTACTGCGCACGAGCGGATAACAACCTATAAACTCGATGGGGTGCTGATCGGACGAGCGAGTTTCGGCAATCCGTATATTTTCAAGGAAGCGGTCAGTGTGGATGACCCATCACTCTTTTCGATTGCCATCGAACACGCACAGTTGTTTGAAGACACCTATCAACAAAACGATCACTATGCTTTTTTGCCCATGCGCAAAAACTTGGGCTGGTATGTGCGCTCTATTCCCAATGCAAAAGAAGTGCGAGCAGAACTCTTCCAGGCTAATTCTGGTGAGCAAGTCAGAACGATACTTACGCGCTACGGGCTGGTGTAAATGCTATAATCGCTAGAGTTTCTTGGTCGCATAGCTCAGTTGGTTAGAGCGCTGCATTCACATTGCAGAGGTCAAAGGTTCGAATCCTTTTGCGACCACCAAGAAGTTGCGAGATATGTCATGATTCTATTTGATGTCCAAATTACAGCAGAAAAACAAGCGATTGTTCCCTAAGCCCTCTCTCACAGAAGAACCTTATCCATATAGAAATTTAATACGAATGAATCCGGTCTTTCATATTTTACTCGAACCAATGTCTAGTCCAGAATAACCTGTTACAATTATCTCCGTGATTCTCTCAAAGATAAATGTTAAAAAACTGTTAAAAAGAAGATTACTACTAGCACTTGTAGTCATATCTCTCATTTTCTTTAGATACGATTTTGTGTTCTCTCTCTACTCTTATGCTGTTGCTCCTTATGACACTTTTTGGAGCATCTTAAACACAAAAGTTTTTCACGACAACGCAGTGACTGGCTTGAGCCTGCAATATCTAGAAACTACCAATCCCAAATTTAATTTTGACAAAATCTTGAAAAACCAAAACGGTGAGGGCGGATACACAATTAGCATTTTTCTCAATAAGCTCAGAGTTGTCGCCCCAGATAAGAGCATTCTATTAGATAGCTCGCAACTCTTCCCATCATCATATTTAGTTTCTCACGCTTTGCAGGTGCTGGTGCACAATATTATCATTTTTTCTCTTGTATTTTTTCTCTACACAAGCATACGAGCAAATAATTTCCGCCTAAATTTGGAGTATTTTAAAAGCACTTTTTCAATACCCATTATCATAGGACTCGGCATACCAATCACCCTCTTCCTGTTGTTTCTTATGCTTATACTAGTCACAAGGCCATTCATATAAATGCCAAATATTCTTCCCCACTTAGTTCCTCGCAGGGTGACAGTTCCTCTATTTGAGCATCAGAATTCGGCAGTTGTCGGCTACATTCTCTTCTTGTTGTTACTGTCAAGCACGTACAAAGCATTAAAAACAAAGAACCGGGCTTGGAAACAAGCGTCTCTCTTTCTTTTCATAGCACTTGCCGGTTTAATTTTGACAAATTTGTGGATTGAAAACTTAATTCCTCTGAGATAGAAGCGTCGCTATATGCTTGCCAAACAGCTACAACTAACCTTAGTAGCCCTCGCCCTCGTTTGCTACCTCCCCTTTTTGGGCAACAAACTGGTTTGGGATGACGAACAGTTTATCTATAGCAACGCGCATGTGCGCAACTTTGCAGTTGGGAAAATCTTCACCACCAGCACAACTGATGGCGCTGGAATTATTAGTAACTACTACCGCCCATTTACGACCTTGAGCTTTGCAATTGATCAGCAATTTTGGGGACTTAATCCAGTTGGTTACCACTTGCCAAATATGTTGCTCCATCTCGGATCAGGGCTATTGCTGTTCTACCTGCTGTACCTCATTGGACTTTCTCGGAACGTGAGTTTTTGGATCAGCGCCCTTTTTATCATTCATCCGATCCAAACAGAAGCAGTCGTGTATGCCAACTCGCGCGGAGATTCGCTCTACACATTTTTTGCCATCCTCGCGCTGACTAGTTTTTTGTATGCTTACAAACAGAAATCGTTGGCGCTGCGCTTTTATGAACAAAGGTTTGTGATCAAACCACTCATCTTTGCAATCGCCACACCGCTGTTGTACCTCAGTAGTATTCTGAGCAAGGAAATCGGTATCGCCACACTTGGTTTATTTGGTCTTGTCTACTTACAACAAATTTTAACAAATCAAAAGAAACATGCATTTCGAAAAATAGATATTGCAGTTCTGGTCGGAGTGGGAGTTATCGCGGGCGTGTATTTGTGGCTTCGTGGCAGTGTACTCAACTTTGATAATTCTTACAACTTCTACAGTAATGCCTCACTTTACGGTTCAAGTATTGTGGTGCGACTACTCACCTTTAGCAAGGTCATTTGGATTTATTTTCAGCTCCTCCTTGCACCATTCCCACTCCACATGGAACGGGATATCGAGCTCGTCACAACGCTGCGCTCAATCTTTCCTTGGGCAACACTTGCGCTCGTCACGGCTCTGAGCTGGCTTGGCTGGAGGGAGTATAAAAATTCGAGACAAGTATGGATTTGGCTTGGAGTTGGTTGGTTCTTTGGCATGCTTGCACCCGTTTCGGGTATTATTCCGATAAACGGCATACTGTATGAGCACTGGTTGTATGTACCAATGATCGGGTTTTTTATCTGTATTTTTGGGTTGTTAAAAAATAGTAAAAAGTACTTCAAAAGTAGTGAAAAATATGTACATATCATTTTATCTATCTTTGCAGCAATTTTGATTATTCTGACCCTGAGACAAAACTATATTTGGGGCTCACCGATTCGGTTTTACTCTCACTTGCTTCAATACACGGAAAGCGCGCGGATTCATAATAATGTCGCCATGGCGTACGCCGATGAACAGGAGCTTGAAAAAGCCTTAGAACACTACGAAAGGTCGCTTGAAATCGCACAGGTATATCCACAAACCTACTACAACATGGCAAATCTCTACATCGCGATGGGGAAGTACGAAGAAGCAATTCCACTCTTGGAAAAGGCCCTAGAGCTTGCGCCAGAGTTTGGCTTGGCAGAACAAAAATTGAACGCGCTACACTCTAGGTAAGGTTCTCGCTGTAAGCTCTCTGCATGTTGCGACAATCACTCGTGCTCCTGAGAGAACTCCTCTGGCCACAAGCTTGCGCTGGCTGTGGTACCTGGTTTTCTCCCCTCTGCCCCTATTGCTACAACAAACTGTCGTTTCATCTCTTACCCAAAACCTATGAGCTGAGTGACAAATCTACTTTGACTGTCTGGAGCATGCTGGAGTTCGACGAGCGCGTGCGAACGCTCATTCACCGCCTCAAGTATCAAGGTATGAGTGAGACAGCACCGCTACTGGCTGACCTGTTGTACTTTGCGAGCTACATCCCGCCCGCTGATATCATTGTTCCCATTCCCTTACACCGGAGCCGAAAGAAACTGCGCGGCTACAACCAATCAGAGCTCATCGCCAAACGACTAGCACACCATCTGCAAATTCCTGTTCTTCCTGCAGTACTACGCCTTGTGGCATCTGCCCAACAGGTAAAAACTACTTCTCGCGAAGAACGACTTCACAACTTAGCAGGACACTTTGTTCTGGCTCCAGAGTATCAAGCAGCTTTGCTCGGCAAACGAATCTTGCTCATCGACGACGTCCTCACCACTGGCGCGACCCTCACTGCCTGCGCAGAGGTGCTGCTGAGAGCAGAGCCAAAAGAGATTTTGGGGCTCACTGTTGCACATTGAGCAAAATACCCTATAATCTTTGGCACGTCGGGGATGTATTGCTTTGACGTATGGCGCTCATTAACATCGGCAGGTCATCTTTGATAACAGATGTAAAACAGATCAAAACATAACTGCAAATTTCATTCGCAGCACAGTTGCAAAGGTGAATCAAGTTGCTACGCAAGTAGCTTCCTACTTCTCCCCAGCTCCTTCAGCTTACGCTTTCGCGTAATCTGACATTTAGCATTTCACTCTCATGGGTGGTGAGTGCTAGGTGGGAACCCAGCCCGTGTGACTTGATGAATTGTTCGGTTTATTCATCACCAAGCTAATAACGACCGAGGTTGTCGCTGTATGGTTTGACCATTTCCCGCAGCGGCAATTAACCAAAGATGTTCTATACCTGTAGATGCTGTTAGTGTTCACGTACGGACGGGGGTTCATTGCCCCCCATCTCCACATCTGGGATTTTGTCGAACATCAAAACGACAACGAATCTAAAAACCCTGCAAATCCTGTTGCTTGTGTTTCTTCACTCACTTCTCCAGTTTCATCATTCAGTACCACTTCCGTTTCTACCTGTCGCTTGATAAATCCCAGCAGTCGCTTCGTCACACGTACTTTTTGGCGATACTCTATCTCTTGCGTGTCTGAGTTTACCGAAACTTCTGCCTCATCGAGTGCGTCTCCTTCAGAAAAAAGACCGACTGCTCTCATTCGCTCAATTGCTTGATCAGGTAAGTGTTTGAGAGTGCGCTGCTCTCCAGACGGGGTAATAAGGGAAACTTCATTGGTCTCTGAGTTGAGTTCAAACTGCAACCCCTCGGGGATGCTCGCTTTTACCTGGCGAGATTCCAGCTCAAGTCTGTGTTCATCTCTAGAATCTTTGGTCTTGAGACGCACGGGTTCTGCATCAGACTGAAACTGCATGTCTAGTCGATCAGCCTCGAGCTGCTCGATCCTTTCTGGCTTGTCTCTCATGACTCGCTCGTCACTCTGAGATCCGCTTGGGGTCGGACGAAGCTCTATTTCGGTGCGCTCACCAGTTTTCTCCACCCGCACCCGCTGCTTTTGCCTCGTCAAAATCTGTTCTCGCTGAGAATCTTTGGCTCGCCCAGTACGAACTTCAGGGTCTGACTCGCCCAACACAGTATTTTGAAACACCGAAACAACTCCATCTGATACAACCACCTCAAGCGCGCGAACATCTTGCGAAGCAACGGAAAATATAAAAAAAGCAGCCAGCACCGCTATCTTTTTCAGCACAGTTACACTATAGCTAATACTGTTAAAATACGCTACATGAAAATTGGTCTGATTGACTCCGGCATTGGTGGGCACACCATACTACACGCAGCAAAAGAAAAGTTGCCTGAGCATGAGTACATCTACTTTGCCGATACAGAACACTTCCCCTACTCTCGGCGCTCCACAGAGAATTTAATCGAACTGGCAAAAGAACACACACACGCTCTGATCGAAAAACAAGGCTGCGAAATCATTGTCTTGGCCTGCAATACCCTGAGTGTGGCAGCGCTGGCTGCGGTCCGAGAGGCGTTTCCTGACACCAAGTTTGTCGGTACCGTACCTCCAGTAGCACCTGCTACACACCTGTTAGGAGCGGGTCAATCTATTTTAGTCCTGGCAACAGAACGAACTGCCAAAAGCCAGTATCTCCAACACTTGCTACAGCCGTACCCTGATCAGGATTGGGTTGTGGTTGGCTCAACCGATCTGGTAGAAGCAATAGAAGCCGAAGATAGTGAGAAAATTGCAAGCATACTAGCGGACATTAAAGCGTCGCAAGCTAACAAACAGTTTTCTGGCATTGTCCTTGGGTGTACACACTTTCCATTGGCCGCAAAACAAATTCAAAATAACTGGCCAGAAGCAGTGTTGTTCTCACCCAGCGATGGGGTCGTAAAACAGCTTAGTAAACTACTTACTCTTGATGGCGCCGAAAGCCAGTGACATTACAAGAGTGATCGGCAACCAGATTAACATATAGAGCGCAGTCAGCAGCAGCGTGTGCCAGACAAAGTAACCAAGCGTTTGCAAAACTCCCCAACCCATCTCTAGTAACTCCCAGCCTGTAGGTCGCGCAGTTGGGTCGAAGTAGCGAGCTCCATCGGACACCGAAACATCTACTCGCGCGTACTGTACATTTTCTTCGACAGAGTCTTTTGAGTTTTCAAGATTTTTGATCTGTGTTTGTAGGCGCTGCAGCTGCAGCTCCAATCTTTTTCTCTCCGAGAGGGTAAGATCATTTTCTGAATCAGCTAAATCTACTTGGATGATTGCGACTTCATCTTGGAGCGCTGCGATCTTTTCTGTTACCGAGACGTATTGGCCAGTTTCATCTTGAATTGAGGTACTCTCAGAAACAACCGTAACGACATCTTCCTTGATTGCAGACAGTACAAGAGACACACTCTCGCTTGGAACGCGAGCAGAAATACTGCCTACCTTGTAGCGACCATACTTCTCGATACTTTGCGAAAGCACCCTACCATCCTGAGCTAAAATTGCTGCGCGCACTCGCTCGGTATAGTCACTTACGTCACGGACAACGAGCTGCGAATATGAGCTTGTACTGTATAACCGCTGATCTACATCGAGCGCCTCATCTTCTGGGTACCACGGCATGGTCTCTGGAGCTGGCACCATCATTTTTTGTTCGTACATTGGCTCGCCCTCTGAAACGCGCATTGATATAGAGTCCGATACCATTATCGGGAAGCGCTCATCCATATGACGCCACGACATAAACTGTTGAGATAAATGCAACACCGCCGTTGCAAGCGAGAGTAGAAACGCAATCGCGATGAGCTTTCTTGAGAACAACTTGGACATTGCTTACTCCTGTGTTTCTCCTGCCTCTACGCTGCGCAGGTGTTCCATTATAGCAGTTACATTGACTTCTCGTGGCTTACTTCCCTCTTGCGGACCAACCATACCAGCCGCATGGAGCTGATCAAGAATACGAGCTGCCCGGTTGTAACCAACAGAAAATCTGCGCTGAATCATCGAGGAAGAGCCCTTGCCTGCACTAGCAGCGTACTGCGCTGCTTCGGTAAAAAGCGGATCACGATCTTCCACTTCCGCCTCTGCACCACCAGTAATTGCGCCACCACCCTTGCCAGTCATGGTGTACTTGCTTGTTACGTCTTCTTCGTACTCTGGCTTCTGTCCCTGGGCCTTGATGAAATCAATCAGGGAGCGAATTTCGGCGTCGGAAACATAGGCACCCTGGACTCTCGACGGCTTCGCCTGATCCGGCGGAATGAATAACATGTCACCTCTGCCAAGCAATTTCTCGGCACCTGGTGTATCAAGTACAACACGGGAATCTGTCATCGAGGAAACGTTAAAGGCGATGCGGGCAGGAATATTTGCCTTGATCAAACCTGTAATAACATCGACCGATGGTCGCTGCGTGGCGAGCACTAGGTGGATACCAACCGCACGAGCCATTTGGGCAATACGAGTGATACTCTCTTCTACTTCGGCTGGGGCAAACAACATAACGTCAGCCAACTCGTCGATGATAATCACGATACTTGGCATAGCAGAGTGACCGGCCAACTCATTGTAGCCAGCAATATTTTTGACCCCAACTTCGGCGAGCTTCTTATATCTCTCTTCCATCTCATGCACTGCCCACTTGAGGGCAGACACCACCTTTTTGGGATCAACGATAACAGGCACAAGCAAATGGGGGATGTCGTTATAACCCGTCAACTCGACACGCTTTGGATCGACCAAAATAAAGCGAACTTCTGCTGGGCTTGCCCGAAACAGCATCGAACACATAAAAGCATTGATTGCGACTGATTTTCCTGAACCCGTTGCGCCAGCGATCAAGACGTGTGGCATCTTGGCAATGTCCATGACGATCGGCTGCCCGGCGACGCTAATACCAAGCGAGGTAGCAAGCTTGGATGGATGTTTTTTCATCTGTGCAGATGCAAGCATTTTTCGCAGCGTCACGTACTGAGCAGAGTAGTTTGGCACTTCTACACCAACCAGTGAGCGACCAGCAATTGGCGCCTCAATCCGAATCTGTCCAGTGGGGGCGGCCAGAGCCAGTGCTAAGTCGGTAGCCAGACCGGTAATTTTTGACAGCTTGGTACCACGAGTAATCTCCAACGCATACTGCGTGACTGAGGGACCGTAATTGACTTCGGAAACTTTTGCTTTGATACCAAATGATTCGAGCGTTGTCTCGATTGTTGCTGCATTTTTGCGTACATCGCCGCGATCTGCTTCGCCGCCCTCAGAATCATTGAGAAGCGAAAGTGGCGGATACTCCCAGATCATTTGTGCATTTGAGGGAGTAAAACCTACCGGTAGCTCGCCTTCCTTGCCTGGCACGGGTGGTTGTTTGGCAGCGTCAACAGCCGTATCACTCTTGCTCGTCGGGTCGTCTTCTAGTGATTTGCCTTGATTGATCTGAAATGGTGTTGCTCCAGATTTACCAAACGGCAAGTGCATTTTTGGCAATGACAGGCGACTCTTTGCTTCTGGCTCTTCGCTCAGAGCAGCAATATCTGCAGCTGCTTTCTTTTGGCGCAATGAGGCGATCCAATCCGCGAGCTCAGTAAAAGAGGTCTGGAAAAGCACGAGTAAACCTGCAATTAGAATCGCCAAGAAAAGAAAGTAGCCGCCAACGGGAGTCAGGAGTGTTGCTATGTTGGTCGCTGTGGTAACCCCTACGCTACCGGTCTGAAAAAACCCGAGCACACCAAAAAAACACAACGTAGCACCAAGAAATGAGTGTGGTCGCGCCCAAATCCAACGCCCGCGAAAGAACACCAATCCAGCTGAGAAGAACAAAAACGGCAGGATAAGCGCAGAGAGACCAAGCTTAGAGGAGACAAAAGCATTAATTGCCTGCAGCAACTTACCCTGTCCTGAGAAAGAAACTATAACCAAGATCCCACAGAGGAACAACGTAACTGCAGCTAATGAGTGCAGGGTCCCATCCTTCAAGTGAAGCGCGCCTTTTTTCTTACTTTTTCGCTTGTGCTTCTTCATAGGTATATATTTACTATAGGACGTATATGCTAAATGTCAAGTATGACTGGTACAATCAACGGCTCTCGTTGAATGATTTTATACAATTTTCTGGCAAGTCGCTTCTCTATCATGTGCCTCAGTGCTTCATCCTTAGCTTTCTTTTCTTTTGAAACAATGGTAGCAACTTCTTGTTTGATAAACTCGATCACTTCCTGTGCGTCTCGGACGAATATAAAGCCGCGTGAAATAATCATCGTTTGACCTAGATCAAATTGTCTGTTTTTGCGCACAAGCACCACAACCACAATGCCGGCTTTGGAGAGGGCAACTCGATCTGCCAAAACGACCGGACCAACGTCACCAATCCCCAGTCCATCTACAATCGGTGGCTTGAGCTCTATGCGATCAACAACTCGGGCGTCGTTTGGTGTCAGTTCCAGCACATCCCCAGAACTAGGGAGGAGAATTTGTTCTGACCGATAACCCAGTGGTCGAGCCACGGACTCAAAGAACTTGAAGCGATGACGATCTGCGCCGCCAATCGGGAGCACATATTTTGGTCGAACCAGTTCGAGCAAGTCTCGCTGTTCCGACATGCTGGCATGACCAGATTGGTGTAACCCGGGAGCTACATCTGGATACAACACGTGCACTCTGTTGCGCGCGAGCTCATCGATGGCACCAAAGTAATTGAGTTCGTTACCTGGAATTGCATCAGCCGAAAAAATCACCGTATCGTCATCTGTTATCTTGATCATCCGATGCTCGCCATAAATAGCTCGCATCATCGAAGAGCCCTCTTGACCTTGACTGCCGGCGACAATAACGCACAACATTTTGTCTGGATACTGATCCATATCATTCTTGTCGATAAGGACTCCTTCTGGAAAGTGGATCTTACCTAGCTGCTGCGCCTGAGCGATATTGCGCTCGACCGACCGGCCGATAAAGGTAACTTTTCTACCGTGTTTGCTGGCCGCATTGACTACCTGCTGAATGCGATGAATGTGCGAGCTCATGAGGGTGATGACACTCTTCCCCCTGGTGCTTGCCATGATTCCTTCGATAACTGGACCAACCGTCCTCTCTGAGGAGGTGCGCTCGGTGCGCTCTACGCGCAAACAATCAATCAGCATACACAACACGCCTTCGTCTCCAACTGCCTTGATCGAGGTTAGATCACTCGCTTCGCCATCAACGGGGGTCGGATCGAGTTTGAAGTCACTGCCGTGATACACAATGCCAACCGGTGTGCGAATAACGATGTGTCTGGTATCCGGCACCGAATGCGTAACGGGAATGAGCGAAACGGTAAATGACCCCAAGGTAAACGGCCGCGTGTTATCGATAACAGTGACTTTGTGATCTGTGCCGCCCTCTTTCATGCGATCTTCGGCGAACCCAGCAGTGAGTGGCGAGCCATAAATAGGGAAATTTGGTAAATGGGGCAAAATGTGTGCAGTCGCCGCAATATGGTCATCGTGACCGTGACTTAGTACCATCCCAACAATCTTTTTGCCCGCCTTGAGCTGCTCAAGAATATAGGTGATGTCAGGGATCAAAATATCGACTCCTGGCATCTGGACATCGGGAAACCCAATACCGCAATCAACGAGTAATAACTCATTTGCGTACTCATACACATACATGTTTTGGGTTACAACACCGCTGCCACCAAGGGAAATTATTTTTAGACCACTCACTTTTGCTCCTGTCTTTTTACTGTACTTTTTGTCTCATACTGAAAACTCCAGTTGGGTCGTTTGAATTTGTCAAAAAATGCACTCAATGCTTCGAACCTGACTGCAAATAAGGAGTACAGTACAGCGGTGAACGAAGCACCAAACGAAACCCAGAACACACTCATTCTGCCTGCAAATGCAGGAGAATACAAGAAGTAAGCGCCAACATGCAGCATAAAGAAAAATGCAAAAGACAGTTTCATGATACGCATGAAGTTTTCTTTGCCCGGATTGGAGAGCCACACCATAATAAATTGCATGGTGCCCAATACAGCAGAAAACAAAAAGAGGCTATAGAACTGGAATTTGCTCAACTCTACTTCTAGCGGTAAGAAAATATTCCCGATCCCAAGAATAGTAAACAGCAGTAAAGAACCAATGTACATCGTCAGGTGCGAGAGCCAGAGGTGAAAGTACTCGGTGTGCTCAAACAAATCATGCAAGGGATCCTTATACATTTTTCGGTTAAAAGAAGTAGTCAGAGAATGAATGACTACAAAGGCGTAAATAATCAGCGCCATAGTGCTCAGCACCGTGTCTATGACAAATAGGTTGGTCGGTGACAGAGGCGGATGAATTTCTTTTGATAAAACAAAGTAAAAAAAACTTTTGATCCAAATGAACATAACAGGCGCGATGACAAAACTGTACACAAATTGCACCACGTCAAACCGCAACAGTTCTCGCTTGCCATCATGGCGATACAAAAGTAAACCACTCACGACAGCAAAAAGCGGGATGAGCATAAAAAAGATCGTCATACTCGACCATCATAACATAGTTTACTCGAGAAGATGGTGTGCGAACCGTTCTTTGTCCGCGTGATTGAGAATGCTGTGGCCGGTATCTGCATTTTGGCAGAAATATCTCTGACAAGCCCTCGGATGTAGGTGCGCTTACTACAGCTGCAGCGGTGCTTGGTGATAACAAAGGTTTTGTCTTGGACACGCTCGAGTGCATCTTTCCAAGCTAAAAGACAGCGTTCCTGGCGAAAATCTCCGCTCACCAAGGCAATGTGATCCTGAATCGTTTTGGCAAGTGCTGCGCTCGTGATCTGAGAGAAACCTACAAGCGAAAGACTGGTGATTGTAATGTCGTTGCTCACAGGTTCTACTTGTTCTCCCCGTTTCGCTTTGTCAAACGATGACTCACCGTCAATCCGCTTAGCAGAAAAACTTGGTTGTAGTTGTGTTTGTGTGCCAAGAAAGCTGGACGAAACTACAGTGAGCTGGTCACAGAACTTGGTTAGGTTTTTAATCTCGTGAGCATCAGAAATTTCCTGAACGAGCCCCAACAGATCATGGGAATCAGTACTCACTCCCCACAACATCTCAAACTCGTACTCCTTGGACCAATCAGAGTACTTTTCTTTGTCAAAGCGATCATCGCCCGTGAGTACCACTACTACTCCAGAAGCTAACGGATCGAGGGTGCCGGTATGTGTTGCCTTTTCGCCTCGTGCTTCACCGATTTTCTTGGCTAGTTGATGGGTGGAGACGCCGAGGGGCTTGTAGGTTGCAATAAGCATTGTGCTGGATGTGAAATGTATTTATTGACTTTCGAGGCAAGCATCGTATAAAATAACCTTGGTCGCGAGCAATCGCGCCCATCGAAAGAAGACCTATGCAAAAAATCGCAGGTCTTTTTTCGTTTTAGGAGGAAAAAACTTTAATCCCCAACCATCGATGACATGCTTTGAATTTTTTGCCAGTTTTTCATAACTCAGCTCATCAAAACGCCAGTAGCTTCCCACAGGCTTGTTGTACTCAAACATATGATATATAGGATAACAATATAAGTCTGCAATCTGAATTCCAATTGTAGTATCAGATTGGGAGAAGAGTAATTTTTCGACAATATTGGGACATTTTTTCCATACAGCTCCATCCTGCCATCTCATTTTGTTATGTAAGCGACTCAGTTCGTTCCCCATAAAATGTTTCTCAACTTGACCTTCCCTAGGATCGATTATGCAAATACCAAGAGAACTTTTGGATTCTAAATATTTCTGAAATCTCTCAACCAAAAAATACATACGCAATGTCATATGGATTTTGTGATGGATACTGCTCCCAATATGTCTTTTTGTCGATAACAACACTATACAAAACGACAGGAATTTGTTTCAAAAAGACAGTGACTTCACTTTCCAGCTCATTATATTTATCTCTGGAATGTAGCTTTAGTGGCGATGATTGAGCTAGGTCGGGGTTTGCGTAGCGCAAGAAATTTGATTTTATTTCAACCTCTGGATCTTGATAATACTTTTGTTTGATCGCTCGCAGCTGTGTCTCAATTTTCTTATTATCACTCTCATGAATAATGCAACCAGACAATACGAAAAACTGTTTTCCTGCCTGGGATAATGGAATCGTATCCCCTGATTCATCGATATACATCAAATGCATGCAGCATTATAACAAGGCTTGCGCCACTTTCTCTTGCAACGTTTCGGTCTCTCGCTGCTCCTGCAACCAGCACAACACTTTTGGAATTTTTTCCATATCTGCCACAAACTGCTCTTTCGTTTTGGTCGAGCGCAACGCCGCGGCCGGGTGGTACATCGGAAGGACGTATTGGTGTTGTTCGTTCCAAACAACCTGATGCAACCTGCCGTGCACTTGCGAAATCCGCACGTCGGACAAAAATTTTGCCATCGAAAATCTCCCCAACGTCACGATCAAACTTGGTTGTAAAATGGCAATTTCGTTGTTTAAAACCGGGCGAAATGCCTCAATTTCCTCTGGAGTCGGGTCACGGTTGTCGGGTGGGCGAACTTTGACAATATTGGAAATATAGTACTGCTCTGGCAAAAGCCGAATCTGGTCTATAACTTGTCGCAGCAACTTGCCTGACCTGCCGACGAATGGGCGGTGATCAACACTTTCTTGATAACCCGGAGCCTCACCAATAAAGAGAATTTCCGCAGTAGGCGATCCCTCACCGGGAACAATATCTCCCTGCGACCTGGCCAGCGGCAACTTGCCAAGCGAGGCGTCGTTTTTTAGACTCAAATAGAGCTGTGCAAGCTCTGCTGCCTGATTCATAGCGCTATAGTAACACGGAGCAAACTAATACTGTGGCAAAAATATCTTCTGATTTTCTGGGGTGATGACTATTTTTGGGTAGTTTTTCTCGACGATAATGCGGGCCGCTTTACGCACTGCCCCCTCGAGTGTACGCTTGAGCGTACGAATGCCAGCGTCGTACCCAAGTGGCCTCGTAATGCTTGGCCAAACTGCCTCCGCCATAATAAACTGTTCGGGACGAAGTCCGGCTTTTTTCAGCAAGTCCGGCAAAATGTACTGCTGGGCAATGACAATTTTTTCGTGGTCGGTGTACGACGGCATGGTAATTTTCTCGAGACGATCCATCACGGCAGTTGCAATTGCGGTCGTGTTGTTGGCGGTTGCCAAAAAGATGGCATGCGATAAATCAATTGGGTAATCAATAAACGCATCTCGAAACGAGTGATTCTGGGCAGGATCCAAAAGCTCAACCAGGACGCCCATGATATCCTTGTTTGCTTCCTCTGCCACACGATCAATTTCGTCGAGCAAAATAACCGGATTACGCACACCAGCCTCGACCAAACCCTTTACAACCCGACCTGGCTCTGATTCCAAATTCAACCTGGTGCTTCCTCGTAGTTCTTTGGCAGAACCCATACCGCCAAACGGGATCCGCACAAGCTTGCGACCGAGCGCTTCAGACAATGAGTACGCGAACGTTGTCTTGCCTGTTCCAACCAAACCAACCAGGAGCAAGATCGGCGCCCGAAACCCTTCCTCGGCTGCTTGTGTCTGGCGGAGTTGTAGGACCGAAATGTACTCGAGAAAACGATTTTTGACATCCAGCATGCCAAAGTGGTGTTTGTCGAACACTTGCTTGGCCGTCTCGATTGAGAGTCGATCTGCAGTCTCTGCCTCCCAAGGAATTCCCAAGGTCCACTCGATGTAGCGAGAGACTTTTTCGTACTTCTCGTCGTATGAACCAAGCGCTACCGATCGCTCGAGCGCGACAATGTCTTTATTGACCTTGCGACGCAATTCCTCTGGTAAAGTTGCAGCAGCCACCCGCGAGCGCAGCTCTTCAATTTCTTGTTCGAGGAGTTGTTTGTAGTCTTGCATCTAGAGAGGCTCTTTCAAAAAATCGTCGAGTCTGAGCAATCCCGCTTTACCACCAAAGTGTCTCACGACAGCAGCAGCATTTTGTTTGCCCCAGAGACTGGCGGTTTCTATCGACTCGTTGCGCAGTCGCGCCGTTACGAAGCCTACCGCAAACGCATCTCCCGCACCGGTCTCGTCGACAGCTTGCTCGACCACAGCGGTATACGGAATCCAACCACTGCTAGCGGTAAAAACTTGCCCACCATGCGGACCGTCGGTCACTACAATTGTAGGCACTTGTGCCTGCAGTTGTTGGGAAACAGAACTGAGTTGCTCCCACTCCTGTTTGTTGAGAATCAGTAACTCACAACCAAGGTCGGCTGGCATAATTTGTTGCGCTGTAATCAGGGCGAGCTCCTGCGCACCGGGGTTCCACGAAAGGTGACTCATTTGCCTCCTCGACCCTGCGATTGTTTGCAGCGTTGGCAATCTACCGGCAATGCTACTCAGGTGCACCCACCCCACACGAGCAACCGCCTCTTGGGGCACATCTTCCGGATCGAGCATCGAGGCCGCGCCACGATGGACCAACACTGAGCGTCCACCATCTTGGCCGACCAAAATAACCGAACCACCAGTCTGTTCTCTCTTTTCCTGAACCACATAGTTGGTACTCACAGTCTCGGCATGAAAGTCCTGCAGAATCACTTGCGCCAGGGTATCCTTGCCTGTCTCGCACAACACGGCAGCATTGAAGCCTGCTCGCGCAAATCCGACCGCAGTATTGCCCCCACCCCCACCAGTCAAGACATGAAAGGAGTCGACCTCGAGTTTATTGCCGTAATCTTGGCAGAGTAAAACGTGGTCGTTCTCTGATTTAAGCTCAAATTGATCCGATTGGATAAAAATATCGATCAAAGCCGAACCAATGGACAGGACATCGTGCATGTCTCTATGGTACGACAAATTGGGGAGGGACTCTAGTGGCTCTACGGCAAACTATCCCCGCCTCGGCAGCCCACACCGATCTGCCAACTCTGTTTCAAACGCATTAAGCGCTTCTATTAATTCTTCTTGGTTGGTTGCAATTTTATACACCGCGTTCTCTTTTTCCCCGACAAAAAAGTGTTCGTTCATTGTTTTCATGACGTCTTTCCAAAACGCACCGTAGAGAATTATCGGCTTGTGATTGCCGTAGTAGAGATGGGATAACAACCACACGGTCGCCCACTCACTCAGCGTACCAGTGCCACCCTGGAAACAAATAAAGGCATCGGCTTCGTTGATCAGCCCAAACATGCGCTCGATATAATTGGCTGCTTTTATTTCTTTATCTGGAGTGTTTTCTACGTCCTTGCCTTCAAACTCTGGCATATCAACCGGGTTAAACGTAACAGTCACGGTCTTCCCGCCTGCTGCCTGCGCCCCACGGGTTGCTGCAAGCATCGTGCCAGGACCACCACCATCGATCACCACCTTGTTGTGATACGCCAAGTACTGAGCGACGCTAAACACCTCTTCGTACAGAGGATGCTTCTCGTCTACATCGGCGCTACCGAAAATAGCAACACGGTCTATTGAGCAGCGCACCTTTTGCGAGGGGATTTTGATGGTTTTATGAATCTGTTTCGGCATCGCTTTATCCTTTCAAGAACGTTTCTGCTGTTTGTATAACATCTGCACTAGTCCAGAGTGCGCTACCGACAGTAATGCTTTGCACTCCGGCTTTGCTCAATTTTGACAGCAACTCTGGCTTGATACCACCATCAATAATCAGCTCTACCTCATGATCAAGCTTGGCGATGTGACTCTGCGCCTCTAGTATTTTCTCGAACACTTGCTCACGAAAGTGACTTCCCTGCACCCCAGCCTCTATTGACATCAGCTGTAGCACATCGAGCTGCTCCCAACTTTCGTCATCAATAGCTGAAAGTGGGGTAAATAAATCGAGCGACAACCCAGCTTGCCACTGCTGTTGGCGCGCTTCTTCTAAGAACGGCGCCTGAAATGAGAGTTTTTCTACCTGGGCAATGCACGCGCGGACTTGCGATTTGTCGCACTCGGCAATGAGCTCGTAAAGAAAGTCGAGTGGCTCAACAGTCATAAAATGCGCGTCGTACTTGAGTTCCCCCAGGTTTAAAAGTGGAATGTCAGCAGGGGTAATGGTAATGTTGTCGGCAAAGATGCCATCGATAACATCGATCTGCACCGTGGTTATATCTGAGAGCTCAATAATTGAGTCTATCTGGCCTTGGAGCTCGGAAATTGAGTCGCTCAGAAGCGAGGGATACAGGTTCATGGCTTACCTTCCTAATCTGCTCAGTTGTTCTATTCTTCGTACGTGTCGTTCTTCTGCGGTGAATGGAGTGGTTAAAAATGCTCGCACAATGGCTTCTTGTTCTACCTGGGATAACCAGTCGGCTGAGAGTGACAAGACATTGGCGTCTTCGTCGTTTCTGGCGTGTTGGGCTTGCTCTGGAGTGAGCGCGGTCACAGCCCGTAAATACGGAAAGCGATTGGCAGCCATAGTCATGCCAGCACCAGAGCGGCACAACAGAATTGCTCTAGTATCTGGAGCAGCATTGGCCATTTTGGCTGCAACTTCGGCAACAATTTCTGGATAGTCATCATTAGGATCAAGTGTGGGTGAACCACACTCCTCTACCGAGTAACCTTCCCTTTCCAAAAAAACTTTGAGCGTTTGTTTGTCGGCAAAACCACCGTGGTCGGCGACGAGGAGGAGGTGTAAAGGCATATGGCTGAGTGTACTATATGTCTGCAGCTGAGGCTACTCAAACCCTAGCTCTGCCTTGGCTTCATCCGTCATCATATCCTGCACCCAAGGTGGATCGAACACAAGGTTAACGGCTAGATCTCGGTAGGGATCAAAGCCTGGTATATCGAGCAATTGCTGTTTAACCAGATCTTCGAACACGTGTGCGAGCGGGCAACCGGGAGTAGTAAGCGTCATCGTTATCGTCGCTTCTGGTGGAGAAACTCCATCGGGCGCGACCACGTTGTAAACCAATCCCAAGCTGACAATATCAATGCCCAGCTCTGGGTCGATCACTTTTGCTAGACCATTCCAGATGTGTTGTTCGAGCTTTGAGCGATTTTGCATAGTGATATCGTACCAAACAAAAACACCCCCCATTGCTGGAGGGTGTTATCTTTCAAAAACGAATAATTATGCACTCTTCTTGAGAACAGGCATGTTGGTGCGCTTGGTCTCCATGACCTCATAGCCAGCTGGAACTGCTGGAAGCGAGCCATCTCGCTCATCTCGAGCAAAGAAGTAGATGCGTTGTACACGACCATTCTTGAGTGTTACCTCTTTGGTGTGCAGGTAATAGGTTTGACCTTTGGCGTTTTTGTAGCTAAATGCTGCCATAGTATCTCCTCTTTCTTTCGCGCTTTGGCGAAAATTAATACTTATACGTTGCTACTTAACTCTAGTGTTACTCTCAATACTCAGCACTGTGATCGAGTAGCAGTTTTTGTTAGGATAGCATACTCGACGGGCACATCAAGAAGCAAATATTTTTACTCCTGTTTTTCCTCGAGAGCTGGACTCAGCATACCGCGCAGAACAACGTTTTCGAGAACGGTTGCTTTGTCGGCGCTGGTGCTAACTACTACCTCAACTGGCAAGAGATCGGTGCTGATAGCAGCGGTGCCAACTAAGCCACCCTTACCTGCTACCAAATCGAATGCATGAGAGAGCTCGTTGGTGTCGGTATCGTGCAACCAAGCGTGGTACTCTTCATTTCCCATTGCGGTTACGATGACACTAAAGCGGAGTTTGTTGTCTACAACTTCGTAGCGGATGAGGCCGGTTGCTTCTGGTTTCTCCATAGCAGCACCATCGCCCTCAGCTGCATTTTCTTGTGCGAGCTCTACCGTGTCAAAGTCACCTGCGCCTTGCAACATAGAACGCTGCTCGTCTTCACTCAGGTTTTCGATTTGAATACCTTCAGAGAAGTTGAGCTCGTTGTTTGCTCGTTGATTACGGAGCTGAAACCAGCGGAACACGAGAAAGAAGACCAGCAAAAAGACGAGTAATGGAAACACGTATGGTGTGTACTTTTTTACAGTCGCGCTGTTTAGATTCATAGTAACCCTTTTTTCTACCCGCTTGTTACTGGGCGGTAGAACGTTCTTGTACTGCTTTTGCCACCAGGTCTCGCATTTGTGTGGCAGTGGCTTTTTGGCCGTTCACAAAGAAAGTTGGCGTTGCGTTTATGCCGATTTTGGTACCTAGATCTGCATCTTTTTGTACCAAACTAGAATACACGCTACTATCCTGTATCTTAGCGCTAAATGCTGCCTCGTCAAGTCCAAGCTCTACAGCGTACTGGGTAAAGGTCGCTTTTGCCTCGTCTACCGAGCCGAGCTTTGACCACACGAGCTGGCGCTCAAAGAGCAAATCGTGCATTGGCCAAAAGGCATTTTCCTCTGCCGCAATCTCAGACGCGACGGCAGCAGTGCGTGCGAGTGGGTGGAGTTGATCGAGCGGAAAGTGACGGTAGACCAGCCGAACTTGATCACCAAATTCTGCTACAACTGCCTTGACCAGTGGTTGACTCGCTTTGCAGGCTGGACACTGCAAGTCGCTAAACTCGACTATGGTGACTGGTGCTGAGTCCGGACCGATTGTATGTTTGGCGCCGGCCACGAGCTCTGCCTGATCAGCCACTTGTGCCGTCGGCGTCGTCTCTTTAGAAAAAAACACTGCGATGCCACCGATCAGAAGCAGTGTTCCAATGATAGTACCAAGGAGTAAGGAAATATTTTTCATACTGGCCACACCTGTTTACCCGACGCTGTGTCGGTTACTATTATTGCCATTGTCGGACAGCTTTGGGCTGCCAACAACTTGGTTTCATCGTCATTGCCATCTTGACTGATGACGCGCGCGAGCTGCTCTTCGTCGAGCTCAAAAACGCCTGGCGCGATCACGGCGCAACTAGCAGCGCTGATACACTTTTCGCGAATGACTTCGACTTTGTACTTTCCAATGTGTTTAACTTGTGGATCTGCCATAACTCCTTTTTTTTAATAAAACTTTTCGTGATGAATGTGCGCTTCTGTAATACCTTTGGCAAGTACTGTTTGAGTAACATCACCAATCATCGTCGCATTGCCACAGAGGTAGTAACCAACGCTTGCGGCCTGCTCATGCGCCGTCAAACAATCGGTCACCCGTCCGCGACAAAGGGGCCAGGCTTGTTCTGGCTGTGAGATAACCGGATGAAAAGAAAAATGAGGGAATGACTCTGCCAATTCTTCGAACTCATCCTCCCAAAATAACTGATTGGCGTGACGCATGCCCCAGTAGAGTGTGATGGGTCGAGTGTCTTGTCGTACTTGCAGGTGTTCAAACAGCATCGAACGAAACGGTGCAATACCGGACCCAGTTGCGACTAAGGCGAGTGAAGTCTCATCCGTGTCAGGCACAATCGTAAAGATGCCTAATGGTGCGAGGAGCTCAATTTCTTGACCAAAAGCAAGACTTTCTAAATACGTGCAACCGATACCAGCAGGCTGGTGATCTACCAATAACTCAAAACCGTGGGTGATAGCGGGAGAGGAACAAATCGAGTAGGATCTGCGCTCACCTTTGTCTGAAACTTTGATAGAAACATACTGACCAGCTGCGAAGGCAAGTTCGTTTGGCTCGACCAACTCAAAGTCATACTGCATAAAGCGCTCATTGAGCTGCTGTTTGTCTTCTAATTTTGCGCGGTACTGTTTTGGTGGCTGCATATTACTTTCCTATGATGTCTTGTTCCCAGTCACGACCGAACCAGAGACCGAGTGCTAACTTTGCAATACTAGCATATTCTGTAGTTCTATCAACAAAGCCACGCGTGATCACCCCGATTGCCCCCTGCTTTTGCTTGATGTTATCTGTGGCAAATAACTGACTGACTGCGGGACCCATCTCTGCGCCAGCAGCTAATTTGTCTGCAATTATTTTTGGCAGTTTGAAACGCGCACCGTTGCTTTCGTAGTACTCACCTGCCTGATCGATCAGCACCACCCACACGGTCGACCAGAGCTCTCCCTCATAGATGTGAATGCCTCCCTCGAGACCAAGACCAAGGTCGGTCGTGTTGCCACCGGCTTCGAGCGCTGCGGCAGCTCTGTTTCTCGCACCTTGGCGAGTTTCTTCGTCGCTGCGCGGTTGCTCTGAGACGCCACTCGGGACCTCAAAGCCTGTCACTATTACATCTGGCCACTGGCCTTGGGCGGCTAGCCGCACAGCATTGAGCTTGACCGGATTGGTGCTGCCGACCGCAATTTTCATACTTTCTCCAGTACTTTTTGTACGGTGTTGAGGCCAAGGAGTAAACACTTCTTGCGCGCGGTCGAAAAGGTCTTGAGCCCCAGCCAGCTCAAGAGGGTGTGCTCATCCCAGGTTACTACCTCGGCGACTTGTTCTCCCTGGAGATGATCGGACAGCAAGCTCAGGCTCGCGGTGCTGATGACGCAACCGGTGCCTTGCCACTTCATGGCTGTGATGTGTTTTTTATCTGCAGTGAGCCTGACAAAAACCCGGCAGCTATCGCCGCACGAGTTTACCTCTGGCGGAGAAGTTACATCAGCATCTAGCATCTCCCCTTTATGATGTGGGTCGCGTGCTGCTTCGAGCAACTCTTCGTGATATAAATCGTCCATCTTCACTTTCTATACGTTAAAAACTTGGCGAACTTTGGCCAGTCCTGCCACCAAAGCGTCAATATCAGCAGTTGTATTGTAGACGTTAAAACTCGCGCGCACGCTCGCCGTCCAGCCGAACTGCTCATGCAGCGGCATGGTGCAGTGATGGCCACTGCGAACAGCCACCCCAACGCTATCGAGTACCTGCGCTACATCGTGGGCGTGCACTCCGTTGTAGGTAAAAGCGACCGAGCCAACTCGATCAACCTCGGTCTCACTAAAATCCTGTGGACCGATGATTGTAAGCTGTGGTACCGCCGAGAGTTTATCGAGCGCATACAGCACAAGATCTAGATCGTGCTGCCCAACGTCGCTCATGTGGAGCTTGGACAGGTACTCACAAGCAGCGGCCAAGCCAACGGCACTGGCCACATCCGGCGTCCCAGCGGTAAATCGCTCGCTTGCTTCGTCGGTGAAAGTGGTCCCTTTTGTCGTCACCGCCGCAATCATGCCACCACCAAATAACCACGGTCGTACTTCATTCGATTGCAAAAGAGCGCTGCGAACAAACACGCCCCCAATCCCCATCGGACCGAGCATTTTATGACCGCTGAACACAAGAAAGTCTGCGTCGAGCTTGGCAAATGAAACGGGGAGGTGTGGTGCAGACTGGGCAGCGTCAACGAGTACGCGAATGCCTGATTGAAGAGTGTGTGCCTCGGCAATAATCTCGGCAATCGGGTTGAGCGTCCCCAAGGTATTGGACACGTGTGAAA
The DNA here is from genome assembly GCA_027620445.1 of bacterium. GTDB lineage: Bacteria > Patescibacteriota > Microgenomatia > UBA1400 > PJMF01 > UM-FILTER-42-14. Next base: position 29,780 of record JAQBYG010000001.1, read on the forward strand.
GTGCAAGAAGCTTCACTTTTGGCAAGGAAAGTTTGGCGCTCAAGGATGTACGATCGAGCCGACCGTCTTTGGTGAGCCCAATATACTCGACACTCGCACCAGTTCGTTTGGCTAACTCTTGCCAACACACAATGTTGGAGTGATGCTCCATGAGTGAAGTTAGAATGATATCGCCTGCTTGTAAATTGTGATCACCCCAGCCGTAGGCCACACCATTGATTGCCTCAGTCGTGTTGCGGGTGACGATCAGTTCGTCACTGTGCGCATCAAAAAACTTTGCGATGGTCGCACGACTTTCATCCCAAACTTGTGTACTCCTATCAGAGAGTTGATGCACGCCGCGATGCACATTGGCATTGGTCGTTTGGTAGTACTGGGTAATGGCGTCAAGAACAACTTGGGGTTTTTGGCTTGTTGCTGCGCTGTCGAGGTAGACGAGCTTGTCTCCCTGGGGGTTGTGGGTGAAAATGGGAAAGTCTTGGCGGATTGTGAGTGGGTTGAACATTAGATAGTTTTATCAAAATTTTCAACTATAGTGTTGAAATCAAAGAGATCAATCTTACAATCTCCCACTTGGTTATAGAAACAGTTTTCTGTATCGTACACGCCAGCAGCAATACTAACATCAAAAATGTCTACTTTATTATCTCTATTAAAGTCCCCCAACAATCTTGGGACTGGTGTGGGGGATGGTGTGGGAACAGGAGTTGGTACGGGGGTTGGTGTTGGCTGCGGACACCGACTGATGGATGCTGTACGAAAAACGTCGTGCCACGGTCGTTTTCTGCCAGTAGAATCTATCAACCCCATTGCTGGATTACTAGAAAAATCACCCATAGTGTGAAAAAAAGCAAGCGGCACGAACGAAAATTCAGGACTCGCAAGTCGCTCGATTGATTGAGATAAAAACTCCGCCCCTTGCGCCTCTGATATTGATGTATCAGCACCCGGAATAACATTCCAACCATACTCTGTAATCCAGATAGGCTTTTGCGCCAGCTGATGCAGTCGCTTGACACTATCAAGATCAATGGCGCCGTGCCAATTGTAGGGATGTATAGAGAAAACATCGTAAGACCTGCCACCAGGACTGGAGTGCAGTCGCTCAACAAATGGTTCGTCCAAACGATCAAGCCCGCCAACGGAAACTATGATTGATTGGGAAACAGATTTCAGAGCCTTGTAGGTGATGTCTAGCCAATATGCATAGTCACGGACGGAATCATCTGAGTTGCCACAAAATCCCGTGCTCGAGCCGCAGCCGTTTTGCTCATTCCAGTACTCATATCGTGTCACCTGTGGGTACCTGCGAGCAGCAGTTTGCAAAAATCTCGTGTAATCTTGCTCAAACTCTCGTCTGGGCAATGCTTGGTGTGCTGGTAATGATCCCTCTTTTGCCCAATCGGGCGTGCCGACGACAAGTATCGTCACTGCCAAGCCATATTTTTCCGCCTCGGCAATGTCTGCATCTAGCTGTGCAAAATTGTATGCGCCTCTGCTTCTTTCAGAAATATCCCAATTTAGTGTCAATTTGGTTGCAGTGCCTCCAGCTTCATAAATAGCTTTGTACATGTTAGAAACATTTCCTCCTGGGTTGATGCCAAATAACAAAGGCCTAGTAAAGTTTGGACACGAAATACTTGCCGCAATAGCTTGGCTGCGAAAGGCTGTGTAACATACGATTAGAAAAGCTACTATCGCGACAACAGGGAAAAAGTGTTTACGTACAGCTTGAAAATGTAACATTAGTGATATTGTAGCAAGAAAGTTGCTATGCCTGGCCGCCATAAGTATTTACCACTTCTCTATCGGTATGGTTTAAGATTACTGCAAATATGTGTTTTAGATATCGATATAAAAAATTTGTGTGATACCGTAACCATCTACCCATAAATTGGGTATCTTGAAACCGACATACTTCACAGCTACTTCTGCTTTTAACTCTCTTAATTTTTGAGCAAAACTGCAACATGCAACACACTTGACTGTAAAGCCTCTAGCGCCAGCAGGAGTGCGGCAAGTGTTGTTCTCGAATCTATCATATCCTCAATTACAAGCACATACTTTCCCGCTAATTCCTGTTCGTCGAAATGAAAATGAATAATTGGCTTACCTGTCGACTCCATTCCCTGATAACTACTAATCTTGACTGATTCCCAGCGAATGCTGATTCCTAATTTTTTCAGCTCAACAACAAGTTGCTCAGCAAAAACTTGGGCGCTTTCGAGCACACAAAGTACGACTAGTTCAGCATCGCTTTCACCTACGGTTTACTCTCGAAAATCGGTCGCAATTTCAGTTGCGAAACTTCTAACACGAGCGAGAATTTAGTGCTCATATAACAAAATTTCTTGAACCAAAGTAACCAACTCTATCGAGGAATATGGCGCATGAAAATACTCTTCGTTTACCAAAACTACCTGAACTGACTCAGATCCGTCCCTAGTAAAAAGCACTGGTTGTCCTGCTACAGTACTAATAGGCACCCGCTCATGAGTTTGTCTTGGGGCAGCTAGACTCAACTTTGCCTGCTCAACAGAGCAATTTTGCCAACTCACCCAAGTTTGAGGTGGCAACGTGATTGTTCCCGAAACGGATCGTGGTTCGAGCTCACCTGGGAGGATAATACTAAATGAGCCGAACTTTCCGACTGACTTGAGCAAGCAAAGAACTGCACAATCAGCATGTGAGAGTACTTCTGGAGCTGCTCCGCAGCCATAACCAATAGGCCTTTCACTGTTTGGTATCATGGTAGGCAACTATAATAAACCCTGTCAACAGTGATACTATGAGTACGCATGCAAAAAATCACCAAACTCCTCGCCTCAATCGTCGGTTGTGAACTTGTCGGGATTATCGGTGGCGTGAGCACAACCTTGTCGATCAGCACTTGGTATGTCACGCTCGAAAAACCGTTCTTTTCTCCGCCGAACTGGCTCTTTGGTCCCGTCTGGACAACTTTGTATCTTTTGATGGGAGTTTCATTTTTTCTGTTGTGGCAGCAAGGCTGGAAGAAAAAACAAGTTCGGACTGCTCGCAACTACTTCTTGGCACAACTCGGGCTCAACTTTATCTGGACTCCGGTATTCTTCGGCCTGAGATCCCCCGCGCTGGCACTGGTGATAATTCTTGGCTTACTTGTCCTTATCGTGCTGACGATCAAACACACATATAAAGTGTCGCGCTGGGCTGCATACTTGCTGGTACCCTACTTGCTCTGGGTGAGTTTTGCGACGGCGCTCAATGCGGCGATAGTGGGGTTGAATTATGCGAAATAAATCCATCAAAAAAATTGCCATTTACCAAACTAAGAGCGGTGCGATTGTATTTCGTGACGATTCGAAGCGAGAAACAATTTGGGGGGATTTGAATCAAATTGCAGATTTGTTTGGTCGTGATAAATCGGTTATTTCTCGTCACATCAATAATATTTATAAATCAAGAGAACTTGAAGAGGCAGCAACTGTTGCAAAAATTGCAACAGTTCAAAAAGAAGGTGGTAGAGAGGTAACTCGTGAGATTGAACATTTTAACCTTGATATGATTTTATCTGTCGGATACAGGGTAGATTCTAAACAAGCAACGCAATTTCGCATCTGGGCAACCAAAACCCTCAAGCAGCACATTGTCCAGGGCTACACTATCAACAAAAAACGCGTTGGCGAGAATTACGAAAAATTCATGCAAGCGGTGGCGGATGTGAAAGCCTTGACTCTCCTTTTGGCAGAAAGTAATCCGAAAGATAAAGATAAAATGATTGGGCTAACCTTGTTACTTCTGAATGGGGGAAGACAATAGATGCATGAAGTTAATTTGCGGCGGGAACATGATAGTGATGACTTTGACTCAACCGCCAAAACTCTTTTTGCCCTCTCTGACATAAAATGGGAACTCCTCAATTTTGTAAAAAATAATCCGGGATGTGATATCGCGACTATTGTAGAGCAGATCGGGGCGCCAACACCCGCAGTCATCCAAAAACACTTGAAAAGATTGGAGGTGTATGGGTTTATTGCATCACAAACAGGCCACGCCGTTAAACAAACTGGCGAGAAAAGACTGCTCTACTCACTTGCCCCAAGACATATTGCAGCTGCTATGGATAGTACACGGCAAATAGAAGAAGAACTAACAATCAAACTTGATCCTCAGCTGGTGGTACGAATCCAGCAGCTCGGAAATGAACGAAAAATACGCAATCAAATCATTTGCATTTGTACTATGCTTCAAGATAAAGCACTTACACAAAGGGAGATTTTACTCGGACTGAGAGATTACTTTACACTAAAAAACTTACCCACCAATCATGCAGAGGTGTTACGACAACTTGTCGAAGCGGAGATTTTGAGGCGGACTATCAGTGAGAGGAAGCTAGGATACATCTATCAGCTGCCCAAATCCTGATAAAGCATTATCATTGATCACGCTTTTCACCATGAAAAAACTGTATTTGTTAAAATGATCATACAAATATGTCAAAGAGTAGTGAACAAATTCTGGCAGAAGCAAGACCCTCTAGAAAGAGACGAAAAGCAGAACGAATTCCAAGAAGAGCATTTTCAAAAGGACTCGCTTTGTTTTTACTAGGAACAGGTGCAGTTGTAGCATCGGGAGGCGTATTTCTTTGGAACAGAGAAAAAGACAAGGTGCCCAGTGTCGAAGCATCAATTTCCTTCATAAAAAATGAAGTTGAGAATCAAAAAAACTTGCCTTCACTGAGGGAGTACGGCGAGAGAAAAACAAAGATTTTTATTTTCCATGCCTATAATATTTTCTCTCAAGTGACTGGAAGTGCTCAATCGGCTAGAGCCATCATCGACAATACCTCACTAGTTGAGGCTGCGTATATTACTGCCCTGCATCAACAAGATATGTCGGGAGTTAACCTCAGTGAGCACCCAACTGCATCTGACCCCAGGGATACTAACGGAAAAGTTTATACAGCTGATAAAAAATCGGGCAAACTTGGTGTGGCTGTTAATCTAGATGCGCACTTGTTTCACTTAGATCAAATCCGAACGCGAACATATGATCATTTTCAGGTGCAACAAACTGTACTGGGAAATTTGCTTGACACCGTTCTGCATGAGCCACATCACTACGAAATACCACGACAAACACTGACTACACCAATCGAGTATTCATTTCAAACTGCAGTTGGCACTACACACATTTCATACGAAGAAATCTGGGGTCTATCCATAAGTGGGACACTCGAAACACCGCCATATACTACAATGTTGTCAGCAAACTTTGATGAAGCAAGCATTTATCTGATCCACAGAGACTTGCTACAACCAGCAGTCCAATCAAATTTTCCAACATATAGCTACTCGCCTCCAATGCGGGAGAATGCTTTGTTGTACATTCAACAAGTATTCCAGGCCATAGGAATCAACTCGCCACAAGCAATTCTAGAACTCAGAAGAGCACCCAGTGGAGGTCGTACCCTCATAGAAAAATTGGGAGCAAAACTGCCAGCAGGCACTTTTGGAGTCGAAAACGCTACAGAAAGAGGTATTGTTTTCTTGGGAAAATCAGAGGCTGCAGTAGATGGCAATGATCAAAAGAAAATGGATGAGTTGCTTGGGTTGTTGATAAATTAGGAGCAAAGGTGAAAACTGCTCGGCTTACCCAAGTATTGAGGAAAAAGCCGCGCAACTTGAAATGTTAAGTAATTCTTAACAGCTGGAAAATAGCTTGACGACTTAAAAAATAAGCCTATAATAGCGAATCAGCAAGTCCGGGTTTGGAGGAGAAGGTGGAATCCCTCCTTAAACAATCGTATCCAGACTCCAAGTTGGAAGAGGGTGGGTTTTCAGCCTCCTCTGAAAAAGTCCGATCAAAGCGGTACTCCAGCTGCTTGTTGTATTTTTTTTGATCAGAGAAGCGAGCTACTCGTTTTTCTTACTCTGTCTTTGACCTCAGAGTGAGTAAGCATTTTCAACATTTGATAATCGTGTCTACCGAGATAATAAACGAACTGTCCAATGCTTTCATTAAAAAATGCAGCTTCGATGGTAAATGTCATTCCTTCATAACGAACAAGATCGCCTTGCTTAAATAATGGCTCATCTTTTGGTTTTGACATAGTTAGATTATTCTAGTTTTTGAACTGTTTCCAAAATGAAAATAACCACTTCGTGCCAAAGCTTCCCTCATTCTACCCCCAAAAAACCCTCCACAATCAGCCCCTCCGCCTTATTGCGACTCACCCCGCGACTCATGAGATAAAACAGTTGTTCCTCGGGAATTGAGCTGATGCTCGCCGCGTGAGAGCACTTGACGTCGTCAGTCAAAATCTCGAGCTCTGGCACTGCCTCTGCCTTTGCTTCTGGTGAAAGTAACAGGATGCGCTCGGTCAGGAATGAGTTGGTGTCGGGACACTCGGGATCAATTTTTATCTTGCCCCAAAATGAGATAAACCCTGTATCAGCCACAGCCCCGTGCAGCTTGGTGGTCGCTCGGGTGTGCGGGGCTTGGTGGTGGATAGTGACGGCAATTTTGATGCGCTCGGTACCGGTGGCATGGAAGCTACCAGTGAGTGTCAACTCCACACTTGGCTTGGTCAAGAAATACTCGTACTCGCCCGGGGTTGAGATCGTAATATTTTGTGACTCGCTGATGGTGGTTTGGATTGCCGACATTACCCGATGCTCCCTTCCATCTCGTGATCAATCAGACGATTCATCTCGACCGCGTATTCGAGTGGCAGTTTTTTGATGAGATCACCGATAAAACCGTGCACGATCATTTTGCGGGCTGCTTCTTCGTTGACGCCGCGACTCATGAGATAAAACAGCTGCTCGTCGCCGATTTTAGAAACGGTTGCTTCGTGCTGAATTGCTACATCTGAGGCAAATACTTTATCGACGGGGTACGTGTCGGAGCGAGATTCTGGATCCAGGAGGAGTGCGTCACAGATGACAGAGTTTTGACTGTGGTGGGCGTGTGGCCCGACCGAGACAAGGCCCCGATAGCTCGTGCGGCCGCCATTTTTACTAATCGACTTTGAAACTATTGAAGAGCTCGTGTAGGGCGCCAAGTGAATCGCTTTGCTGCCGGTATCTTGATGCTGACCAGCGCCGGCCAGAGCCATGCTCAGCGTCTCGCCTCTGGCACCTTTGCCTGCGAGAATGAAACTGGGGTACTTCATCGTGACCTTGGAGCCCATGTTAAAGTCCGTCCAGATCATCTCGCCCTCAGCCTCGACGCGCGCGCGCTTGGTGACGAGGTTGTAGACGTTTTTGTACCAGTTTTGGATGGTGGTGTATTGGCAGCGTGCGCCAGCTTTGACGTAGATCTCGACAACCGCAGAATGGAGCGAGCCGCTCGAAAAACTTGGGGCGGTGCACCCTTCAACATAATGCACACTCGCACCTTCGTCGACGATAATGAGCGTACGCTCGAACTGGCCAGCGTTGGGTGAGTTAATGCGAAAGTAGGTCTGGAGTGGGAGCTGCACTTTGACATTTTTTGGAATGTACACAAAAGAGCCACCCGACCAGACTGCTGAGTTGAGCGCCGCAAACGTGTTGTCACCACTCGGGATCAGTTTACCAAAGTATTCCTTGACCAATTCGGGGTACTGCGCCAATCCCTCGTCCATCGAGAGAAAAATGACACCGTCTTTGGCGTAGGCTGCCTTGAGCGAACCGTACACAACCTCGCTATCGTACTGGGCTTTGACACCCGCGAGCACACCGCGCTCTGCCTCGGGGATGCCGAGTTTGTCAAAGGTCGCTTTGACCTCTGGAGGGACGTCGTCCCAGGACTTGGACTGAGCATCGGTTGGCTTGAGGTAGTAGTGAATGTCGTCAAAAGCTATGCCAGAGAGATCGGCGCCCCACGGGGGCAACTGCATGTGCTGGTACTGCTCTAGTGCCTTGAGTCGGTACTGGAGCATCCAATCTGGTTCAGATTTGAATGCAGAAATTTCTCCTACCACCCGCTTCGATAAACCAGGTTTGGCGATGTGTTTGTAGCCTGCCGTCGAGGAAGAGTAGCCATGCTCGTATGTCTCGTCTCGGCTTGGGGTGAAGGCGGTAGTGTGTTTTTGCGCAAAACGAGCCATCAGGTATTGCTCCGGACCAGTATCTGGCGAATAAATCCGTTGGGCTCTCCTGCAAAACCAAAGTCATACAAACCAAGCTCTGCAAACGAAACCCAAGCAAACTCGGTGTGCTCGCTACTGAGGCGTACTTTTTGTGTACCAGACAAGGCAACCCTCCAACCAACAATGAGTGAATACACTTGCCTTTCGGCGTCAAAGTAGGTATCAAAATAAATCGGCTGAGTGAACATGCTGTTTGCCAGGGAGATTCCTGTTTCTTCCATAATTTCACGCGTAATATCGTCTTGGTGTAAGCCGTGTTGCGTTCGTTGCATCTCTGGCCACTCGCTATTGCCGCCAGGGAGATCCCATTTTCCTGCACGTGTTTTACTGTCATCTGCTCGCTTGAGGATGAGAACTTGGCCATCAGCCACCAGGGCAGCTTTTTGCAGTACTTTTACCTGTTCTGTGAGTTGATGCATAGTCTAGTCCTTGAGCGTTGTGTAGCCTGATTTCTCGAGCTTCTCGACCAATTCTGGACCGCCAGATTGTTTTATTTTACCCGCAACGAGCACGTGGACAACATCTGGTTTGAGGTACTGCAAAATGCGCTGATAATGGGTAATAACCAAGACGCCCAGGGAAAATTTCTTTTGCAAAACAGCAACGGCCTTTGCAACTTTTTTGATGGCGTCGATATCGAGCCCCGAGTCTGTCTCATCGAGAATAACGTACTTGGGTTCGAGCACCGCTAGTTGCAAAATCTCGAGCTGCTTCTTCTCACCACCGCTGAATCCTTCATTGAGCCCACGCCTAAGAAACGTCTCGTCAATTTTGAGCTCCTGAGCAATTGCCTTGAGGTGGTTGCGAAACGCCAAGACTGTTTTGAATTGGCGGTTGGGCTCACTGGCAAACCGCGCTTGGTAGGCTTGGCGCAGGAAGTTCTGGACCGAGACACCGGGCACTTCGACCGGATACTGGAAAGCTAGAAACAAGCCTTTTTGGGCGCGCTCGTCGGGGGAAAGCTCGATAATATCTTCGCCGTCGAGTGTCACTTTTGAACCCGAGAGGATGGTGTATGACGGATGACCTGCCAGCGCATACGCGAGCGTACTTTTGCCCGAGCCATTGGGACCCATGATCGCGTGCAGCTCTCCCGGCTTGAGCGTCAGTGACACACCATTGAGAATCTGCTTCTCATCGATTGAAACTTGTAAATTGGTGAGTTGTAATCCCTTTGTCATGCAGGGGGGATTATAGCAGCACTTGACTATATACACCACAAAATGATATATATACACCATGCAAAGATATCAAGTATATTTTGAACCCAGCACAATGGACACGCTACAACAACTTGGGCAAATGTCTGGTGTTTCGAGATCACACTTGTTGCAAGAATTGGCAGATATACTTGCCACACGCTATAAATCCTTTGTAAAACAGGAACAAAAAACCATGGGAAATATTCTAAACTTATCTGGAATCATCTCTGGAAAATCAACTACACACACAGCTACAAAATCTGATGCCGAGTACTTCGGCATATAAAATGAAAATCCTTCTTGATACCAGCGTACTTATTTCGCTACAGGTTGATACAGAAGCGACACATGCAAAAGTACAAAAATACCTGGCAGAACAACAAAGACTTGGCAGTAGATTCCTGGTTACAGACTATGTGCTTGATGAACTATTTACCAGAATCTTGTATGACTTTGGTGCCAAGGCTGCAAAAGTATCCACAAAAGCTATCGCCAAAGAACTAGAAAACGGTTCTCTCCACTTATTTCCTATTTCTTCTGACCTCTTCAATCGAGCACAAGACATTTTTGTTGAAATGGCTACCAGAAAATTCTCATTTACAGATGCTTCTACCTTGGCCGTATATCGCCACTATAAAATTGATGAAATCTGTACGCTTGATGGAGGATTTCACAAAGCAGGGGCTGTTATCAGCTATCTTGACTAATGTAACTGCTCTTGAAACTGCTTTCTTTGCTGCAGAAAGCGAAGCTTGTCGTCCAAGACCGATCGCACATACCAATATGCCTCTACCGGATGAAAGAGGCAGTAGCGAATTGCTTTGGCACAGTTTGGGGCAAGGTAAACGTCGACATCTTGCGAAAAAGCCCCCGCTGTAATCAGCGCGTTCACATGCATCGGTTTTTGCGCAACAATGTCAATAAAGATCATTCCATTACTACCGTGCGGAGGCAAGCTGCTTGCGGTAGCTTCGGCCGCTGAGAGCGAGATGTCTGGCGGTTCAGAAAGAAGTATGGGAAAGCCTTCACTGTCGTTTGGAAACAATACGAGTCGAGCAGGATTTCTGCCTGCAACAGCGTAACGATTATTGATGAAGAGCGTGGTCTGTTCAACAACTATCTCACCTAGTTGAATTTCGGGAAATAATTGGCCTTTCTTACTTTTGCGCTCTGAAGCAAGTAACTCGGGTGAGGAAAACGGGGTGTAGGTGTTATTGCTTACTGCAAATCCCCAAGCTGGAAGCCCTACAGTTGTTTGCCAATCCAAAGTAATTTGAGGTCCCCCTTGCAGTAACTCAAATGAATTTGGAGAAAAGCGAATAATCGATGTAGTTATTTCCTCAAATGAAAGTGGTGACAAGTCACTTGCTATCTCCCAAAGCTTCGCCTCTGGATACGAGCTCGGTCGATCTTTGAGAACATCATTGCGCGCTGCCTGCCCCACCTGTGTTGTGCTCCCTCTGGAGCCATCCAGAATGTAGGGCACAATCCACCACCCCATACTCCTTGCCGTATCGTCCAGGTATGGATCGGGAAATTGCTCGTCGTAGATTCTCAGATCGGTAATTGCCAATGTGCCATCACTCAATCGCAAACGAACTCGATACTTAGGTGTCGTAATCCACCAAGCTCGTTCTGCTGCATCTGTTTGACTGACACCTTCATAGACCGACATTTTTTGTACAGGCTGCGTCCGCATCCATGAGTAAAAATCGCCCGCTGTAACAACCCGACCGTGCGAGTTTGCTTGCCAGTTCTCAACTACATCAAGCTGCTGAAAAAACTCCTGTTGGTTCTCGGCCGCGAGCGAGTTTTCTATTCCAAGCTGGGCAAAGGTATAGCCATTGCTTGCCGGCTGGTCGTGCGCCTGTAGAAATAAGTGGGAAAAATACTCTGTCGTGGCACCACGCAAGCGATAATCATTTGGTTGGGAGGTAAACGCACTCGTCTGGTCACCATAGTTATAGACCGGATCAGTGATCGTTTGACGGAGAATCAAAGTCGAATCCACAGCACTCTCGCTCGGCATCACTGCCCAGTCCGCGCCGCTCCAATACGGGTAATGTGGCGGACCACCATACAGCGTGTACGAATCTGTACCAAACTGTTCACGCGTAATCTCATGAGTGGTAACCCCATACTCATTTCGCAGGTACCTGAGTGAAAAAGGATCAATCATCCAGGCCGTCGTGGTCTTTGGGTACACTCCAAAAACTGTTTTAAACTGCTCCATGTACGCGTCAATCAATGCCGCTCGCTCCTCTTGTGAGTAGCCAACTAAAAAGACATGCTGTGCCTCAAACCAGTTTTCTGCAGAACCGGTGTACTCCACACTCGCTGCCTCAGCTAACGAGGGAGTGACTTCGAGTAACCCCCCGTACTCAAACTCAGGATAATTCTTGATAGCGGCGACAAAATCTGGGTTACTCAGAGCGTCGTAGCGAATAGTAAAAGTAGCAGCCAGATTTCTGTTTTGTAACTCTCGCTGTTGCTCACTAAAAGCAGCTACAGTTCCCGCATCACAACACTCAGTACCGCGTACTTGGTTGATAATGACGGCATAGTGAGGAATATCTTCTACGGCAAATGCCGGCGAATACGTGCTACACAAACCAAATAAAAAAACAACAAAAATCAAGATTCGCATATTATTTTTTCAGAGCAGCTACAATCTCAAACCCGTGCTGCAACTGTGCTTTCATATCGTCCCTCAAGTCAAAGTCTGCCACCTCGCCGCGAGTAACCCAACGAATCTGGGTTACTTCTTCGACTTGTCGCTGCAGTTTGATTGAGCCGGTCGGCCGCACCAAGTACAGAAAGCCGATATGTTGCTCACACCCCTTCAATCTAACAGGTGCTTCTGCATAGGCTTCTGGATCACTGGTGCGCTCCGCAAAATTCTGCTCGCTAATCCAGTGCAAATTTGTCTCGACAGGCGATGGCACATACTCGGTTGCTTGCGAGTCCCTTGTATAAAAAGGATCATAGGCCTCCACAGCCATGCCCGTTTCCTCCAAAAACTCTCGCTCTGCAGCTTGGTGTGGCAGCTCTCCTGCCTCCATGTGCCCACCAGGACAGAGCCACTTATTCAGTTTTTTGTGAAGAATAAGCAGTGTCTTATCATCGTGGATCAACATCCCAGCGGCGGTAAAACAAATTTTGGCGGGGTATTGTTGGAGGTTGGCCATAGTTACAACAAACTCATCTGCATCCCCACGTGCTTTTTGGGAGTAAAGCTAAAATCCACCGGACAATCTACCAAACGATTCCATTTATTGCGAAACTTCACTGTCCCTTTTGTCCTACCAAAATCATACACATCTCTAGTGACTGCTACGTCCTGCAAACAGTACTTTTCGAGCGCATCAAAATTTCCAGTCTGGTAAAACTTGACCGCATCGAGGCCGTCACCAGTTTTGCCAATCCCCAAGGTTGATTGTGCCACTGCATCTAGGCTAATTCTATGACCAGCACTTTTTTTGATACATGTGAGTAAATCGAGTGTCGGAATCTGAGTGATATCCCCTTTGTAATACGGTACCAATGTCTGCATATCAAATCCGTCAATATTAAAACCAATCACGACATCAGCTGACTCAAGCAAGGGAAATAATTTGGGCAAATCTTCTTCAAAAAAACTACGCATCTCCCCTTCACCAGAGGTTCCCTCGCGAAGACAGACGCCGACGAACGAAATCCCGAGGCGATCAGGGAAGTAACCGCCGACCTCATCAAAAATCTTTTTGGTTTCTACATCGAGAATGATCTGTCGCATGACAGACTACTGTACCATTGCGGCATAGCGTGCTTCAACCTGAGACCAGTCCAGCACCTGCCAAATGGCTTGAATATAATCTGGGCGCTTGTTTTGGTACTTAAGGTAATAAGCATGTTCCCAAACATCGAGACCAATGATTGGCTGATCTGCCTGCAAGAGCGGCGAGTCCTGATTTGGCGTGCTGTAGATTGCAAGCGTTCCGTCTGCTTTTTGTACTAACCAGGCCCAACCTGAGCCAAATTGACCGGCTGCTGCATCGGCGAACTTTTGCTTAAACACATCCATACTGCCAAATGTCTTCGTTATTGCGGCTACGAGGGTTGGCGCTTGTGCCTCAGTGGTACCAACGCCAAGAATTGACCAGAAAAATGAGTGATTGGCGTGGCCACCAGCGTGGTTGCGCACTGCCGTTTTGATTTCTTCGGGCAAACTGGAAAACTTGCCGAGCAGCTCTACAACCGAAAGTGCTTGCAAATCTGCGTGTTTCTCGAGTGCGGCATTCAACTTATCGACGTAAGTCTGGTGATGCTTAGTGTGATGGATCTCCATCGTCTTCGCATCGATGTGTGGTTCGAGGGCTGAATACTCAAATGGGAGTGGGGGAAGTGTATGCATATTAAGAGTACTATAGCATACAAGAGCCTCGAAGTTTTTGACTAGGTATGTAATAATATGTTGTGATGAAAAATATATTTCTGCAACAATTAGAAGAAAATGAAGAATCCAGACAAGTAAGAATTCGCGTGTTTGGACCACCTCCTGCAAACGAAGACGAGGGCATTAGACCAGGAAAATCTGTGTCCGAAATCTTGAATGCAATGAAAAAAGCCTCGAAAGAAAATCTGCTGCGTGTCCCCCGAAGTAATGCAATCACCAACTAAGTACCCTTACTTACTGCTAGACACTTGTATAATCGAATACCTTCTTGATAAATATCAACAACCTGCTGTTACACAACAAATTTCTGAGTGGGCTGGAGATTCTTTTGATTTAGCAATATCTGAAATTACCTATGCAGAATTAGTTGACGGTGCGTTTAAAGAAAAAATAGAGAAAGTAACCCGCTTACTTGATTCGTACACAAGATTTTGGGTTTTAAAAGAAATACTAAGAGCTGCGGGAATTATTTCGAATGTATATAGAACGCAGGGCAATAGCACTGTTGGGTCAAGTTTATCGGATAAGGTGATAGCTGCCACAGCTTTTTCATATAATCTTCCTGTTATCACAGCTGATGTGAATGATTTTCCCTATCCATTTTTTACTAGCGATGCTAGTGAAAACATAAAATATAGAAAAAAGAACAAGGATCATTATATTGCAATCAGCATTCTCAAACCAAATGTGACTATCCTCAACTATTGGTTTAGTAAAACTAAATAAGTGAGGTTAGGCCGGGCTATTATTAGTTTCTTCTCTAATCCGCTCCAACTCAATCACCCGATCCCGCGCCGTCGTCGCAAAAAACTCTGCCACCCGTTCGGGTGATCGCTGCTCGTGCGGCACCTCTGCTGGTAGTAGTTGTGAACCAATCACGTAACCTCTCGCGCCACTTTCAAACGACGCGCGCACTTGCTCTTTGAACTCCTCATACGCCACCCCACGGCCCGAAACTACCCACGGCACATCAAGACTCGCAGTTAGCGTGACAGCAGAGAGTGGATCGATCGGATACTCGAGGAAAAAGAGATCGCAGTACTCTTGCAGCTCCGCAATGGCGTCGAGCTGCAGCTCTAAAAACTGCGCCTTATACTTTTCTTTGGCTGTTTCTAGGTACAACACGAGGTCAATGATGAACGCGATACCTTCGTGCCGACAGTAATCTGCCAACTCTACCACCATCTGTTTTTTTGACCGCGCATCTTCTTCTTGTGGATTGTAATAGAGCTCGAGCTTGGCAACACCATAGTTATTGCGCGTTTGCTCGACACCCCAAGTCTGGGCCAGCACCGGTACAGTCAAAGGATCTTTGGCCCGGACCATATCAGAAAGTTCAAAAATAACACCTGCGTTCTTGGGCAAATCAGCCACGGCCGAAAAACCAACATCGGGAGCAAGACAGACGCCACTGGCGTGGGGAGCTAATACCCTACTTGCCTCGGCAATAAGATCAACAACTTGGGCTGCCTCTTCTGGATTTTTCAACGATAAACCAGCATGATCTGCCACTGCTAAAGGATCAGCCAAAGTAATCAGCGAAAAACCTGCGTCCGCGCGGATGGCATCGAGTGTCATGCACTCAGTATACCTTAGCGACGATCGTATCGATCGCGCGAGTTACCCCCGCCGCGTCGATCGCCCCCACCTGGTCTGCCACCACGGAATGGTGGTCTGCCCTGTGGACGATTGGATCTGGCAGCAGCTTGCTCTTCTGCGGAAAGCAGTGAGAGACCGATTTTGCCATCTTCCTTGATCTCAGAAACTCTGACATGCAGCGCATCGCCAACCGAGACTTTTTCGTGCGCGTCTGGCACAAACTCCGTGCTCATGGCAGAGACGTGGACCAAACCTTCGCGCCCTGGCAAGAACTCGACAAAGCAACCATACTCCTCGACTCTGGTAACCGTTCCATCGAACTCATCATTTTCGTGAATCTCGCGGAACATGTTTTCTATGGCCGTCTTGGCTGCAGAAATTGCTGCTTGATCTGGCGAAGAGATCGAGACCAAACCAACTTGTCGCTCTTTGTCTTCGTCAACATTGATTTCACAACCTGTTTTTTCGATCAGTGCTTTAATATTTTTGCCTCCAGGACCAATTAACTCACCAATTCTGTCACCAGGAATGGTGATTTGCTCGATCTTTGGCGCGTACTGTGAAAGCTCCGCACGTGGTGCAGCAATACACTTGTTCATCTCACCAAGGATATGGAGACGACCCAAGCGTGCTTGCTCGAGTGCCTGCTCTAGAACCTCGCGTGGTATACCGGTTAACTTGATATCCATTTGGATAGCGGTAATACCTTCTGAAGTACCAGCAACTTTAAAGTCCATATCGCCAACGTGATCCTCAAGTCCTTGGATGTCAGACAGGACGACGTACTCAGTGCCATCACTCATCAGACCCATGGCAATACCGGCCACTGGTCGTTTGATTGGTACGCCTGCTGCCATGAGTGAAAGCGTCGAACCACAGACCGAAGCCTGAGAGGTCGAACCATTCGAACTCACAATTTCAGAAACAACATGAATCGCGTATGGGAACTCTTCTTGAGACGGGATCATTGGCAAGAGTGCGCGCTCTGCGAGGGCGCCATGACCAATCTCTCGTCGTTTGGGCGAACCAAAGCGGCCGGCTTCACCAGAAGCGTATGGAGGCATGTTGTAGTGATGCATGTAGTGACGTGTTTCTTCGCCTTCGATACTCTCAATCACCTGTCCCAAACTTGGGGCGCCCAAAGTGGTGATAGTCACTGCTTGGGTAGCACCGCGTTTGAACATGGCGCTGCCGTGGGTTCGTGGGAAAACGTCGACCTCACACCAGATCTGACGAATCTCATTTGTCTTACGACCATCAGGACGAATCTTTTCTTTGATGATCATGTCACGAGCAAATTGCTTGGTGATAGATGACAATGCTCCGCTGACTTCTCCCTCACTATATGGCTCTTCGCTCTTTGGTTGTCCTTCGACAATCTGCGCTGCCAATTCTGCAAATCCTGATGGCTCGAGCTTGGCATCTTTGGCCACAACTACAGCTGCTTCTTTTGCGTACTTCTTTTCTATGTGTGCCACGAGCTCTTTTTTGCGCGCCTCAGCTGCTACGTCTACAGTAACAAGCTCGACTTTTTCTTTGCCAACCTCTTTGGCGATAGCATTAATCTTCGCGCAAACTTTGACAAATTCTGCCTGTGCCTTGAGCATTCCCTCGAGCACAACTGCTTCAGAAACCTCACTTGCGCCGGCTTCTACCATAACAATTGCGTCGCCAGTACCAGACACGATCAAGTCAAGGTCACTTGTTTTCTGCTCTGTTTGGGTTGGGTTGAAGATATATTGTTGAGTCTCTTTGCTGTAGGCAATGCGGGCACCAGCCAATGGGCCGTTGAAAGGAATCTGCGAAACAGCAAGAGCTATAGTACTGCCGATAAGACCAAGCATATCTGGCTCATTTTCACCATCGTAGGAGAAGACAGTCGAAATAACTTGGACTTCATTGGTAATGCCATCTGGGAACAAAGGACGAAGTGAGCGGTCAATCACGCGCGCGCGAAGCACGGTGTCATCAAGTGGGCGGCCATCGCGTTTGACCCAGCGAGAACCTTTGATAATGCCAGATGCGTAGAGTTTTTCGGCAAACTCGACAGAAAGAGGAAAGTAGCCAAGGTTAACTTTGCGACCCAAGGCAACCGTGGTATGCACCACCGTCTCACCGCAACTGGTGATAACAGCACCTGCTGCTTGCTCTGAGAACTTGCCGATCTCGACCGAAATGGTCTTATCGCCAAGCGCGATAGTTGTTTTATACGTTTTGGAATAGTCTGGATAAGCCATGCTATTTCTCCTTTAACTAGTCGCGGGGAATGTGCTGTAAGTATTCTGGAGAAAAGACATCTGAGTCTCAGCCTGCCATCTCTCTTGAATCCTCAACAGTTCACAATCCTCGCAAATTACTTCGAGTAGTATAGCACAGGTTGTCGAATAACTTTTATTCTGCGGTATAAACCGGATAAGCCATATCTTGAATGTCATCGATTACAAGATCCTCATTTGCCACAACAGTTTCTATTTTCACTTCCCCGTCTACAAAGATCTCCACTCTTCTAACACTCCCTTTTGACTGATAATCCTCCATTACGTCAAGCTCATCCCGTCCCAGCAAAGGCTGTTTATCCAAAAACTGATAAAGAAAGAAAAGAGGGTCTCCGTGAGAGCAGATGATGTATGATTTTCCTGACGATCGATCCAAGCTCTCATAAAAGTCAACGATTCTGTCTTGAATATCTTGGTTTGTTTCCCCACCCAGCTCATCAGTATGGGCAAAGAAATGACTCCAATCCTCTTCCCAATAACCTTGATAAGCAGAGTGTGTTTCAAGTAGTCGCTTGTCAAAGATTATCTCTACTTTGTCTCCAGCTATAGCTTGGCTTGTCTGCTTACATCGAAGTACGGAGCTACTATAAATTGCATCTACTTTTTTGCTGGCAAAATAATCTCTGAGCCTTTCTGCCTGAGTAATTCCTTGCTCAGACAGTGGCACTGGTAATCTGCCGGGCAGAATTTTTCTGGGATTTGCATACTCACAGTGGCGCACAAGATAAAGGGTGGTCACGTTATTTTTTTGTCCTTATAACCGCCACCCCCTGTGACTGTTCTGTTGGATACGCCCATGCCTTTGTAAATTGCGCAAATGAAACTTTGCGCTCCTTTTGCGGTGGTAAACCAGGATCCTGCAAAAAAAGATGATCGCCGCTGTGATTATAAATCAAAACAAAGTGGCCAGAGTAACCCGGCTCATTATTGAGTGCTTTCAAATTGACATTACAGATAACAAGAGCACTCTCGTCCAAAGCCGCTGTGATGTCGACTATATGCGCCTGTCGCGTTTCTCTTGAACTTTTTTTGATGAATTTTTGTGCGATTGCCTGCTCTTGTGGAATATCCGAGTGTTCAATCTGACTCTGCCCAACTGGTTTGCCATAAAAATCAAGCAGGTACTTCTCACCTTGTTCTGCAAACTCCTGGTAGTCGAACAAGCTAATACTCTGCACCGACAAACCCTTTTCTGCCAACCAAAGCAAACCAGCTGTCGGCCAAGTCCATAATCCCTCAACCTTAGCGGAAATTTTTTCTAACTCCTTCCACAAATAATTTTCATGCGGGAAGTACTGCTTCAACAGCATCTTTAAAACTGATTGGTAGCAATGGGTGTTATCTGGGGTATTGGGGAAAAATGGTGGGGGGTTTTGCATACTATTTTATGAAAGCTTCACATCCTCTATACTCAACTCCTTAGGATTATCATCAGCGCGCTTACCCGTTCGCACTATCCAACCCAAACTCAGTAGTTCATTTGCTCCATCTTCTGGTACATAGTCCGAATATTTTACTTCACCCTCAATACTCTGATAGTTGCCTTTAATCAATTGAACTACATATTGATAATCATGCGCATTTTCGAGTTTGTAGCGCCTACCTCTAAAAAGCAATTCTTGCTTGTTACCAATGTCCTCATCTGCAATTTCATCAAAAGGCTCTGGTGCTTTGTCAGAATAGAGCAACAATTCTTCACCAGGAATAATGAGTAGCAGAGAGTGGTCATCAAAAATGGCTTTGAAATACCCCTCATCACCCAGATTAATTGAACGAAACTCTGCAAAGCCGACTATTTCTTTTTGCTTTCCTCTGATTGCAATTTTTCGGTTGGGATTTTCTAACAATGCATTTAGCAGTTCTTTGATTTTCATAGCTTTCTCCTCTTTATACTCCCCTCGAAAGATTAGAGGTTATATACGTATTTAAGCTCACACCCTCCTGTTTTGCCTGATGTGCCAAAGATCTATGTAAAAACTTTGGCAACCGCAGATGCAGCTTTCCGCTATAGTCATCTCTTGCTGGCTCAGAAATCGAAATCTTTCGCTCCAATGCTGCCGTAATCCAAGCCTTTTTTGCATCCTCGATCATTGAGATTGCGGCTTGCTCTGAGTCAGCCTCAGAAAAACAACCAGGTAGTTCCTCCACCTCGACAAAATATGAACCGTCGCCATTCTTTTTGAGTCGAATTGTGTAGTCTAGATCTAGATAGTAGTTTAGTTGTTTATTTTGCTTCATTTTCGATGAGCTCCCTAACTCGCTTAACGTATATTGCTTTGATAAATGGTCGCTTATACGGCACAGTTATTTGTTTTTCCTTTTTGTAGTACACATAGTGGCTACTGCCACCGCTCGGTTGCCTACAAGCAAATCCATGTTCTAACAAAATAGCGTCAAGCACTTCGAAACGGATGTTCTTAGGACTAGTAGTGAGTTTTTTGACTCGTTTCTGACGCTTTGTCACTCTTTATATGATACCATATGTGGTATCATATACAAGAATCAGTCAACAATAATTTGAGTATAAATAAAACAGTGTTTCTTGATATATTTTACAAACTCAGCTTGCTTGGTTTTCGGCAATTTTTTTATGGCCTCATACAACTTCTTTTTCGCCAATCTCAAACTTCCAAATACGGCCGTTATGTTCACCACCCAATTTCTTCTTTCTTTCCGATATAAAATTGGAGAACTTCCTGTTGAATTAATCCCATCTTTTCTCAAATTGTAATGGTGGGATAAACCATTGCGAACTCTCCAGAGTGCATTCGATTGTCTTTTATTCATTCCAAACCAAGTCTCTGCCGATTCTTTGAAAAATTTTTGAGTCTCACCTTGTTTTGGAGATCGCATGTGCCAGACCCTAGACAAGCAATCTATCGCCGCAAAATAAGTCAGTAGGTAGGAAAAAATTGGCAAATGTAAGGTCAGATGTTCAAACAATTTGTCATCAATTTTTTCCTTACTTCTCAAACTATTAAAAAAAATGCCGTTGCAGAACTGCATGTCTCTGAATGCTACAAGTAAGACACTTTTTCTATTTGTGCCAATTTTAGTGAGCACGCCATCACTAATAAAAAACTCTTCAATGTAATCATTCATGTTATGTTAAAAAGTAAACCTTAATTAAAATACCCCAACCCCCACCACTCGATTGGGTCAACAAATCGATAATTTCTATTCAACTTGGTAAGTTTCTCCATCTCAGCATCACTCAACTCAAAATCAAACACATTGGCATTTTCCGCAATCCGGTCTGGGTTGGTTGATTTTGGAATCACAACCAAACCGCGCTGCAGTGACCAGCGGATCAGCACCTGCGCAGGAGTCTTATTGTGTGCTTTCGCAATAGAAAGCACTGCTGCATCACTAATCGGCTTATTCGAAGCATCTCCGTGGGAACCGAGCGGTGAGTATGCAGTGACCGCAACATCCTTTGCCAAACAAAAGTTGACCAACTCTGGTTGGGCGTTGTAGGGATGGATCTCAACCTGGTTCATGACTGGTTTGACTTTGGCGTACGTGAGTAAATCAATCAACATGGCTGTAGTGAAGTTAGCTACACCAATAGATTTGACCAAACCTTTTTCAACCAACGACTCCATCGCGCGCCAAGTGTCTTGGATAGAGACAGGCTCGGTCATAATTAGGCCAGTTTCGTCGAGCGGTTCTTTTTCTTTACTTGGCTTGAATGCAATGCCCCAGTGGATGAGATAGAGATCTAGGTATTCAAGTTGTAAATCTGTCAAAGTTTGTCTACATGCTTCCTCAACTACATCGGGGTGGTGCTTATTATTCCAGAGTTTGCTCGTCACAAAAATATCTTCTCTGGCAACATCTCCTTGCGCAAAAACACGAGAAAAAGCTTCGCCCACTTCGGGCTCATTCATATAAATCGCTGCACAATCGATGTGTCGATACCCTATCTTAAGCGCAGTTTCTACCGCTGCACCAACTTTGCCTGGTTCGGAGCGCCAGGTGCCGAGACCAAGCTGGGGCATAGTCTTGCCATTGTTGAGAGTGATAGAGTTGGTCATATGGGTTGATTCTATCATCATCGTCGAGTACCATACCCCTACCGTGCTGTCAGAACTCATCTCGCTCCTCAGTTATCTCGGGATTACCGCACAAAGTGTGGTTCCCATCGGGATTGTGGGATTTTTCCTCTGGTGGTCACTGTCCAAAAAATTAGCGCAGGTAGAAGATAGAACGGCCGATATCGAAAAAAGCGTCGTCGAAATCCAAGGAATTTTGACCAATAAGTATCGCCTAAAGTTTCAACAAAGTATTGCTAGTAAATACGGCAAGTCCAATAGTCCCATCGTACTGAAGTCGACATTTAAACCATTTATAACCAAGCCAAAGCTGGATAAACAGATAGAAACGAAAAAACCACAGCTGCTAGAGTGGCTCGAGGACCAAGAGCCGCAGACTGGCCTCGATGCCCAAGATGCTATATCTGCGCTTGTGCTTTCAGACGAAATTGACCATTTTCTAGATTTGAAATCCTACAAGCAGTACCTGTATGAACAGGGTAAAACCTCGGAGGATGCACAAGGCATCCTCATCCTCTATTTATTTGAGGTCTTGATTCCGGAACTGAAAATTTCGAAGGCGTAAGCTCTTACTTACTCAACCCAAGTCGCTCGATGAGCTTCTTGTAGCGCTCTTCTGATCTCTCGAGCAAGAAAGTGAGCAAGCGTCGGCGTTTGGCCACTTGTTTGAGCAGGCCTCTGCGTGAGTGATTGTCTTTTTTATGACCTGTAAGGTGGTCAGTTAGCTCTTGAATAGAAGCGGTAAGCAGCGCAATCTGCACCTCTGGCGAACCGGTATCACCCTCGAAGAGTTGAAAATCTTTGATAATTTGGGTCTTTTGGACCTTACTTAATGCCATGGTATTCCTTTCTTTATATATTCCCTTGTCTTGTTCGCCTTGCGGCCAACGAGCAAAGTAACCATTTTAGCCTGTGTAGTATATCACTACTCTGCAATGTGGTACGCAACCACTCTATCCCCAACCTCAAACTTGAGTTTTGACTGTTTGAAAACTAAGCCTGCTTCACCTTTAGTCTTGACAGAATCTACCTCTTCTTTGCCATGCCGCATGCTCTTGATGGTTGGTGCGCCAATGCGGTCTTCACCTCTGGCAAGATAAAAGGTATCGGCTTTTTTGATCTCACCAGTTTTTACCTTGATGCCAGCAATACGCTCGCCCCGCACCTCAAAAATTTGCAGGATCTCAGCTTCACCAGTCACCACCTCATCGAGTGTTGGATCGATCAACTTGAGCATCTGCTTTTGCAAGTTTTCGATCAATTCGTAAATAACGTCGTATGACTTAACCCGTACTTTTGCTTGTTTTGCTAAGTTGAGTATCTGCTTGGAAACTTTGGAGTGGAAACTGACAACTAATGCACCCGTAGCAGCAGCCAGCTCTATATCTGCCTCACTAACTTCGCCCACTGCAGAGAAAAGTAACTCCGTGCTTTCCGGATCGAGCGTGTCTACAATTGCTTCGAGCGTCCCTTGGACGTCGGCACGAATAATCAGCTTCAGGCGTGGTTTGTCATCGAGTAAAAAGTTAAAGTCGAGATCGGTCAGTTCTTGGCTCATGGCTGCAGTCATCTCTGGTTGAGCTTCTGGTTTTGCCGATTCTGCGACTGCAGTATACTCTGCAGCCTGGTCATGAACAACGGCACCAACAGCAGGAACCGATTTAAATCCGACTATCTCCGCTGGACTACCTGGTGTGACCGCGTCAACCATCTTGCCAAGTGGATCCAACAGCTGTTTGACTCTACCGTCTGCTTCTGCGGCAACGATATCCTGGCGCAAACGAAGAGTGCCAGCACGGACAATAACAGAAGCGATTGAGCCGCGACGCGAATCCTTGGAAGACTCGATCACGACAGCTTCAAGTGGTGCATCGGGATCTGCCTTGAGTTCATTTAGTTCCGCGAGGAGCAAAATAGTATCGAGCAACGCATCGACTCCCTTGCCAGTTTTGGCAGAGAGCGGAATGGCTTCGACGTCACCGCCAAAACCTTGTACTAGAATACCGTGCTCAACAAGCTGTGATTTCGCCAGATCTGGTTGTGCATCTGGTAAATCCATTTTATTTATCGCGACGATGACTGGTAGTTTGGCCTCAGTGATGTGTCGGATCGACTCTATCGTCTGTGGCTTCACCCCATCATTGGCGGCTACCACCAACACTACAATGTCGGTTACCTGCGCCCCACGGGCACGCATTTTGTTAAAAGCCGCGTGTCCAGGTGTGTCGATGAAGGTAATCAGCTGCTTTTTGTGCTCTATTTGATACGCGCCAATGTGCTGCGTGATGCCACCAGCCTCTTTAGCAGTGGTGCGCGATTTTCGAATAAAATCGAGCAAAGTTGTCTTGCCGTGGTCGACATGACCCATGATCGTCACTACTGGTGGTCGCGTTTGTACTGCCATGCTTAAAGCGTATCCCGTCCGATGCGCGCGGCATCAAGTTTTGCTTGTTCTGTTTCGAAAACTGCAATTCTCTTGTCGAGCATCTCGACTTGATCGGCTGCAAACTCAAAATCATGCCACTTGTCTTTGAAGCGACTCAGATCGCCCAGTGTTGTCAATTTGTGCTCTACCAATTGGGTTCTGGTCTCTTCACTCAAGCCTGGGAACGTATCGATTTCGTACTCTTCCTCGCCAGTAGCGGAGGATTTTTCTTCGCCTTCGGCTGATACAATCCTAATCTTCCACTGAGAGAGCTTGGCTGCGATACGCGCGTTCTGACCACCTCTGCCGATAGCAAGTGAGAGTTGATCATCGGGTGCCGTTACAGTTGCAACTTTGAGCTTTTCGTCTAGTTTGATTGTCAAGTTATCAGCAGGAGCGAGCGCAGCTTGCAGAAGTAACTTAGGATTTTCCGAGTATGGGATGATGTCCAGCTTTTCATTATTTAATTCACGGATGACTTCTTGGACGCGAACACCGCGCTGACCCACACATGAGCCGACCGGATCGACACCTTCTTGGGTAGAACGGACAGCGAGCTTCGTTCTCACGCCTGCTTCACGAGCAATGAGTGCAATCTCAACCGCACCAGAAGCAACTTCTGGTACTTCACGCTCGAACAACTTGCTCACAAGAGCTGCATCTGAGCGAGAGACGATAACTGCTTGACCGCGATTGGTATCACGAATTTCTTTGATCAACACAGACACGCGGTTGTTGATGCGATAGAACTCGCCACGCATCTGCTCTTCTGGAGGCATGATGCCCTGGCCTCGACCGATATCGAGCACAACAGTTCTGCCATCCATGCGCAATATTTGGGCCGAAACGACCTCACCCAACTTAGTAGCGTACTCAGAAATAATCTGGGCTCGCTCTGATTCGCGAATTTTTTGCAGCACCACTTGTTTAGCAGTTTGGGCAGCAATACGGCCAAAACCTGCGGGTGTAACATCTTTTGCTTTTGTCTCATCCCACTTGAGGACCTCGAGTGTTTCCTCGTCTCGCTCGATTACTGGCGCTTCAAAAATTTTAGATTCGCCTGTACCTGGATCAAGCTCGACAAAGTAGTGAGACTCATCGGCTTCATCTGCATATTGCTTGCGGTACGCGGAAACGAGTGCCTGACGGATCGCATCTAAAATCGATTCTGGTTCAATCTTGCGTTCGTTTGCAATCTGATTGATTGCTGCAGCGAACTCAGTTCGGGCCATGTTATTTGGTGTTTGTTGCATATGCGTTCTTTCTCAACTTTGTAATAAAAAGGACCCGTTTTTCGAGTCCCTCTCCTGTAATTTCGAACCTGCCAGGCTATTATAGCGCTAACTCGAGAAAAGACAAGAGAAGTGTCGCTAAATACCAACTTCTCTCAGCATCTCCGCAGCCCTTTTCTGTTCACCAGAAAGTTTCGACGGGACCGCAACAATCAGTCTGACGTACAGATCACCCTTGCCAGAGTGTTGCAAATGCGGGACGCCTTCGCCTCTCAGGCGCACCAGTGTGTGTGAAGCTGTACCTGCGCGCACTTTCAGTTTTAACTTGCCATCAACTGTCTCTACCTCTGTCGTACCACCAAGCGTCGCCAAACTAAACGGAATGGGATGATCGACAAACAAATCCGCGCCGTCGCGCTTGTAGCGAGGGTGGGTGCCAACATTGATCGTCACATCAAAGTCGTCAAACCGAATGCGGGTACCGTCGTTGGCACCGGCAGGAACCTTAATCTTCTGTTTTTTGCCATCAATTGCCACTTCTTTTGTCACCCCACGGACAGCTTCGAGAAACTCAATGCGCATCGAGTAGCGCGGCCGCTGAGCAGCACGCGAAAATCCCCCGCCAAAAAATTGTTCAAAAATCTCAAAGGGGTCGCCAAAATCGGTATCACCAAAGGGGGATGCTCCGCTGGAATATGTGTAGGTAAATGGTCCCTGACGAGAACCACCTGCAAACGGGTTGCCTCCCATGCCGCTCGCTGGATCAAAGGCAGCATGACCGAATTGGTCGTATTGTTGTTTCTTTTGTGCGTCAGAAAGTACCTGGTACGCTTCATTAATTTCTTTGAATTTTTCTTCTGCCTCTGGCTTGTTGGATTGATTTTTATCTGGATGCCACTTGAGAGCCATCTTGCGGTAAGAGGCTTTGATCTCGCTCGCCGATGCTGATTTGGTTAGGCCTAGAATTTCGTAGTAATCTCGTTTGGTACTCATAAGAATAAGACCGCATTGTAACAAAGATTGGGATGGCTGTTAAGCAGACAAAAGTGTTGAGTGCTAAATCTTAGATTTGCGGGGCAGAAAAATCACCAGACAAGCAAGCAGGGTGGTCGCCGTTACAACAAGACCAACATAGAAAGCACGAGGCTCATACCACAACTGCACGTCGTTTCTGCCCTGCTCGAGCAAGATCCGGCGCATGCCATTGTGGTTGTCAATTTCTACTTCTTTACCATTGACCGTAGCTCGCCAATCTTTGTCATAGCGGTCAGCAACGATCAGCTCACGGCGGTTGGTTGCGTCTAACAGAAGTGAGATGCTGTTGGGCGTTTCTGTTCTCTCTAACAGCTGGGCAGCAGAGTCGTCTTCGTGGCGAAAGCGTGGCTTTGCAGGCAGCTGGTAAAGTGCTAAATTGTCAGTTTCTGCGATCAACTCCTCTGGCATTGTCGCACCATAGAGCGGGAACCATGTGTCTCGAACATAGTAAGCTACAGACCACTCGGCAAGTGCTTGGTGTGATGTAGGAATTTCGGGCAGATTGTTGATGCTTGCCTCAATAACAGTGCTGCCAACAAATCGCTCCTGCACATCTTGTGGCAAAAGAGTGGTATACCCATTGATAACCGGAATGCCAAACGCCATATTCCAATCTGGAGTTGCACCTGATCGCATACGCTGTAAATGCTCATAGTTTTTTAATTCTTTTGCATCGATATAGGAGTCTGAGAATGGCTGGCGAACTGCGAGCGCATCCCAGTAAGCTCCAAAATCGGTGTACGGCGTGTTGTAGTTGCGGGTTAAAACGCGATACTGTGTTAGGTCTTCTTCCTCCATGAGAGTTATGACCTCATTCTTTGCCAATTCTGTCGAGTATATTTCTTTTGGAGCAAAGAAGAAAAGATGCGAGGTATTAAAAATAAGATCCAAGGCAACACAAACCAACAGCTGCTTGTACTTTTTTTGCAGCCAGAAAAATAAGGAAAATACGAGCAATGTAGATGTAAAAGTGGCTGCCTGCAGTATATTTTTGAGTATCAGGGCATCTCTCTCGAGTGTATGAAATACACTTTGAGATAATCGACCAGAAAGCAATAGGTCGGCTTTTTCCCAGAGTGGTGAAAATGCTCGCGACACCACAAGCCAAGCAACCCCAGCAAGTATGACAGCAAGTGCTGCTAGCCAGAGCACACGTCCCCAACGAAGCTCATTCTTTGACCTGCAGAAATCAAAACTCCAGCCGATCACCAATGCGCCAGAAAGCGCAGTCAGTTGCAAAATACCGCTGGCACCTCGAGCGTCACCGAACAGCGGCACATGCTGTAACAAAGAGAACCACGGCATTGCCTCACCAAATGAAAGCAGCAGTGAGACTGCAAAAATCAGCCACAATGTCTTTATAAAGCGTGGCGCTTGTTTGAAATATGCCAAACCGACTCCAAGTAACAACAGCCCAAACCAACCAAAGTACATTACTACATTTGGCTGCGCACTCCACAAAAATCCCCATTTAATACCGAGGGCTGGGTTATAAAAAAAAGTTGGTAAAATTGCATGCATCAGCTCGCCAAGTAGCAGAGATCCTGATCCTGCCTGATCAAGTGACTGAACTACTCTGGTAGAGTTTGTCAATGTTGGTAAAAAAGGTAACCATGCAACTGCGCTCGCACCAATTGCAACCACCCCCGCCAATAACCAAGCCTGAACAAACTTTGTCTCCCGCTGCCATGACAAACTGAGCAAAAAACTAAACGCTACAGCATACAGCACATACTGTGGATATCCCCCCAGAAGTTGCAGTGCTACGAGTAAACCCACTGCGATAGCCGAATGGAGAGAGCGCTGTGCCTCTAGACCAGCCCAAACAATCCACGGCAAGAGACTCAAAGATTGTAAAGTTGCAATATTATTGATCGAGCCAGCAATTTGTGGCGAACAGGACCATACAATAGCCACAAAATATGCGGCCGTGTATGAGAACTTGAGCCGCCGAGCCAAAAAGTATGCACCTGCAAATGTCAGTACAAGGTGTGAAAGGATCGTTATATTGAGCGCATTTGCCGGAGAGAGTATGAGGAAAAAAAACGTAGAAGGATACAAGATTGATTGATTGATATCACCAATCCATGTGATCCCGGCAAGCAGTAAAGGGTTCCAAAGAGGCAGCACTCCCTGTCGCAACCATTCAATCGTGAACAACTTTCCGGGAACCATAAGGGAAAAGTTATCGCCATAAAGAAATGTTTTGCCAACAAAAAAATGCCAGAAGCGCCCTACGGCAAGTAGTAGTCCGAGGATCCAAACACTCAAATAGCTGTTGGCGCGTATTCGCATCGACTATTGGTTGGTTAAGCGCAACTGAACAATGGTGCGAACTGCCGACACCCCATCTCGCCATGTAATTTTCTTGCCTTCAGAAAAATCTCTTCCTATATAACTAATCGGCACCTCAAAAATTTTGTGGCCGCGTTTGAGCAATTTGCACGTAATCTCTGGCTCAATATCAAATGCGTTGCTCGTTAATTTGAGTTCGCGCAGCAACTTGGTAGGCACAACTTTGTAGCACGTCTCCATGTCCGACAGTGTTGTGTTGTACAAAATGTTTACCAAAAAGTTGAGCACCGAGTTTCCTACCCGATGCCAAAAGAGTAAGTTGAGGTGGGGACCCAAGAAACGTGAGCCGTAGACAATGTCGACTCTGCCTCGCTTGATTGGTTCTAACAACCCTGGGATATCCTCAGGGTCGTACTCGAGATCTGCATCTTGAATCAACACATACTCACCCGTCGCATGTTCGAGAGCAAAACGCAGCGCGCTTCCTTTGCCACCATTTTCTTTGCGAAATGTCTTGAGTTTTTTGTGTTTGAGCTTTGCAAGAATTTCTGGTGTGCTGTCGGTCGAGCCGTCATCAACAACAATCACCTCGGATACGTCCGAGACGCTCAAGAGCTTTTGCAGCACTTCCTTGAGCGTCTTTTCTTCGTTATAAATCGGGACAAGAACAGAGAGTTTGATAGCGCGTTTCATACGCCTATCATACATTACTCTTTGACAACTTCACCCTCTTCGGCGTCTTCACCTTTCTGTTCTTTTTTGTCGGCTTTTTCACCATCTTTCGCTTCCTCAGCAGCTCCAGGAGCTTTTTCGGCTTGGGCATTTTGCATTGCCTCACCAATTTTTTGCGCCGAAGCAAACGTGGCCTCTACCGCTTTGTCCAGCTCTTCTTTGGTCGCGTCTTCTTTGGCAGCCAACTCTTTGAGCTGTTTGACGTTGGTTTCGATAGACTCTTTGTCTTTGGCATCAAGCTTGTCGCCATACTCTTTGAGCTGTTTCTCTATTTCAAAAGACACACTCGTAGCCTGATTGCGGGCTTCGACCAACTCCTTTTTCTTTTTGTCCTCTTCGGCGTGCTGTTCTGCATCTGCCTTCATTTTCTCGACCTCTTCCTCTGACAAATTGGTGGAGTTTTGGATTGAAATCTTTTGTTCCTTACTGGTATTTTTGTCTTTGGCGGTCACATGCAAAATGCCGTTTGAGTCAATGTCAAAGGTCACCTCAATCTGCGGGGTACCACGCATAGCTGGTGGGATACCATCGAGAACAAAGCGTCCAAGTGATTTGTTGTCACTCGCCATCTCACGCTCCCCTTGCAGAACATTGATCTCTACCTGCGTCTGATTGTCAGCCGCCGTCGAGAATACCTGAGACTTGCTGGTTGGCACAGTGGTGTTGCGCTCAATCAGTGGTGTTCTAACTCCCCCGAGTGTCTCGAGACCGAGTGTTAATGGCGTAACATCAAGGAGGACAACATCTGAGACATCGCCGCCAATGACTCCTGCTTGAATAGCAGCGCCAATCGCGACAACCTCATCCGGGTTGACACCCTTGTGTGGCTCTTTGCCAAAAAACTTTTTGACTGCTTCAACGACTTTTGGCATACGAGTCATACCACCGACTAGAACAACATCGTTGATATCACTTGGCTGTAACTTGGCGTCCTTGAGTGCTTTCTCGACTGGTTTGAACGAGCGCTGAATGAGATCGTCTACCAACTCCTCAAGCTTCGAGCGAGAGAGAGATAACGTGAGGTGGAGTGGCTGTCCTTCATCTCCTTGGGTTATGAATGGTTGATTAATCTCGGTTGATTGTGCGCTCGAGAGCTCTATCTTTGCTTTTTCTGCGACGTCTTTGACACGCTGTAAAGCTTGTGGGTCTTTGGTCAGATCCTTGCCAAATTCTTTTTTAAACTCTGCGACGATCCAGTCAATAATGACGTGATCAAAGTCATCTCCGCCCAAGAATGTATCTCCATTGGTAGCTTTTACCTCGAATACGCCGTCGCCAATTTCCAGGATGGAAATGTCAAAGGTACCGCCACCCAGATCGTACACAGCAATAGTGCTCGAGCCTTTTTTATCGAGACCGTAGGCAAGGGCAGCTGCGGTTGGCTCGTTGACGATACGCTCAACAGTCAGGCCGGCAATTTCACCTGCCTGCTTGGTTGCTTGGCGCTGAGAATCATCAAAGTAAGCAGGAACCGTTATGACCGCTCTGGAAACTGTGCTTCCAAGGTAGCTCTCTGCATCTGCCTTAGCCTTCGCCAGAATCTTGGCAGAAATTTCTTGCGGGGTGTAGGACTTGTTCTCAATTTTGACAACTGCCATGCCTTCTTTGCCCTCTGTTATAGGGTAAGAAACGTGCTTAATAGCTTCTTTGACCGCAGCGTCTTTGAGCTTGCGACCCATGAAACGCTTCACAGAATTCACCGTCTTGGTTGGATTCAGAACCATCTGGCGCTTTGCGATGTCACCAACAGTGACTTCATCGCCTTTGAAAGAAACGATTGATGGAAAGGTATTGCGACCTTCGGCGGTTGGAATAATTTTGGCGGTACCGCCTTCCATCACTGCCACAGCGGAGTTGGTGGTTCCAAGATCGATTCCAATGATTTTTCCTGTTTTTGTATCTGACATACTTCCTTTCGTGTTATTTGTTTCTCTTAATTTTTACGAAGTGAGAACAGAATAGCATAAACTAGCAGTCGTGTAAAGAGACTGCCAATTATCCTAGAACTACCTTGGTGTGCTGAATAATTTCGCCATGCAAGGTAAAGCCAGGACGGACAACCGAGCTCACAACCGCAGCGACATTTTCTGGCGAAACCACTTCTACTGCTTCCATTATCGTAGCGTCAAACGGTTTTCCCAATACCTCAATTTCTGCCAAACCGTGTGTACTGAGCGTCTTCCACAACTGCTCTATCACCATGCGAAGACCCGGATCATTCAGTTGCTGACTGGCTAGAGAAAGATGTGCCAAGGGGTCGAGTAGATCGGTTACTAGATGCTTGGTGGCAAGTTTGCTGTGAGTAAGTTTATCTTCTCTAGTTCTGCGGACAAGATTTTGATAATCTGCCTGCAAACGTCGTTCTCGCTCCGTCATCTCGGCAAGTTGTGCGCGCAACAACTCAAGTTCTGGTGAGAATGGAGCGCTCGCTGGTGCAGAAGTTTTTTTTGACATACAGATTACTCAACAATATCTTGGATAAGCGTGCGCATATACTTCATCATCGGAATTATATAGGGGTAGTCGAACCTGCTCGAACCGATGACAGCTAATTCACACTGTACTTCTCCTACCAGAAAAGAGGTGTGAATTACGCCGAGTGACACCAAATTTCGATTGCCCAGTTCGGGTCCATATACAACTTGAATAATGTTATCGCTCGTGTTGGTAGAGAAGATTTCATTTAGAAGAGAGACTTCTTCAATTAACTGCAAAACAGTTCGCATGACTTTGATGTCGTAAAACTCCGGCATTTGTAACAGGTTGGCGTACCCAGAATGGTAGAGTCGCTCTTTGTCGAGCATAGCAAGACCGAGGGCATGCGATTTATCTGCGAGCACTCTGGTAATCTGGGTAAATACCTCATCAATCTTCTTGCGAGATCCCCATACTTTTTCCTTTGCCGCAACTTCATCGGCCACGGTTAACTCTTTTTCTCGCATTAACTCATTGACATAGAGCTTGAGCGCAACCGGTGTCGGTATGCGACCGGAACTCGAGTGACCTTTTTGTAAGTAGCCTTGCTTGGTCAGCTGCACCATTTCGTTACGAATAGTAGCTGGTGAAACACCAATTGCGTACTTGCGATCAATCGTATCTGATCCGACTGGTTCGGCTGTCTCGATAAAATCCTGGATAACAGCGCGCAAAATTTGGATTTGTCTGGCTGTGAGATCAATCATAGGTATCACTTTCTGCTTAGCAGAAGGCAGTTGTTACTGCTAATGATAACCAGCAAGCGATAGAATGTCAATCGATATCCTGCTACGATATGAGAAATGCAACGAAGAAAAAAAGTTAGAACTAAGATGGTTGTAACCGGCCTCGTGTCGCTCCTACTTCTTGCAGCTACCGTGCTTGGGGCAACACAGATCGGTGTTGTGAGAGAGTTTTTCTCGTTTGCAAGTAATCCAGAACCAGCCAATATTACGGTTGATGCACAGGCAATCCTCGGCCCACTGCCTCGACCCTGGAGAAATCTGGCTCAAGGTGGCGAAGAGTCTGCCTGGGAGATCGAGCCCATAGCAGCGCAAGTCAAGCAATTGCGACCAGAGTACATTCGCATTGATCACATTTATGATTTTTATGAAATTGCTCAAGGTTCACCAGGTAACATAACATTTAACTTTGCCAAGTTTGACAAAATCCTCGACGGAATTACCGCCACAGGTGCCAAGCCATACATCGCCCTCTCATACATGCCGCCAGCACTCGGTGGCAGTGACATCGTCTCGAGTCCTGCTCGCTATGCGGATTGGCAACTTGTTGTCCAAAAAACTATTGAACATGTGTCCGGCACAAAGGGCATTCGCGATGTCTACTACGAAGTTTGGAACGAGCCAGATCTGTTTGGTGGCTGGAAGTACTACGGCGACAAAAGTTACCTCACGCTCTACGACGCATCGGCCCGGGGAGCGCGACAGGCCCGAGGCGTGCAGCCATTTAAAATCGGAGGTCCTGCTACGACCGGATTCTATAAAAACTGGTTTGACGCCCTGGCCGAGCACGCAATGAAGAATAACTTGCAGCTCGATTTCATTTCTTGGCATCGCTACGACACTGATGTCGAACAGTTCAAACAAGATATCCTGGATATTCGAACCTGGGCAGAAAAGTATCCGCAATTAACACCAACACTGGAGTTTCATATTACCGAGTGGGGACATGATAGCGAAAATGATCCCGGCTATGACAATAACTACGGCGCAGCCCACACGGTAGCAGCTGCCATCGAGATGGTTGGGGTGGTTGAGCGTGCCTTTGTGTTTGAAATCCAGGACGGCAAAGATCCCAAAGGCGCTGAAAACTGGGGCAGGTGGGGACTCCTCACACACCAATCGTTTGGATCAAAACCAAAACCACGGTATCACGCTCTGCGAATGCTTGACTCTCTCGGTGAGCAGCGTCTGCAACTGCTAGGCAAAGGCACTTTTGTCAAAGCGCTCGCGAGTAAATCGATCGACGGCGTCTACAACGTAGTGTTGAGCAACTTCGACCCACGTGGCAGAAATGCAGAAAGCGTGCCGGTTGCCTTTTTTAACCTTGCACCTGGAACCTACACCCTCAAACGAGAGTACATTAGCAAAGCTGCTGCAAGCGAAACAGTGGTAGTTGGCGCAGAGCCGCTACAAACAGTCGTGTCGCTTGCTCCATTTGACGTGGCAAAAATAACACTCACTCAAGTTAATTGAGCTACCAATTTGAGAATATTTTTCTTGAAAGCGGTCAGCGAAAACTGCTGACTGTGTGTGTACAACTCCTCAGGTGAAAAGCGAATTTTTTCTGCACGTTGCATCGCCTGCCAAAGACCAGTGGTCGATAATTCTGCAAACAGCACGCCAGATTTGTCAGGAATAATTGTTTCTCTCGGTCCGCCAGAGTTATGGGCAATCACCGGCACTCCATGCGCCATCGCCTCAACCGGAACTATGCCAAAATCTTCATCTTCTACTGGGTACAGTAATGCCTTTGCCCCCGCATACAGCCGATTCAGCTCCTCATCACTCACTGCCCCGCAAAACGCAACCGTAGACCCTGCCATCTCACGCAAGTCGTCCAACATCTTCCCCGAACCCACCACTTTAAGCGGCACGTTTTGCTCGGTGCACACTTGGACTGCAATCTCTGGGTGCTTAGCGAGTGCCAACCGATTGACGTACAAGTAGTATGAGCGAGACTTACTCTCGGGCGGGTTGGGTGGGATGTTGACAGGCGGATACACAATGGTCGATTCCCGACGATAGAACTTGGTAATTCTGCGCTGGGTCTCTTGCGAATTTGCGATGAAAAAATCTACTTCCTGCGCCACATAGTAATCGACAACGCGCAGGTAGTGATTGATGAGCATGCCAAAAAACTTGGTAACTGGATTAGCTCGCCAATTGCTTGTGGTTGTATAGCCGTAGAGCGAACGAGCCGGCGTGTGACAGTAACAAATATGCTTGCCATTGGGCACGCGAACGGCCTTGGCAAAGTAGGCGTTTGACGAGGAGATCACCACATCAAATGCTGACAGGTCGAGCGACTTGAAGTAATTGGGTGCCCAAATGCGCAGTGGCGAAAACAACAATTTATATCCGGGGATTTTGGTCAACCAAGTCGTACGAATATCCCAATCAGCAAAGCGCTGCCAATGTAGACCTAATTGTTCTCGATCAACAAAAGCAGTGAAAACGGGCGCCTCGGGATAGAGCTCATGTAGTGCTTCCAACACGCGTTCTGCCCCACCATACTCGCGGAGGTAATCATGGACAAGTGCGACTGTCTGTTTCTTTTTTGGCATTTTAAAAGAGCGCTTTCTGAATCGAAAGTTCAAACGTGTCTTTTGGCAACAAGCCGTGCAGTGATTTGAAATTAAATTTTTCGAACAATGTACTCGCTGCTTCTTTGTTGTACTCAGAAACCGCGCATGGCTCCAAGGCAAAATCGATCGGAACTGCTCGATCGATCGTGGCCAGTTTTTGACTTAAGAACGCCATTTCTCGATCTTGCGCAATTTTTTTGAAAACTGAACCAACCAAGACTTCATCGGCGCTCGGCGCATCGCCGGCTAGCAACTCATCGACTCGTTTGTAAATCCCTGCAAGTGAGTGGTATCTCTCGAGTAATTGGCGAGCAGTCTTGGGACCGACCCCTTTCACCCCAGGAATATTATCCGACGAATCTCCCATGAGCGCCTTGAGATCAATTATTTGCGAAACCGGCACGCCCATTTTTTTGAGCACCTCGTCTTCGTCGTACTCAGTATCGAGAGAGCCGCGACCTCTTCCTGGCAACCAAGCGTGGGTCTTCTCACTCACCAGCTGAAATATATCTTTATCACCTGTAACAATGATTGAGCGAACGTCGGGGTGCTGCTGCTCTACTTGTTGTGTGATTGTGCCAAGCAAGTCGTCGGCCTCAATACCATCCTGAGAAAACTGCGGGATGTTGAGCGCACTGACCACATCTTTGACTAAAGCTATTTGTGGAATAAGGTCATCGGGCATAGCCATTCTGTGCGCCTTGTACTCGGTGTAGGCTTCTGCGCGCTTGGTCTTTCCTTTGCTGTCAAAAGTGGCTGCAATATAGGTCGGTTTGAGATCTCGGATTGCAACCAACACGCTGCGGCTAAAACCATACACCGCATTCACCAGTGTCCCGTCTGGAGCAGTCAAGTTGGGAAACGCGTGGTAGGCACGATAAATGAGCGCGTGACTATCAATGAGAACAAAGGTTTTCGACACAGGTTGATTATACCTGAGATGCCTTGGCTTGGCCCATCAGAGCAGCGAATTCGTCGCCATCGAGGGATTCTTTTTCGAGCAGATTGAGCGAAACTGCGTCGAGTTGCTTGCGATATTTTGTAATTAGTTGCATCGCGCGTTTTTGGCCTGCAGAGATAAATTCCTGAATAGCTGAGTCGACTTTTTCTTGGAGTGCGTCAGAAATTTTCATTGGCTCGCCAAAGGCACGATTGTAGTTAGTAGTTTCAAATTGTGGACCAAAGTTCATGGCACCAAGATCACTCATACCGTACTCAACCACCATGGCTCGGGCGATTCTGGTAGCTCGATCAATATCGCTGCTTGCTCCCGCGGTCAGCTCCTGAAACACAAGTTGCTCTGCAGCACGACCACCCAGCAGGACTGCAATCTCATCTATCAGCTCTGACTTAGTTGTTTGCAGCTTATCGCGTTCTGGTGGTGTTAGGGTAAAACCAAGTGCGCGTCCGCGCGAAACAATGGAGATACGATGCACTGGATCAGCAAAGGTAGAAACGTGAGCCACTACTGCGTGACCAGCTTCGTGGTACGCGGTCATCTTGCGCTCTAGCTCATCTTGCATGCGTCGCTTACTCGGACCCAACTTTACCTTGAGTGAGGCTTCTTCTATATCGTTCATGTTGATTTCTGTCTTGCCGGCACGTGCTACAGCAATCGCAGCTTCATTAAGCATGTTCTCGATATCAGCGCCAGAAAAACCAACGGTTCGTTTGGCGACACGATCCCAGTTCACGTCGGTTGCAAACGGCTTGGACTTGGCATGAATCGAGAGAATGTACTTGCGCTCTTCTAGATCTGGCAAGTTAACAGTCACTCTGCGATCAAATCGACCTGGGCGCACCAGTGCTGGATCGAGCATATCGCCACGATTCGTGGCTGCCATCACAATGACATTATCATTCTGGGTGAAACCATCCATCTCGACCAGGATTTGATTCAAGGTCTGCTCTCGCTCATCGTGGCCACCCATGTTCCCAGCTCCTCGCATGCGACCAATGGCATCAATTTCATCGATGAAGATGATAGAAGGAGCAATCTTTTTTGCAGTCGCAAAGAGATCTCGGGCTCGTGAGGCACCTACACCAACCAGCATCTCCATGAATTCACTGCCAGCAATAGAAAGAAACTGCACGCTGGCTTCGCCGGCAACTGCTCGCGCGAGTAAAGTTTTTCCAGTTCCGGATGGACCAACAAGCAACACACCACGTGGGGTGCGAGCGCCAACTTTTTGATACTTCTTTGGGTTCTTGAGGAAATCAACAATTTCTTCGAGCTCTTGCTTGGCTTCGTCCATTCCGCCAACATCTTTAAACTTAGTATTTTGCTTACCTTTGACAAATAGTTTTGCCTTGCTGCGACCGATTCCCATCATGCCGTCCTGGGCGCCACGCGCTTGACGGAAAATGAAAAAGAAGAACACAAACATAAGTAACACAGGCAAAATATTGAGCGCCATCTCCCAAGCCATTTCACCAAACGAAAGGTTAGTGACTTCGACATCTGCTTCTGCAAGGTCAATGCCTGCAGCAACTAGGATGCTCAAGACTTCTTGATTGTTTTCTTTGCGGGCGATCTTATTTGCTCCGTCTTTGTAGGAAATTCTCAGTTCATCGCCGGCAACTTTGACTTCACTCACAGTTTGCTCACGCACGTCTTTGACGAATTTGCTCAAGCTGATGCTGTTGTCTTCGCTACTCGAGAAAAGTGAGGCAAAAAAGGGCAAAAAAAGCAAGGCCATCAATACATAGAGTATGCCGCGGCTAAAAAATTTCGAGAGATTAATCTCCATATGAAACTGCTTGCCAACGATTTTTTTGTCTGCTGGTTTTATTGGATTTGTATCTGATTTTTTCTTTGGGGTAGCCATATATCTCCAGATCGAGCTGTATTGTAACACGCAAAAATGCTAACGCAGAATTGATCCTGCCGAGAGTGATTGATCTGGATGCAGTAAAACTGCACGTGTCCCATCATCAGCGGCAACCAGCATGCCCTGACTCTCGATCCCTCGTAACAGACGCGGTTCCAAGTTTGCCAAGTAACTCACCTGCTTGCCAATCAAGTCTTCGGGGGCGTACCAAGCTTTGATGCCAGCGGCGATGGTGCGCTCGCCAAGTTCGCCAACGTCGAGCGTGAGCTTGAGGAGCTTGTCAGCGCCCTCAATAGGCTCGGCGGCAACGATGGTTGCAATGCGCAAATCCAAACGGGCAAAATCATCGTAGCTAATACTTGGTTTTATATCTGGCATACTTAACCTAGTCCCATCTTTTCTTTTACTTCATCAAGTGTCCTGCTCGCAACAGCTTGTGCCTTGGTTGCGCCAGTTGCTATAACGTCATCGATATACTTCGGATTGACCATGAGTTCTGCGCGTTTTGCTTGCAGTGGCTTGAGCTCTGCGGCAATACTCGCTGCCAACTCTTTTTTGAGATCGCCGTAGCGGATCCCAGCACCCTCGTATTGCGCTTCATACTCTGCGCGCTTCTCCGCTCCAGAAAATAACTCTACAAATTGCAAAATATTCTTGACTCCCTGCGGCATAGTTTGCAAATTTCCTTTCCCATCATCGGTTGGCGCGGCTTTGAGACGCTCAAGAATCTCAGCTTCGCTATCTGTCAGTGAAATGAAACTTCCCGCAACACTCTTACTCATTTTGCCACTGCCCTGCAGCGATGGGACGTACTCACCTTTGGTGGCAAAGCGCGTTGGTTCTGGGAAATCGGTGCCATATGCCTCATTCATCTTTCGTGCAACTTGGCGAGCAATCTCGATATGTGGCTCTTGATCGATACCAACTGGCACCAAATTTGCTTTGTAGAGCAAAATGTCAGAAGCCATGAGCAGCGGATAATTGAGCAGCGCCATCGTGGCGTGATCAGGATACTGCTTGACCTTGTCTTTAAATGTTGGTAAATGTTGCATGCGCGCGATGCTCATGACAGAGGAAAACAGAAATGAGAGCTCAAGGTGCTCGCCAACCATAGATTGCAGAAACAAGGTGGAGCGCTCTGGATCAAGGCCAGCAGCCAGGTAATCAATAATAACCTCGCGGCGATTGAGCTTGAGTTCGTCTATATCGTAAGGAGTAGTAATAGTATGGACATCCGCCACCATAAAAAAGGTGTCGATCGTACTATCTTCTTGCAGTGCAAGCATGCCTTTGACGGCACCAAGGTAATTGCCAAGATGCAAGCGGCCGGTCGCGCGAATGCCAGAGAGAACGGTCTGTTTCATGATGGGGTTATTGTACCATCAGAGTAAGCACTCCATAAAAAACTCATAGGTCAAGTGCTACGTATCCTAGATCTTTTACTTCTACTTGAAGTGACTCCATCACAGTATCACAATGGAACGCTGCCTGAGGTGCATTGGATTTGCAACTTGCGTTGAACAAAAGGTCGCTATTATTGAATTCTAAACCCATCGGTGAACCACTGCATGCAATCGGTCTAGGCTGCATATGATAACAACCTATATTACCTGTTCTCAATTTTGAGCTATAGTAGTGTGTTCCTTCATAAGCTTTTGTTGAAATTCTGTATAAGTCGTAAAACAGATTGCTGTTATACAGACGCGTCATTGTTGGAAATTCGTCAAAATAGGCTGTAGCGCCACCATCGTAGGATGGCATTACAAATAATGTAGCCCCATCTTGTAGCGTTAGAACAAGTCCGCTATGTCCATAGTCGTCCTCGGCCTGCGCACCTACCACTAAGTCATCAGCATAAGAAAATGTGACTTCGTATGTTTGTAAGCCAGGATTAACACCATCCCAAGAATTGCTGTTTCTTGTAATGACTGTTGTTGTGCCCGTACTCTTCTGGGCTTGAAATGGTTCAGATTCACCATGCGAAAAAGAGGCGAGGATTTGATCAAATACCTGATCCGATAGCTCTGCTTGTGGTCCTGAAAAAAAGATGCTGTACGACCTACCCTCACTTTCTTTTAGAACTACTAGTACCACCATATAGTCTTCTGGTATCGCAGATACTTCCTCACCAAATCTTTCAATTTTTACCCCATCAAGTCCAGAAAGTACAATGGGCGATCGTTCTCCAAGCGTTTCTTGAGTTAGCTCACCCTCACTTTGATTAACATATCCTACTTGCAAGATACCCTTACCAGGAATTTGTACATCAACTATTTCTATTGCAGTCTCATAATCGCTAGCTTGCGAACCATCATCAAGCAGCCATGTAGCAGGGTATACAAAAGAAAAATTAGACCCTGAATACTTTTTCCAACCAATAACTTCGTCTGAGGGAAATACTGTGCGACTTGGTTCCTCTACTATAATTTCTTCTGGCACAACAACTAGCTCTGGTTTTAGCAAGTTTTTACTCAGCGTGCTCTGTCGCAATAGCAAGAGGAAAAAAAATACAAACAGACTGAGTAAAAAAAGAGTTGAGCTAATAATCAGTTTTTTTCTGCGTGCCAAATCTGAAGATTTTGAATTAATGTCGCCCAAAAGCTGAAATTGATCTCGGATCATCTTTTAAGCATAAACCTTATGCTCGCCGTTTAAAAGATTAGCCTTCGTTTACAACTCTTCAATCTTGATGTTTGGCTCCATATCCGGAGTTTCTATCATTTTGAGGTATTTTTCGGTGGTAGTGATGCGTTTGTGTCCGACTAGCTGAGAGACATAGACGAGTGGCGTACCAGCCTTGAGCTGCTCAACCACAAACGTGTGCCTCAGGTCATTAACCTTAGCTCCGCGAATACCCCCGAGGCGGAAGTAACGATCAATCGCTGTCCGGATATTGCGAACCAAAAATGGTCGACAGGTCTTGGTCAAAAACAACGCTTTCTCTCTCGCTCTTGGTCGCATCTGCATATACTCCATGAGCGCGTGTTTGGCGGCTTGGTTGAGAGGAATACGTCTGCTCCCACGAGAATTTTGCGGCCGAATAGTAATCACATTACGATCAAAGTCTACGTCCGATAATTCGAGAGCTGCGAGCTCACTGATGCGCATGCCTGTCTGCAGTAAGAGCTCTACAACTGCATACATTCTTGCGTCGGCCCGACAAGCGTCACGAAGCGCTCGGTACTCTAATTTTGATAAAATTCTGGGTGGATTCTGGTCGTACTTTGGATGAGAAACTTGCTCTGCTGGATTGCCAACTTCTGTATCAGTACTCGAGACAAAACGAAAGAATGCTTTAATCGAATTTATTTTTCGGGAGATTGATTTACCTGTGTATCGATGTTTTTTTAGTAGTTCTTTGAACTCGTTTATGTCGTCTGCAATAACATCGGTGACGAGCGATCGCTGCTTCTTTTCCTCAAACTCGATCAATTGTTCGATGTCCTTGCTGTACGCAATAACCGTAGCATGTGCCTTGCCAGTTTCCTCCAAATGGGAGACAAATTGTGTACGTGCAGTTGTCAACGGTGTACTCATGAAAGCTGCCTATCGTTGTTGTATACTTCTGCTGCAGAGGAAAATTGATACAGCACAATATTTCTTTTACCTGGATTCTCTGGGGCTTATAGTATCACTGGCCGAGATTATTTGCAAATGAAAAAAGTTCTCTCAAATCAACTTGTTTTGCTCGGGTTTGCTCTTTTTATAATTTTTACCATACTCTCAATGAGACAAAATAGCAACAAAATACTCAATCAGGATCAGAATCTACAATCAATAGATCAAAAAAACCAGACAATACGAAAAGAAATCTCAGATCTGGAAAGCAAGATCACCATGGCGACAAGTGATTTTTCCAAGGAAAAACGGCTACGAGATGAGCTGTTGCTGCAAAAATCTGGTGAGTATGTTGTGCTGTTGGAGGGAATCGAAGAAAGTGATCCAGAGGTAATCAGTGAAACGGTGGATGAAAAATCCCCATGGGAAAAGTGGCGCGCAGTGCTGTGGTAGAGTTAGACCAATCCCTGATATTTGATTAGTGAAATTGGCATAACTCGCTTCGTATTTTGAATTAGAATATTGCCCTCTCTCACAAAAACGGGTAGTGGAAAATCTTTTTGATTGG
Source organism: bacterium (assembly GCA_027620445.1). Lineage (GTDB taxonomy): Bacteria > Patescibacteriota > Microgenomatia > UBA1400 > PJMF01 > UM-FILTER-42-14. The sequence continues at coordinate 71,942 of JAQBYG010000001.1, forward strand.
TAGTAAGCAAATAAAGTTCGCCGAGCCCTGTTGTTGCCACCGTGGCGCCAAGATAAATGTCTTCTGGTTCAGGATGGCAATTATGAACATGCAGTTCTTCCTGAATTTCCTTTGCCTTTGATAGCAGGCCAACTTTATGAAGTGGCAACTCGACAAATTGATATTGATCTAGTAGCCCCGAGCGTATAATCCTATCCTCACTGTTGTCTGCTCTATTGAGCTCAACAAGTACTGGATGAATGTAGGCAAAGCTACACTCACACTCTACAAGTTCATCCAATATTGTCTGAGCATGCAACTTTAAAATATTGATAATGACACACGAGTCAAAGAGAAGCATCTTTCTCTTGAGCCTTTGCCTCAGCTCATCACCCATCTCAAAGGAAGGGCTACTGGCCATGGAGACGATAGCTGGAACTTAATTTTGGATAAAAATCAGCATCAAACAATGGGGAAACTTGCTTTTTACTCCCAGTTCGCTTATTTAAATTGAGCATCAATGCACACTCGACTGCAAAGGTCACGGCATCACGATATTGTTGATCACTCTCAAGAAGTTCTTGCTTTTCTGTAACAATGGTCTTTAATTGCGATGCTATTTGGGTCAAGTCAGCATTTCTGATAATGTTAGAAATCATTGCCCTGTCATACTTGCTAAGACTAGAAGTAAATGAAGTAATATTTGACATGCGAAAACAGTATAGTTGTTATTTCACTCTTACTCAATACCAATCTATAAAATCAATCTATAAAACGTTGCGCGCCCAACAACTAATCACCATAATTGCTCCAAGTGGCTTCCCTGTTTTATCTTCGATTGTGAAAAGACAGTCGATCTCCTTCTCCCCATCGTGTCGATAATGCCTTTGCAGCATACCTGGGATCAGCGGGCGTACAGCGAAGCCGTGCTTGAGTGTGTCTTTGATGTGATGGGTGTGCAGTCCCCACTTCTTCATTTTTTGTATTGCGTTATCTGTGTAGATGATCTTGCCGAGGATGGCGTCTGTTTCGGTTTGGGACATAGGATCGTGAATTATTCGCTCGGTAGTTTTTGAGAAAAACTTTTCATGATCCTGAAATTATATCGCACAAGATTTACTCAACAAGAAACAGGGAATTGTGGTCAAGCTGTTCGGTCGCCACAACACTTTCTCTGCATTGATTGTGTACCCATTTTTTTCATAGAATCCAAACGTGTCATGCTGTGAATTGTTTTTGGTACTAAAGGGGTGATCGACAGACAAGGCTTCCCAGATCTTTTCACACTTCAACCTACGGGCGGTTTGCTCAACGGCACTCAGAAGTGCCTCATCTGACGACATATTTCCAATCTGGCAATTGGTATTCGTGGTAAATTGTTGTAAGAACAGAACGCTTGAGTGCTCTGGAAAATTGCCAAAGTAATCACTTGGGAGCATTGTCGCGTCCAACAACTCAAAGATTGCAAAACCAAGTAGTTCTCTGCTCGAAAAAACACCAAGGGTTAGATCAGGTGAGGTAGCAACAATTTTGCTCAATTGTTCCTCTGAAATCCCATGAGAACCGAACCACTTTTTGTCTAATTGTGCTGCATGAGTGACGTCTTCTTTGCGGAGCATGCGGTGAGAAAAATGCATAGTGCTATCTTACAGTTTTATTTGGTTGAAAATAATTTTCCAATCAAAATAACATTGGCATTACAAAAGGGATAATTGTATTGCGGTGATCGCTGTAAAACTTTTTTACTAACTTGAACCCAGTCATTGAAAGCAGTCGTTCGCTCCAAGTAATGTACCTGGTCAAACTGCACAGCACCCGATTGCAAATGCGCATCAAGATACGAGTTATATCCCAGAGGCAAAGTGATTATTGCCGTCCCACGAGGGGCAAGTAATGTCCTGATCTGTCTGAACGCATCCAAAATCTTTTGCTTGCTTCTGGGTTTTTCATCCCAACCAACGTGCTCCAGGGTAGAGATACTGACGATCAGCTTGAATTTTTTCTTCGCCTTAAACTTCACGATATCTTGATTGATAACTCCGGGTGCTACTTCGTATTTGTCCACAACTTGGTGAGTACTCGGAAAGTAATGCGACAGGACATTGCCGATTTCTAGTACATCCTCTGCCTTATACTTTTGGACCTCAGCCCAAATAATTGGCAACTCCACAGTCCGCTCGTTGCGATGCGGGGAGTTGTATGTATGAGAAAAATATCGATATTTTTTCTTTTGAAAGGTAAAGCTCCGAATGGGACCTACCAATGTATGAATGCGGAAGCTTTTTTTTAGTTTGGTGAGAAGAGCGCTGAGCATATTTTTGTATTTTATAACAAAATCTCATGATGCGAACTTTGTAAAAATTCCTCTTTCTTCTTCCTCTCCCAACTTTTTATTTCTAACTCCCGTTTGAGCGCATCGCTTCTTGTGCCCACTTTTTCCAAATACACTCGCTTAACTGGTCTATGCGCACGGGTGTAGTTGCCACCCTTTCCTAATAGATGCTCCTGGAAGCGTCGATCGGGATCGGTAGAAATTCCGGTATATAGGCTACCGTCTTGGCAAAGCAATATGTACAAGAACCATGGTGTTGTTGGATTTGTCATCTGGAGAGTAGTCGCTCGATTCTTTCTAGCGTGTAGAGTTCAACTCCTCTGCTATTCCCACTCGCTTCTTTTTCAAGGAGGACGAAGCTGGCAATCGATACGATGTTTAAGAAAGTGAAAAAACCTAAAATCAGCAGAGCCGCGCGATTAGAATACTTTGTCGCAATCCAACGGATGAACTCTGCCAACAGCACCATAAAAAGTGGTAGGGTCGAGATATACATTCTTCCACCATATGCCGCAGCCTTCCAACCGCCTTGTAAAACGATGATTGCATACTGCAAACAAAAGAAAACAAACAGTAATTGCAAGAAATAGCTCAATTTCTTTTTGTACGAAAGGTACACAAACATACCAGCAGCTACCAATAAAATTGGTGTTCTAGTAAACAGGCCATTTGTCGAGTGAAAAAATGTTGCAACAACATCTGTGAGCGAACTTTGCCCTTTTCCCGCTGACATCCAGAGAAAGTAGGGATGAGAATCTGGTGTATCAAAAGTTGTCACCCACTGAGAAATGAGTGGGATGCAAATGACAACTTGTGTCGCGAAAAAGAGTGAGAGATTCTGCGCAGCTTTTCGCCAATGTATTTTCTTTGCTCGCACTGCCAAAACGATATCCAACAAAGCAACGACAGAAATGACTGCATCCTGCGGACGTGTGATGCTCACGAGACCAGCGAGCACTCCCAGTAAGAAATACCGTTTGCTAGAAAAAGCGTGCTTTCGTTTATAAAAGTTATGTAGAAAAAGTGTGATTAAGAAAAACGATGCAAAGTGCGAGTTGAGTACATCAAATGATCCGTAATACAAAAGACTGGTCGCGAGCAAAATCAGTAACACAGCAACTCTGCTTGTCAGAAGTGTGAACTTAAGTGACTGCAGTAGCCGCTCGCTCAACCTGGCCGCAACAACAACGTACAAAATTGCACCAATACCAGAGGCAATTTGGTACACATCTGAGTAGCCATTGCGCGCAAGCGATGCGCCAAAAAAGTTTGCGACGACTACAACACCATCGGCCAGAACATAGAATGGGAGCAACAAAATTGCCATTCCCGGAGAAAAATGATTGAGCGCCTGCCCCCGTGCATTTGTGCCAACAATTTGGACAACCCCGGCGCTCTTTGCTTCTGGCGAATTGTTATTTTGGTGGTTGTAGAGGTGTGAGTACTCGTTGGTAAAATCGGCATCAGCGTCAAAGTACCAAGAGTGTAAGTATGCATAGTAACCGATCCCATCTCCGTACACGGCTTGGCCGGAAACAAAGTAGTGCGCGAGAAAAATGCTTACAAATGAAACAATTAAAGATGGGAAGTAGAATCTTTTCAGAAAACTACAACTCCAATATCGGCTCCTCGCCATCTGCTCCTTGGAATAAATCTTGATCAAATAATTTAATGCGCTTGGGCGAAATTTTATACATTTTATTCTTTACCGCCTTGGCAGTAAGTTTGGGATCTCGCACATGCAGGTACTGCTTCCACAGCTTGAGAGCCTGCGTTATTTTCTCAATTTCCGAAAGCTGCTGTGCCACCCCAGAGATTTGCAAACCTTTTTTGGGCTTGTTGATATCTTGTGGACTTTCGGCAATTGCAACCGCCACCTTGTTATTTTTCGCAATTTGTTTGCAGTGCAGCGTTGATGGGTCGCTCAGAAAATAAAGATTAAGGTCTTCGTCAAACGAATAGTAAACCGTCGCAATCCAAGGGAATTTTCCCGAGGTGGCGAGCACCATCTGGCGGTGCTGTTTGAGAAAGTTGTAAATATGGTTTTTGGTAAGTGTGTTAGTCACGAATCATTCCTGGCTCTTCTCTATGTACCTGTAGTGTATCAAAATCTCTGTCAATCAAGTGCTGCTTACGACCGTGCAAACCAACGCTCAAAAAATGCTTGTATTTTCATGATTACTTGCTTGAGCGCAGAGACCTCTTCTTGCTGCTCCTTTACTGAGCTCAGCAACGCTTCGATTTGCTGTTTTTGCTCTTCGTTTTCTGCCCGAATCTGCTCTAATTGCTCCTTGGTCACACTCTCAACTTCCTCTTCTACTTCTTCTTGCTTCAGCTTTTCTGAAGCTGGAGGCGTTGCTGGCCTAGTCAGGGTTGGCTTCTGTTTGAAGGATATCTTTACCATTGTTACAAAACCTTTTGCCGAACGTCCGCCATCATAGAGTGGTTTATCCGAGGTGAAGTTGGTCTTCACAATAAAATCACCAGGAGAATTAGAAAAACAGGTTGCTTTGGTTTGTCCGTACACATTCGTCTTACCGCCATCGGTTGCAATGCAGTATCGACCCTCTGCGGGTTCTTGAAATTGTAGTTCGACTCGTAAGTCCATAACGCCGATTGACTCGTAGCCTGTCGGGTCCAAGGCATACATGCGCAAACCATTCCAATCAAGTGTATTCCTGGCTGGTTCAAATACAGTAACCATCACCTCTACACCCTTTTCGTTAATCACACCTGTGTTAAGCGCATCAAGCATCACATTGGATCCGCCGGCAAAAGCGCTCGAAGCGAGAATAAACAATCCCGAAATAAATAAAAAAGGAGAGGTTGATAGCAGTTTTTTCATACGTATCTCCAAGTAGCAATTAAGTGAAAGTATATCAGTTATTGAAATCACTTGGGTGACTCTGCAAACAACGTTTGCGCTGCCTCGTACAACGGCAACACCATTTCCTTTGCCTCTGGCAATAATTTCTTCCAACTACGAGCCAACTTCTTCATCACAAAATCTCTGCCTTCTCCTGTTTCTAGTTTTTTGACTTTGAAAACCAATGAATATAATGCATCAAGATTGTCAAAGTGCGCCATTGAGTCAGCGCTTGCAAGTATCTGTGCTTCGATTGTCTCCCTTGGAATCTCTTTGCTTCCCCGGTGAGACAAAATGCAGTGCTCCACCTGAGCTATCTTTTCCTCTGGGAATTTTTGCTTCTGTAGCAACTCTCGAGCCAAACGCGCTGAGTGAATATGATGTTCTGGGTATAACGTACTATCAGCAATTTGCGCATAGTCGTGCAGTAAAGCAGCTAGCACCGCCACTTCCACATCGGCCTGCTTCTTCTCTGCGAGTTGTTTTGAGAAGGCTACGACACTCTGAATATGATGTGTCCAAGCGCTATAACCGTAGATATTATTTTCTGACTTACAGGCTGCTTCAACCGTTTTTGTTATTATGGAAAGTATCGAACGCACAAAATCATTCTACTGTATCTTGTCTCCATCTCAATCTACAGTTCCACCTCTGCAACCACATCCCAATCTTTGGGATCGCTAGTGTCTGCGCGGACAATCGTGACCGCATTTGCAAAAAAGCTTAAACCAGAAAGGGTGATTTCTTGCGCAATTTTTTCTCTAGGTTTCATAGCAAAATTCCCATAGACCAAGCTCGCGTGCGGCATAAAAACATGCTCTCTCGTGTCATGAAAAGCATCTTTTATAGCCAAGTGTGTTTGTAGTAGCGCTGCTGTGGTTTTCGCCCTGACAAAAACACATTGAAAGTACGTAGTACTAAACTCCACATCCGCGAACTTCACCTCAAACGGATTTGTGTCCGCAACAGCTCGCTTCACCGCTTCAACCACCTCTTCGTCTGTCGACTCTATCGGACTGCAAATCGTTACGTGGGGGACGAACGTGGGAGAGTCGTAGATCTTGGCATACTCCTCTACTACTGTTTGTAGTTTTTGGCGCGTCTCATTTGTGGGAACCAACCAGAAGCTGTATTTGTTCATGGGTTGATTCTAGCACCACTATTTTGCAAACTTTTGCACAAACTCCAACCGCTCTTTCGCACTCGCTAAGCGTTTATTTCCCATGTGTGTCCAAAGGTCGTCGCTCTCGTAGCGGGGAAACAAGTGCATGTGGTAATGGAACGCATGTTGGCCTGCAGCTGGCTCATTGTTTTGCAGTACATTCACTCCATCACAATTGTAGGCCTGCTTCATTTGTATCGCATACGCTTTGGCAGTTTGGAAAATCCTTGCCCCAACAGCATCAGGCAGTTCGTACATGTTTTCGTAGTGAGCGGTGGGAACGACAATCAGATGGCCCTCACTTCCTTGGATAAAAAATGAAGCAATAAAAACCATCACCGCATCATCTTTGTAGAGAATATCCTGTTGCAAAATCAATGTCTGATCATTCTCGGCACCTTGGACTCCGAGACAGATTGGGCAGGTGTAGTTGTTTGGGGCGTGGGTGGTCATATAGCTCTCTCCTCACTGCGCAAAAGAAGGACCAAGCTTCCTACTTGTACCCCTCGAAGTCGTCTTTCCTGATCTTATTGCATCCAAACAATCTTACCATTTTTTAAGTGTTACATCAGAACTGAAAACAGTCACGCCTTTGCCAATATTCGCGAGCACTCTGGTGTCACTGCCACCCGTTACGGGCAAATTCAAATGTTCGGCCAGCATTTGTGCCTTTTGATTCATTCCAGATAAAACAGCTGCGTTAAAACTCTCGATGCCATCTGCACCTGTGTCATTAATCAATTGTCTCCCCAGCGAACTATACCAGTTAACTCCTGGAGCAAATGAAGGATGAGCAATAACTGCCAAACCGTTTTGTCTATGTATTTCTTCGATAAGCACTTCTAAGCTCAGCGTTCGCTCTGAAATCACTTCTGTCACACCGTATGCCAAAATATCTACCCAGGCATATTTTCGACCAAACAACTTGGTTATTGCTCGAGCTCGCAAGCCGTCTGTAACAATAGCGCGCAGCTCCACACCAGGAATCAGAATTACCCCAGCTCTCTCTGCCATTGCCTGAGTTCTTTCGTAGTTGTGGAGTATTGGTCCGTGTTCGGTGACAGCAATGGACATGAAGGTCTGCAGTTTGTTCTTGGGACATTACTTGTTTGATCGATAAACCTACTTCAAAAAACTTTCACTCATCTTTTTTATTTCCAGCAAAAAAAACTCTTCAATCTTTGACTAATCGACCTTTCCAATAAATTTTGGCTGGTCAATTGCCTCGAGCACACCCATGTAGTGCTTTGCGAGCTCTTGCGCAGAAATTGAAATGTCAAACTTGGTACGATAACTTTCTAACAGTCTAACAGACTAACAGACTACCAGTGTCCAGATTTTCATTTTTAGAAGAGTATCATAGTTTCTGCAATCGGCTCGAGTTCTCTCGTAGATTCAAGGATTGCTTTCTGAGCCTCATCATAGAATAAGCCCTTTGCTGGATCATCATTTACAATTTCAATATATACATTTGTATCACTTGAAATATCTCGATCAATGGTTAGTTTATTGAAGGTGCGACTCCATCTATTTGTCAACTTATTGCCTGTAGTGAAATAGTCGTTGCTAGAAAGCTCAAGAGGCTCTGTTCTGCCGTCTTCTCGAATTACAACTCTTTCGCCTGGAAGCATTTTCTTATACTTCCAGAAGACCACATAAATATTTGATGATTCATTAGAAAAATCAACTTTATACTCAAAAATTTCATGACCACGATACTGCCACTGCGTAACCTGCGTCTGCTTACTTGAAAACAGATCTGAGTTTATTCCCAATTCTCCACTAGGTAACATTATAGTTTTCGTTTCTACTGCTT
>JAQBYG010000056.1 GCA_027620445.1 bacterium
GGTGACGAAACTTGGAAGGCACCTTCTGCAAAAATGACACTGCCAACGAGCAACGCTCCATTGCGCGCCAACCTCGTCGGGCCAACGCAGTCGAACATATCAAAACCGATATTGGCCGCCAGCGCCACGTCTGACAAATCTCTCCCCATCCCCATGGCATAGCGCGGCTTATCCTTGGGCAACAACTCCCGCACCCAAGTCATAATCTCCTCTGTTCCCTTGCTGTTATATCCTATTGTCTCGCCGCCGATCGCGATGCCATCAAACGCATGGTCAACCATAAATTGCACCGACTCCTGTCTTAGCGCTTTGTGCAATCCACCCTGCGCGATGCCAAACAAAGCCTGGTACTTGCCATAACGACTCTTGCGATCGTGTTGATTCCAGTGTGCAAGGCAGCGCTCTGCCCAAGCGTGTGTGCGATCGAGTGATTTCCTGGCCTGAGGAAAGGTAAACGCATCGGGCTGTAACTCATCAAATGCCATAATTATATCCGCGCCGATCGTGCGCTGTAGTTCTATTGAACGCTCTGCATTGAAAAATTGTTTGCTGCCGTCCAGGTGTGAGCGAAATAATACACCCGAATCGTCAACATGTGCGGGAATAGTGCCGGAATTATGCGGTAATTGTGCGCCAAGCGAAAAAACCTGAAATCCGCCAGAATCAGTCAAGACCGGCCGCTGCCAGTTCATAAAGTTGTGAATCCCCCCGCTCGCTTCGAGAGCCGACAGAGCCTGTTCGCGAATGCCAAGGTGATAGGTATTGGCCAAAATAATCTCAGCGCCCGTCGCTTGCACATCTGCCATATCGAGCGACTTCACACTCGCCACAGTACCAACCGGCATAAACATCGGAGTATTTACCACGCCATGCGGTGTCGTTATCTGGCCGGCGCGAGCATGGCCCAAAGTAGATTGGAGTTGGAAGGAAAAATCAGCGGACATACGGTAGATGTGATTCTACCCTACTCCCCGACTGCATATCGCACAAACCGCTTAACTGCGATCTTCTCGCCGATTTTGCCTGAGAGTGACTTGACTAAAAAGCCAATGGTTGCCCCACCGTCTTTGATAAACTCTTGCTCGAGTAACTCGTCAACGGTTTCTGGCTGCATTGAGACCACTTGCATTGCGATATCTTGACCGAGTGAGCGGAACTCATCGTTGCGAGCGACAAAGTCTGTCTCGCACACGAGCTCTACCATCGCAGCCAGCTTGCCGTTGCTGTGCACGTAGCTTGCGACATACCCTTCGGTTGTTTCTCTGTCTTGTTTCTTCTCTGCTCGCTCGAGACCACGCGCCTTGACTAGCTCGGTGGCTTTTTTGTAGTCACCTGCGGCCTCTTCGAGTGCTTTTTTGCAATCCATAATGCCTGCACCGGTTTCCTCGCGCAATTTTTTTACATCTGCTGCTGTGTATGACATAGGATCCTTACTTTTTTGACTCTTTTACAGGTACGGCCTTTGCTGCCTCTGCTACTGGCTTTGCCTTGACGGTTTTACCCTTTGCTGCTTTGCCTGCTGCGTAACCGGCAGTGACTGCTTGTATGATCAGCTCGAGACTCTTCTGCGCATCGTCGTTAGCAGGAATGCAGATATCAACCAAATCTGGATTTGCATTGCTGTCGCAAATGCCGATGACTGGAACGCCAGTGAGGCTTGCTTCACGAACCGCAATTTTCTCGCGGCCAGTGTCGATGACAAACAGACAATCTGGCTGCTCTTTGAGCGTCTCGATACCAGCAAAAAAGCGACGTAGACGTGCGAGCTCTTTTTCGAGCTGCACCTGCTCGTACTTGGTGTAATTTTTGTAGGAACCATCACTCAAACCAGTTGCGATTTTTTGCATGCGCTTGAGCGACAACTTCACTTGGTCCCAGTTGGTCAAAAGACCACCGAGCCAGCGAGAGTAGATATAGAGTGCGCCACTTTCTTGGGCAACTTTGACTACAATTTCTTTCGCTTGACGCTTCGTACCGACAATAACAAGGTTTTTACCTTCTGTACCGAGCTTGTAAGCTGCGTTATGGGCTTTTTGGAGTTGTTCTTTGGTCTTGATGAGGTCAAAGATGTGCACGCCATCTTTTTCGGAGTGAATCCACTCTGCCATGCGTGGGTTCCATTTGACTTTTTGGTGGCCAAAGTGGCAACCGGCCTCGAGCATTTCCTCAAGACTATAGTCTGGGGCGACATCTGGCAATTCAGCAAAAAAAGATTTATCCATATACTTTGTCCTTGTTTTTCTGCCTCCTTTAGGAGACAAATGGTGTCGGTAGCGAAAAATCAGGACTACAAGCTACGCGGGCACCTGTTTATTACAGAGGTGGGTAGTATAGCATACGATTTTGGATTGTTGACTCACTCTCTAGAATTGCTATAATCAAACCTAAGAAAACTGGCCAGTGTGAGCAATGCTCCGCTCCCCAGTTTTTTTGTTTTAAGGAATAATCTTAAAAGAGTCTATTTCTTTGTACAACCTAACTTTCCTTGCAGCTTGAGCATTAGTAACCCTAAAAAGTGATTTGTTCGCAATCTTGCTAATTAATACTTCAAAATCATCCAATTTGCTTGGGCTACGAATCTTCTCTTCAATTTCCATCTTTAATCTGCCGTAAATACCGAAAAAATCTGCCAGTTGCTCTTCGGCGTCATTGTTTGGTTTTGTTACAAAACATAAAGAAGTAAATCTCTGTCGAGCTTGTACATTTGTAATTAACGAATCAGCTATTCCCCTTCTAATCAAGTGAAAGAACGCATTATATAAGTGAGTATCCTGACTAATATTGCTTGCTTCTGAAAAGATTTGACCATTTCTCTTCTTGGCAGTCAGAAATTTCAAAAGATTTGAGAGCAATAATAAGTACGTTTGTTTGTAGATATAAACTGAGTCCCACCCTCTTTTTTGCGCCATCTTTTTCTCTACCACTACGTACAAAAGATAAAAATCACAATTCTGTAGCACAAACTCCAAACCCTTGGTGAAACCGCTTAACAGTTTTTTGCGTTTTTTGAGCTGGTAGCGCAGTTCAGACGCA
>JAQBYG010000014.1 GCA_027620445.1 bacterium
ACCAGTCAAAGCGGGTATGAGTGGCACGATTTGCTGTTGTAAGCCCATGGTGCTTCGCATCTGAGTTAACTTATCAGACAGAGCGGTTTGCAAAGCTTGATCTTCGGGCGATTCTGAGAGGATGGTGTAGAGCTCTGTTTCCAACGTGGCTAACAAATCATATGTTTTTTGCGACTGTGTGGTCGCATTTTGGGCTAGCAATGTAATATCGCTGTCTGTTTGTCCAAACAAGTGCTGAATCAGCGTTTGTTCGGTTTGAAGCGCTTGTGGTAGGAGCACATCGTACTCACGAAGCACTGTTGTAAGCGAAAGGATTTTTTCTGCTTTAGATATGATTGGTATATCAAGCAAAGAACCATAACTATCAGTTTGCAGGGTGAGCAAGGAGTACCATCGCTCGTGCCATGGATTTTGTTCGATGCCCTTGGGAGAGTCTTCTAACAAATGGGGGAGAGCAGCGAGCAAGGTTCGCTGAGTGAGCTTCAGGTTCGATAAGAAAACTACTCCCAGAAAGATAATCCCCAGTGTCACTCCGGTCGAAACGAGACCGATTAAAAACAGAGCGGTGTTTTTTTTCTTTTTTTTACTCACCACCCGCACTACCTCTGTCACTTTTTTTGTCCGCACTGTTTTGTGTTCTCGATACGAATTGGCAAAAAGCGAGGTTATGTCCGCAATTACATCTCCAACATCCTTTTTAACCGGAGCGGGGATGTTGAGTGGGGGAGTAGGGACGACCTCCTCTGCTGCGGGCTCGACCACCAGATCGGGCTGGGGCACCACTAGAGTCGGGAGAGAAAAAAGTGAGTGCCAGTTTTGAGGGGAGGGAAGTGTTTTGCTGTAGATGTTAAGAAATGCCTCAAGCGAGAACTGGGTTTGTTCGATCGCAACATGAAAGGGAATTATTTGAGTCGTATCGACCTGAGTGCTTGTGAGCGAAAACTGTTGTTGGTGGATGTTTTCATATAGCATCTTCGCCTGGGATAGGAGCGAATCACAGCGCAACTCTGCCCCTTGAATCAAACTACTTGAGCGAGAGGGGTGAAAGACAAGGTGCTGCAGCAAATCAAGCGATGCCTCGAGCGAGCACGGTGCTACTGTCAACTCCGGGATAAATAATTGGGGGTGGGGGAGTTGCTGAAGCAATTGCTCTAGGGGAGAGAGGGCTCCAAGTTCAAGAACATCTCGCAAAAAAACACACTGTATTTGCGGAAAGAGCGTGAGCAATTGTGATAAGAAGGCGCTTTGACGCTCACTCGTTTCGCTCCAAACCCGTAACTCTGGAGCGGGCGAGCGACAGGGTGTAATGACTGGAATAAGAAACTGCAGTTGTGGCAATGCCCCCAAAGCTGCAGAAACGCGCTCAAGCTCATTTGACCGAGTCGGATTAAACCAGATAATAACTCTATACGCTCGTTTACATAACTCCAACGCTGCTTGGTCGCGCAATTTTTCTTGAGCAAAAGAGGTAATCGTCACTCCCTGAGAGCTCAGGACAGCAACTATCTGCTTCATTTGCGGACTGTGATCGGTAAAAAAAACCACCTCGGGCTGATCGCTCGTCGCTTGAGTCACTAGGGCAGACATACAACAAAAGTATAGTGGGGGAGTTAGGCTGCGTCGAGTGTAGTATTCACCAAGGCATCTGCTCTGACATTCTCTTCTCGAGGTATGTGTTGAAACTGACACGGAACAGAAAGTTGTTTCAGACGATCCCAACACTGCTTGGCCAACTCTTGTAAGTGGGGCTCTTTAATCTTCCAGCGTCGAGCAAGTTGTTCGACAACTAGTTTTGAATCGAGCTTCCAAGTGATTTCCTCAAGACTTTCCTTGGTTTTGAGCAACTCGTCTAAACCAAGAATAACGGCGGTGTACTCAGCGACATTGTTGGTGGTTTCTCCCAAGTACTTACCAAACTCAAAAATCAGTTTGGAGTCACTCAAACAGACAACTCCAACCGCTGCTGGGCCTGGATTGCCGCGAGCACCACCATCAGAGAAGAGAACTACCTTCATGCTTGTTTGCGTTGTATTTGCAATCGGCGATCTTTGCCATCCCCAACCGAGATGCTCTCCAACTCAGCCGCTTCGGGCATTTCACCTAGTGCTGTGTGAATAATGAAACGTTCATAGGCGGGTAAGTATGAGTGAAAAGTGTACACAGCGTCACCAGAGAGCACGCGCTCTACTGCCTCGGCAGTCATTTCTCGCAGTCGCACCTCGCGCTGCTCTCGATAGTCATTTACATTGAGAACAATTTTTTCCTCAGCTGATTCTTGGAAGATGATTCGAGTAAGTCGTTGCAGCGAATCAAGTGTCTCGCCATGAAAACCAATGAACAAACCAGAATCTTCCTCTGGAACAGTAATAGTTATTTGTTTCGTATTTACCACTTGCTCCTCAGCGTATCCTATGTCGGCGCTCGCGAGCCCACAGTGTTCACACAGTTGTGTTAAAAATGTTTGAGTTGTCATACGTTTTCTCCTCGAATTTTTTGCAGCACCCCTACTACTTGTTGTTTCATGCCACCAAAGCCAGAAACATAATACTGCTGAACGATACTAAAAACGGTAGTAATCACCCAATACAGCGATAGTCCGGAAGGGAAACTCAGGGCAATAAAAGCGGTAAAGAGTGGCAACATAAACACCATCTGCTTCTGCATGGTTTGTGCCATATCCGCAATTCCCTCTGGAGCAACTTCCTTCTTACTCTCCTTTTTTATAGCTTTTTTCGATTTCTTTTCCTCTGGTTTGACCGGCATCATCATGAGTGACAACACCAACTGTGTTACACCAGCAAGCACGGGCAAGACATACCAAGCATCTGGTTGTCTTAGGTCAAGCCAAAAAAAGACGGGGTTTATCGCCACACCATTACTAACGTCCTGAGCGAGAAACTCAAGTAAAAACGTGTATAAAAAAATCAAGATAGCTAACTGGACAATCTGTGGGATACAACCGGCTAGGGGATTCACTTTGTTCTTCTGATAGAGTTCTAGCTGCGCTTGTTGCATGGCTTTTTTGTCTTTTCCATGTTTTCCCTTGAGTTTATCTAACTCTGGTTGCAGTTCGCGCATCTTTGCCATAGCACGCTGTGACTGTAGGCTCAGTGGAAAGAGCAGTGAGCGTAGGAGAAGGGTGAACAAAACGATCGCCCAACCCAAGCTCCCCGTCAGGGTATATAACTCGACAATGCTAAACGTAAAAATTTGTGTCAGCCATTGCATAGAACATCCTACATACAAGTAATAAATTGTTTTCCTGCTCGAAAGAGCGCTCGCCAGTTTTTCGTTTGCACTGCGATCAGTGTTAGCTCTCCGCAGGTTGGCGTGTGTTTGCACTTAATCACAACGCCAAATACGCTTGCGAGCAAAACTTGGCGAAATGCTCGAGAAAAAGAGTACAGCGCAAGTAACATTATTTTCCTGTCGAGGAGTATACCCTGTTCAATTTCTCTTGCAACTCCCGAAGTACAAGCACTCTTTGCTGTAAACCAAAGTTTTTTCGCAGTACTAAAACACACTGCAAAGGTGAAAATTTTTGAGTATGAAGGAGTTCATTAACAACCCCACGCGCTTGTCGTTTAAGTTTATTTCGTTGCACTGCTCCTGGGATGTATTTTTTTGGAGCAAGAAAGGTAAACTCTGCCATACCACTCATTTGTTCACGGATAAAACCAGTAAATCCACTCCCAGAAAATTTCTGAGCTTGAGAGAAAAACTGTTTTTCATCCCGTAATTTTAAACGATTTTGTTTGGTGAGCATGCAAAATTATGAAACAGCGAGGCTTTTTCTGCCTTTAGCGCGTCGACGTTTTATCATCAATTGACCGCCTAAAGACCTCATGCGAGCCAAGAATCCGTGTTTGCGGATACGCTTTTTCTGTTTTGGTTGCCAAGTTCTTCGTGACATAGACGGGGTATTATACCACTCTAAATGGCATCACCACGTAGAGAAATGAGGGAAGATCGTTTGAGCGAAAAAGAACGGGTTTTAGTGTCTCAGTTAACTGTAATTGCAACTCCTGCCCAGAGAACTGCTTGAGCATATCAAGTAGATATAGAGCATTAAAGGCAACTGAGAGTGGTTCTCCATCAACTTTAGCAGACTCAAGCGTACCAATGAATGAACCATCTGTTGTAGTGGGTGTCGTTATCTCGACGCCGGTTGGAGAAAACGCAAACTGCACAATATGAGAAGAAGCGCTGGTTAAAACGTGCGCTCTGCGGATTTGCTCGAGTAGCTCATCAGCATCACAAGTAATAATTGTGGTCGCGTCGCTGGGAATAATTTGCTCGAATGGGGGATACTCTCCTGCAACTAGGCGAGAAAAAACGACACACTCACCAACTTGTGCGAGCACTTGCTGTAGCTCTGTGGAAACAATCAGTGAAATTTGAGAAACGGACTCGGATTGGGCGAGTCGTACATACTCTGAAATCGTGCGGGCTGGAATCAGGAGTCGGCGAGCATCTGTTTCTTGAGTTGTACCAAAAACCGAGAGGCGAAACCCATCCGTCCCAACTGCGCGAAACGCGGTGGTAGACAGCTCGAGCAAAACCGCAGTCAAAACTGGTCGAGTGATATCCTTCGATACGCTTGGCAAAATGTACTGTTCTACTGAAAGAAGATCACTGGTAGAAAGATGCATAGCATCTCCGGTCACTTCGGGAAAATCTGGGTACTCAGCAACTGAAGCGGTTTGCAGTGATACTTTGGTTGCCGTAGATGTAAGAATGAGTGTGCCGTCGGTTTCTTCTACTACAATCTCGCCCTCTGGAAACGACGCGATAGCTGATACGAGAATTTTGCCTGGCACTACCAGTACTCCAGGAGTAGTTATTTTTGCTTGTACCGGGACTTGCATGCCAAGATATAAATCGGTGGCTGTGAGAAGTACACTGTTCTCGGTCACAAAAATATGTACGGCTGCTAAAACAGGAAGTTGTGGCTTGGTAGGAAGTATTCGTTGTAATTTTTGTAGTGCTGAAAGAAAATCTTTTTTAGAAACAGAAAATCGCATGTGTGTATTGTACTGTATCTTCCTTAGTTATATTTAGTAGTCACAGTAGTAGTAGGGCGAGAGAACTATGGGGAAAAAGTACTGATTTACTCGAGATTATGGTTGTGTGTAAGTACTGTAAAAGGCGATGTAAAAAGGCGTGGAAAAGAGGGGGATGAGCGGGGAAAGCTGGTGATAACTTTTTTACAGTAAGCGGAAACTACGCAGAGTTGTGCACAAGTATTCACAAAAAATACCTGAGTTTTCACCAATAACTAGGCCTGGAGTGATTTACGAATAAATGACACTTCTTGTTGTAGTTGTTGATCATAGAGTAGCTCTTGTTCAATTTTTTTTACCGCGTGGAGTACACTCGTATGATCGCGGTTAGCAAACCAGCGACCGATCTCGACCAAAGGGAGTGAAAGTTCTTGTTTAAGTAAATACATCGCGATATGTCGTGCTGTCACAAGGTTTTTTACCCGGCTTTTACCCTTAATAGCAATTTGTTTGACAGAAAAATGCGTTGCAACGGTTTTAATCACTTCACTAGGAGAGGTTCGTTGCGAGAGGTGTTGTTCTGCAGGTTTTTGTGCAGAGATGATTTGCTCAATAAGCTCTGTGTTTACTT
Organism: bacterium; assembly: GCA_027620445.1. GTDB lineage: Bacteria > Patescibacteriota > Microgenomatia > UBA1400 > PJMF01 > UM-FILTER-42-14. The sequence goes on from JAQBYG010000014.1 coordinate 5,635, forward strand.
CCCTACCTTGTAGCTCTACTGCGGAACGCAGGAGGGTGATAATGCCCTCGATTTTTCTGGCTGAATCGACCGTTTCTGCGATGCGTTTGGCTAAGTCTATAGAAAGAGCGATGTTCTGCGCTTGACTCTTGAGGAGAATAATCGCAGTACGCAGCTCAAAGGAGGGTTCTTGGATATCGATCATGAGTCCGGCTTCAAACCGAGAGCGAAGGCGGTCTTCGAGTAAGCGAATTTCATGAGGTGGTCGGTCAGAGGTGAGTACCACCTGGCAATTTTTTTTGGTAATGGCATTAAACGTGTGAAAAAACTCTTCTTGCACCGCATTTTTTCCCGCGATAAATTGGATGTCATCGATGAGGAGTACTTGAGCCGATCGATACCGATCTTTAAAGTGACTTGCTCGCTTCGTTTGGATGGCTTGCACAATCTCGTTAGTAAACTCCTCTCCAGTGCAGTAAATCATTTGTGCCTGAGGATTGGCTTGGAGGATATTATTACCAATCGCGTGCATTAGGTGTGTTTTGCCGACACCAACGCCACCATAGAGGAAGAGGGGATTATAGGAGCTTCCCGGCTGATTTGAGACTGCTGTTGCGGCTGCATGAGCCATCTCATTACTGGTAGAGACAGCAAAGGTAGTAAACGTAAAATCTGTGCGCAAGCCAATTTGTTTGCTGCGTAGTAAACGACGATCGACCGCTGCGTTTTCGAGTGTGTTGGGAGAAAAAAGTTCTTCAACCCTTGGCGAGGGCGAAAACTCTGGTCGAGTGAGTAATGTATTGGGCATAAATGTCTGGTTTGGCTGCTGTACTTTTTTCTCTCGAAAGATAGTGATTGGTGCCGAGCCAATGAAGTACGAGATTTCTACCTGTCGTTGGGTGAGTTCGCCCAGGGATAGGGTGAGCTTACTGTGAAAATTCTTTTTGACATTAATTGAGTGAAAAGCAGTTGGGCTGGTGATGGTTGCTTGCGCTTGTGTATCATCGAGATACTCTAGGTGGGTGAGGGGATTAGCAAGAATCCAAGTATTAAACACCGCCGAGCTGAGCTCAGTTTTCAGCTGAGCACAGCATTGCTGCCACACACGCGCAACTTCTTCTGGTGAGAGTGTTCGAGATTCCATAATAACTGGGGCAGAGCCCTAGTTATACACAGTCTTTTCCACAGTTGGCAAGGGAGAATTTGTTGTTATTCGGACGGAGGTTTGTAGTCGTCGATTGAGCTTGCGAGTGATTCTTGGGTGGGTCGCGCTTTTTCTGGTTCTGATGCAACTTCGGCAGCGCGAGTAGCTGCTTTTTGTCTATTTTTTTGCAGTATTTCTTCTGGATTGGTAGTAATAATGCCGTGCTCTTCTGGACTGGCAACCACTCGTAGCGCCACATGGTTTTGTCCAGCAAAGAAAATACCTTCTCCCACATCTGCAGTGACAAGTAATTGTCGCTCACCTTGTGAAAGATAAAATGTTTCCGCCAAGACAGGAATGGAGGCGGTTGATTGTTTCATCAAAAACTGAATCGAGGCATTGGAGATAATGGCTTTACCGTACTCGTTCGAGACAAAATCTTCAACATCTTGGGTGATAGTGGTGATGCCGAGGTAGTACTTGCGTGCTCGCTTCACCATTGAGTAGATAAAAGAAGCAGAGTCTTTACTCTTCATAAAGTACCACGCCTCGTCGATGACAAGAATGCGTTTTTTGAGCTTTTTCTTCACCCTTGTCCAGATAAAATCGAGGATGATATACATTGCAATTGGCCTGAGGCCCTCTTCCATTTCTTTCACCGAAAAAACAGTGAGTTGGTTGGTGATACTAAAGTTAGAGGCTTGATCGAAAATGCCGCGAAATGACCCGGTGATAAACTTCTCGAGTCGAGCCGCTATATTATTTGCGTCTTCATTTTCCATGCCAATCAGTGCTTTATAGACGTCTTCCATGAGTGGTGGTTCGAGAGTCTGGGTTGCTGGGTCTGGGGTAATACCCTTTGCCTTGTACGCAGCGACGAGAGCGCGGTCGAGCAGGGCGTCTTGTTGTGGCGTCATCTCTCCCAACATAACCTTGAGTAGGCCGTGTAGTGAGATTATTTTCTGGCCAAGCTCGTTTTCTCCCTCTTCATAAATGTTTGAGAGGTCAAAGGGATTAATGCGCGCTTTTGAGCTAAAGGTAAAATTGAGATACTCGCCGCCGACGGCTTGAGACAGATCTTCATACTCATGCTCTGGATCAAGCACAATCACTTCGACCCCAAACATGAGTTGCCGCAAAATTTCGAGCTTAACCATGTAGGACTTGCCCGCACCAGATTTGGCGAAAATAATCATGTTAGCGTTTTCCATCTGGAAGCGATCAAAAATAACAAGCGAATCATTATGTTCATTAATGCCGTACATAATGCCGCTCTCCATTGTCAGCTCAGAGGAGGTGAAGGGGAATGTAGTGGCAAGCGAGGTCGTGTCCATGTTGCGAGTGACGAGTAATTTGTCGACACCCATGGGAAGGGTGGTTTTGAATCCCTCATCCATCTGGAGGGTAGCATTTTTGGAAACAATCAGTAGCGAGCCGAGTGAAGATTGGATGCTTTTGGTGACTCGATTTAATTCGTCGAGTGATTGTGCAGTCACCGTCACATACAAACCAAATTGATAAAATCGCTCAGAGCCTTTGGCGAGCTCCTCGCGGATAAACCGCGCATCCTCGAGTTTTACTTCGGTATTAATGTTGCTAATTTTGCCACTTCGTAAATCAGACTGGATTTCAGCCTCCATCTCGGTAATTTTTCGCTTGAGGTTGTCGAGCACCTCTCCCGAGTCGACCGGAAAAATAAACATCGAAACATGCATTTGGTGTGGGAAGTTGATGAGTGGGCTGAGCCAGTTGGCTGGAACGCTCCTGGGGTACCCGGCGACAAACAGGGTGCGTGTGTAGGTCGAGTTTATCTTTTGGTAGGTAAAATCTACTTCTATGGCCTCGGGGGCGATAATATCTTGAATGGTCACCAGGCCACGAGAGAACTCTTGGATCTTTTCGAATGATCTGGCAGCCGCGTCAGTTTTTGGCGGGGCGGCGTCTGGCTTTGGTTTTTTGCCAAATGGTAAAAGAGAACTTAGGCTGGGCATTACACCTCATTGTACGCAACAACCCACAACAATGAAAGTTGTGGGTTGTATCAATTACAAACTAAATCTCTGGTAACGGGGTTGTAGTTGTTGGTGCAGCTGGTGCCATTGCTGGCTCAGAAGTAGTTGGTGACGCCATTCCTCCTGGCGGAATGGGAGTGATTGGAGTGATGGGGGTTTGACCCATCTCTTGCACCGTGGCATTAAGATCTGCTTGCATGGCGCTTTCATCTGCCGCTGGTGCTTCCGGCTGCGGCATCGCAGGCATTGTTGGCACTGCTGGGATTGGCTCAAGTACCGGTTCTGGAGTTGCCGCTGGCATAGGGGAAGGTGTCGCTGGCATCGGTGTCACCGGCTGTGCCATTGGATCTGGCATTGCTGCCGGTACTGGATTGGTAGGTGTTGGAACATCCATATGTTCTCCTTGCATTCGCGCACGCACGAGTGGCGCACTGTAACTACTACTTTCTGCGATGTGTTGACCCTCTGCTGCCTCAGGATTGTATTTGATGTAGAACAGCTCGATAATTTCCTGCGTGGTCAGATGGCGAGAAAACAACCCAATGCGCGCAAATTGTGCGGCTAAATGGTCCCGCTTCGGTTCAAGCAGGTTTGTCGCTTTTTCAATAATAACAGATCGCTCCATCGTTTCGATGGCAGGCGATTGTTTGCCGGGCAAGACGCTTGAAGGGGTAATCATTCCCAACTCGATTGGTGAGGCGGGAATAACTACATAAAACTTTTTGTCGAGCACATTGCGATCATGAATGAGATTGCCCACAAACTCGCGGTACTTACGTATGCGATTTTGTATAACAGGAGAGGGAGTCTCCGCCTCTTGTTTCTCGAGTAGATTGAGGTATGTGGTAACGTCCTTGGTGCGAGAATTGATCACGATTTGAATCGGGTAATTAAGCGAATTGAGGAGCCCAGCATACGCGTACATGATGGCATCTTGTTCTGCTTCGGCAAGCAAGCCAAAGTTCATCGCGTCGACCACCATGATGAGCGAGGTTGTGCCGTCCTTCATCAAGAGCAGGTCATTGGTAATGTCAAAAATATCGAGAAATGATTGGGTGGTGGTGATTGTGTCAGGCATGGTTGTTATTGTGTTGATTTTATCGTAGCTTGTTTCAAGGCATGCAGCAAGCTAGGTGGTACTGCGAATCTCGATTGGATCAACTAAATCACCTGTTAGTACGATACTTTGGCTGGGAAACTGTAATTGGTCTTTTTCTGCCTCTACAACGTACTCTCCATTGGCAAGTGGTGTCGTAATAAAAAATTGGCCCAACGCGTTGCTTTTCACCGCGCGCTCGATTGAACCGCTCGCTTTGCGAATCTCTACAATCGCATCTGGCACGAGCTCATTTCGAGCCGAGAGCACCATGCCAACAAGTTTGTTGGGAATGGTTGGTTTGTCAGGAAATGGCAGGCTTGCATTGAATACTGCCTGACCTGTGGTTTGTGCGCCCATCACCTGATCGGCTTGGTCTGCGATAAAGACTTGCTCATCTGGAGCAATGGTAGGGAGGGAGTCGAGGACATCGTCATCTGATTGGTTTTTTTCGATAACGATACTTTTTGTTTCTGGAACAGCAATGTTTTGTGCGACTTCATCGGTTGCAAGGTACTCTCGCTTTTGGTTGTACGCTTTTTGTTCTTGGATCATTGTTTGAGTAGTTTTTTCTGTTTCGAACGATTTGACGGCGACATCATCCCCTTGAGAAAACACTGTAAAGACCTGGTCAAACGAGTTGTTGTGTCGCATCTCTCGCACACGAGTTGTAAGCTGTGGTTTTTCGGTTACGCGCGGCGGCGTTGTTTGTTTGTTTCTGGAAAGCACCTTGGTGGTACCAAACAGCTCTGTAATATGTTGAATTTGCTGCTGCTCTTCTGCCAAAATGTCGTCGCTTGGGCGTTCATACTGGGTGGAGGTGAGGTACTCCTTGATTCGTTGTCTGCGAATGGGTGTTAAATCCACCTCTTCCTCTAGAGCAGCGGTGAGTTTTCCTGGTTCAAACAAAAACGCCTCAGGGATTTTTTCCGTTCGCTTCCAGTAGTACTCGGTTGGTTTGTATAGCACTTTAAAAAACGTAATAATCCAGTGATCGATTGGTCGCTCGGCAATAGGTACGAAGGCCGCCAATGCACCCAACCCAAAGAAAATAATCATCAGTGGCCACTTAATAATCGGAAAGAGATTGGTGTTGTAAATGACAAAGGCAATAATCGCCCCAAGCGCAAGCTCACCAAATTGCTTGAGCGTCATGCTTCCAACAATGTGAAAGCGGTAACCGGTTATGTCTTGTGGGATCGGATGTTCTCGCATACAGGCAGTGCTTCCATTGTAGAGAAAAGAACACAAAGATCCAAGCACAAAGCAAAACGCTACTCGCTACCCAGACTTTCTGGACCATGCCCAAATTCTGAGAGTGAACTGCCGTAGCCAGCCAAAAACGCATCTTTGGTAGTTGGTACAAAGAACCACTTTTGTTCAACCACGTCTCCATCGACATGAGCAACAACTACTAAACCTGCTGTCAAGAACACGTGTGACCGTGTGGTTTCTGGAGACTCTGAGTCATAAAGCGCAAAGTCGGGTTGACCGTACTCTGTCACGTATTGCGCAAGCGTGTGATTGGGGTCGAAAGTGAGATATTCTTTTACAAAAACTATTTTATTTTCTTCGTCAACATGTACTTGATTGGGGTGGGCCGCAAAGCTTGAAGAGTATAAATAGCCCTCATCCCCACTCTTTGTTGTGAATGTTTCAAGTGGTTCGCCTAATTCTTGTTGCATCTTTTTTGAGAAGTTCTCGCCTGGTTGTATGTCCCCCAGAGTAGAGCTGGGAGTTTTTGGTTTGGGGGTAATTGTTTGCAGAACGACCGCAGCGAGCAACAGCACAAATGCGGACACGGCAAGCGTGTGGTACCAGCGAGCAAAAATCCAGTGTGGTTGGGGTGGTTGTTGCATATTAGTATTCTATCCCACCAAATATATTGCTTTTGAGCCAAGCGTGTTCTTTGGGATGCTTCTGTTTTAGGTTGTAACCTTCGAAATTAGTCACATATCGCGCAATTGCCTCAGCAAATGCCTCCACATCGCCAGTTGCACTATTGCCACTTGTGTCACAACGTTCTCCTATGGGGTAATCAAAACATTTATGTAGATCTCTTGGCAGAATTGAAATGAAAGTTGAGCGCAATCCAGCATTACGATAATCGATGATGTGCCCAAGCTCATGCACTAGTGTGTACTCTGCTCCAATTTGACCCGAGAACGTACCAGAGTAAAATCCAATCTCGTTTGTTCCCATAGCCCAGCCGTAATAGCTGTTATGACTTGGCAATCTATAGAGCGTGATGGGCCCTTTGGCGCAGAGAAGTTTTGTAAAGGTTGGATTTGCACCGAGTGTATTGCTGTATGCTTTGATAATCATATTCTGATCGTTCGCACTCCATGCTTGGGAAGAAATCGCACCACCAGCAACCTGAAACGTTTTACCAGGGGTTGCGAATAAGAAACAGCCTACTTTAGGATTGCCCACAATTACTGCGGCAGAGCCAGTGATTGTTTCGCCTGTTACCAGTTTGTTGCCTGTGGAATCAAACACATCAAAAGTAACCGTGAGCGAGTTAATGACCATCGTATCTACGGCAGATATCGTGACGGAGTACTCAGTCTCCGCCTGGGTTGAGAGTATGTCTGTTGGAAATGACTCGAGTGATATGGGCGAGGTGAGTCCAAGTGAGCAGTCATCTTGATCACATCCGAGATAAGCGTAGGTATCTTTGACTTGTGTCACTTGTAGTTGGTACTCAGATTTTGGAGCTAAGGCAATGGAGTATGTTACGTTGGTAGGAGTGGTGTTTGCGAAAGTCGCAGGAGAGGCTTCTTTGGTCAGGGTGGCGTATTTTGAGAGTTCTTCGGTAGTTCCTACGACCCCTTCCGACGGCACCTTAATCAAAAACGCTCCATAAATGATAAAAAGCACTTGTAGTGACAAAAATATGCCAATACCAATCCCAATCAGTGGAGCAGCTGTGGCCGTGACGGTTGCGGCTGTGGCGCCCAAGAAACCAGTGAGAGAAGAGCTGCTGGTCGCTGCTGCTCCTGTTGCGGGATTTGCCTGGATAAGCGCGTCTCCCGCCGCCGCACTCGAGCTTGGAGCTCCGGTCATGGCGCCTTGTTGTGCGTAGCTTAGAGGTTCGGCTGCAGTGCTCGCTGCCCCGCTTTCTGCACCAGTGGCACCTGCTTGGCGCATGGCGTGCATCGATTGAGCGGTGCCACCACCAGAGCTCATTGCGCTGCCGGCAGACGCAAATGGGGAGACGGGAGCACTGGGGGTCCAGCCCATTAGGCCAGTCCATTGACCTCCGAGGCCAGGAATCATTGCCCCAACATTTGCTCCGATAATAGCACCAACTGGTCCGCCAATGAGTCCTCCAGCAATTGCTCCAAGCGCCCCCCCATACGTACTGAGCGAGTAGAGTGTGTTTGCAATAACTAGGCCGCCACCGCCAAGGATTACATCTCGAGCAGTCTTGTTTTGTAGTAGAGTAAGTCCAAGCGCAATTGGTGCACCGACGCCTGTTGCAGCTAATCCAGCTTTTGCGGCAGCACCCCTAAGCATACTTCCCGCAATTTTCTGTTTTACTTTCTTGGCAAACGCCCCGCGCAGTTGCGCAGCAATTTGTGATTTGATGCCAGCAGAGCTTTGTCTACTAAAGTCCTGTCCGTAGTCATAGGTATACGGATCAGTTCCTACCAGTGCATTTGGATTGGTAGAGACAGCGGCATTCATCCCTGCCAATTGGGAAACGGCCAGTGGTGCTGCGCCTGAAACCATCGCGGCTTGAATGGCTGCTTGATTCGATTCTCCCTCTGCCACAGCCAGTCCCATCTGGGCTGCAATGAGCGCTGCCTGTTCGTCTTTGATGTCTTGGATAACTGCGGCTAACACCTCCTCGCGCAGCTTTGCAACCTTAACTTGCTGGATTGCTAAGCGATCACGTGCGTCTAAAATCTCATTAGCTTCTTGCAGGATTCTTGTTTCTTCTTGTGAAAGCTGAGGATTTTCGGACCAAGTCGTCACCAACAACTTGCGGATATCAGCATTGCTGTACGTGCCTAGTCTGGGCGGCATCGGCAGCGAGCTGAATCCCGTGTAGTTGTTTGCGGCTCCTGCGCCTTCTACCTGGTCATACAGCTGCAGTTGTACTTCTTTGGGCAGCGAGCTCCACCAGGCAGCATGATTTTTTTCCACTGGAGTAGCTGGAGTTCCGAGGGCGGCGATGGTTGTTGCGGCACCATGTGTTTCGACCAATAGTCTTGATTGAGGAATGGCGCCTAGTGCTTGTTCCGTCGATTCTTGACCACTTGGTACTCCGCCTTGCAGACCGCCTGTTTGTAGAAACTGTCCGCCAACCGCCAAATTGAGCTCGCTCAGGCGCAGTCCGAGCTGGCTCTGCAGCGTTCTTTTAAAAGGTTCGGCCGATGTTTCGGTAAGTGTGCCAGCTGCTAGGCCAAAGGCGAGCTCAAGTCGCTCGGTCGAGATCTGCTCGATAAATTGTGGCGCTTTGTCGCCAAATTCAAGGATCATGGCCTCTATGGTGTTGGCAGTATTTGCCACAACCACAGGTGTGGCAGCACCACCAAGCGACGTTTGTAGATCAACCGCCAGCGCATCCTTTGCTGAGAGGGTTTTACCCAGAACACCGTTGCGATAAATAGCCTCAAACTGCGCTGCTTCAGCCGGGTCAGACTGGTTAATAAATCTGCCATAGCCAATCAGAAAACTGATTATTTCTGGATTTTGCTGCGTCAGACTAAGTGCGAAGCGCTCATACAAAGAGCGCAGGTAGCCAGGATCACTCTGCGCGAGCCGGAGCTGTGTCTCAGTAAGATTCAGCACCTCTCTTCTGGCAAACTCTTGCAGTTGCAGGCGAATGTTTTGGGCACTGAGATCGAGCTCTGGTGAGAGTTTGTGCAAGAATATGCGCGTTTTTTTGAAGATCTCGTACTCTGCGTGGGTGGCGAGGTACTCAGTGGCGTTTTTTTGGAGTTCGCTTTCTGGTGCGACCACTACCTGCTCGGCGGTTGCAGCTGATGTTGTTCGCTCCGGCGGCTTTGTGGGAATAGCTTTGATAGTTGCGCGCTGTTTAATCTCTGAGAGTATCTCTTGAGTTGGAAGCTCTCCGATAATTACATCCAGAGACAAACCTTGAATTTTAATACTTTTGAGTTCTTCAGCAAATGCTTCTGCGCGTTCTGGGCTAAATTCTGCAAGTTCGTCGCCAAGTTGCTCGTATAAGCGAGTGATTCCGGTTATGAGCTCTGGTGAAGAGGTGCTAATTTGTTCGACAAATTGTCCAAAAACTGTTTGTCGCAACTGATCTGAGTTACTTTTCAGCAACTGTTGCGTAAGAGATGGGTTTGAGAGGAGAAATTGATAGAGCTCTTCGTTAAAGTTTGTTTTAAGGTCCCTCCAGATTTGATCAAGCTCTGCACTTGTGTGATTGCCTCGAATATTGTTGTAGAACTCAAACTCAAGCATTGCCAAAAGGTTTTCACGCTCGACTTGCAACTCTCTTGTATGGGTTTGTAAGAATTCCTGAAATATTTCGGTGTCTTCTAGTTGGTTTGTGGTGACCTCACTTTGTGCACCATCGCTAGCATCGCTCTGGCTAGAACCACTGGCTTGGTACGCTTGCACCGCTGCACCAAGCGCCTCTGAATCTGGCATCTTTGCGCCAGAAACTTCACCAGTTGGCGCTTGCGACTCTTTTTCCTCTTGCTGCTCACCGACTTTGAATGCCTCCCAAATTTCTACAAACAACTCGCGTTGTAGCTTGGCGACTTTGTCTTTGGGGATGATGTTGGAAATAAAACCTGGTACTTCTTCTCTCGAGAGCTCGTTGAGCCAATACCAATCATCTATAGAGTCAAATTCCAACAAGCTCTCGCTCTTCTCATTTGCTCTCAGCCACCGAGCGATATCGCTGGAAAGCTGGACAACATCCGCAAGGGAAAGTGTGGAGTCCTGCTCTGTCGGCCCAAGATCGCCATAGAATGGGTTTTCCTCTGTGGTGAGCTTGGTTCCACCCGTTCTCTCAAGTCGAATTTCCAGCTTTTGCCTTGGCACAAGACGATAATCTGAGTCAATGAAGCTCGTTAATCTATTAAAGATGACGAGAAGATCGAGCCGCTCCTCTGGCCGATACGTCCCAAGACGCTTGATCTTTTCAAAGGGGATAAGATGATGAGGGGTTTCCCGAGCCGAGAAAATCGGATTAGCCTGTGCGGTTGCTTTTTGAGCAGAATCAACTAGTGTGTTTTGGTCAGTATCCGCCATACCTTGTGATTATACGTGGTTTCGGGGGGTGACGGGAAATGCGAAATCTAATGTAAGAATTTAAATCTAATGCAAATTGACAAATATAATGCAAGAAAGTAAAATTACTGGATATGTACACAGCAACTGTTACCGCCCAAGGCCAAATTACCATCCCCATCGCCATTCGTCGCGCGCTCAAACTTGATCGCTCCAAGGTGATCATTACCCAGACCAAAGTTGGCACGATAGAGATAGAGCCGGAGCAGGATATCATGTCTTTGTTGGGCTCGGTTCCAAATACGCTCGGAGACATTGATGAAGAAAAGTTGATAGAAAAGGCTGTTTTAGAAGAATATAAGAGAACTGAAAAACGACTTTCTAACAAACCAATTTTTGTAGGCTGATGCAACAAGTTTTTTTAGATACAAACGTTGTCGTTAGCTTTCTGATAAACAGAAGCAAAGAGCAGACAGTAATTATTCAGGAGCAGTTTGAACTTGCTAAAGCTGGGAAGCTGCAGCTCATACTTACAACTGAGGTTTTGGCAGAGGTCACATACATACTTTTTTCTTTGCAGCAAACACATGCGCAGACAGCAAAAAATCTGCTATCAATCCTAAAAACTGAGTATATTTTTATACCTGACAGAGAGGCAATTATTCTTGCGCTGGGTGTTTTTGCGGAAAAACAAATCGATTTGGTTGACTGTATTTTATTTGCCAAGGCAAAACTTGCGGCTGGCAAAGCATTCAGTTTTGATTCTGATTTTAAAAAATTACTCTAAGCAGCTTTTTTGCCAATTTTCACAATTGCGTACAGCAAAACTGCTGCAGAAACGATTTGCACAGGGGTTAAAAACGATTTATAGACAAACATATCGAGCACCACGGCGAGTAAGGGAAATGTGAGCTCAAGAATTGTGGAGACTTTAGCCTCCACCCGCTTGAGACCTTGGTAGTAAATGTACAGGGCGACCATGCCTGTCGAGACCGCAATGAGCGTGAGCATGCCAATTTGGCTGGGAGTTACCAGAGAAAGACTGGGTGTTTGGCCAAGCATGAGAAGTACTAGCCCTGCAAAGCCAGTGGTAAAAAAGAAGCGCAAGCTGGTGCTCATGGCGCTAGATTGTTTGTTGAGCAGTGATTTTGAGAGAGTCGTGCTCGAACCCCAAGCTGCTGCAGCGCCAAGCGCCAAAAGTGCAGCATGAGCAGTGCCGGAACCGGTGCCAAAATTGACTACACCGCCTGGGAAGGTCACAAAGTACGCGGCGACAAGTGCGAGTCCAGCCCACAAAATAAATGACTTTGGCAACGACTCTTTGAGAAAGATATGCGCGGTAGAGATAGCAAAAAGAGGCTGCAGTTTTTGTAGTAAAAAGACGACGCTGAGTGAGATGAAGTTAACCTTGACGAGTGCGGCAGTAAACCACAGGGTGCCGAGCAAGCCACTTAAAAGCGCGACCGCGACCGCCTGTATAAGGGCGCG
>JAQBYG010000015.1 GCA_027620445.1 bacterium
TCTGTTTGCCGAGGAATACGCCATACGCCACATAGTGTGCGGGTGATTGTTTGCCGATGCTGACAAAGTGCACATCAATTGACTTATTATATTGTTTAATTATTTTGCTGATGATTTCTTCATGACCTGGATACTCGATATCGATAAGCAGCCCTGTAGGAACAATTTGCTTATGTTCTAGCAGTAATACGATTGCTTGTCCAAAAATGCTCGGAGCAAAGAACTTCAATTGCTTCTCGTCTGGGTGCCTCTTGGATTTGTAGAGTGCCAGTAACTGCTTTTTGTACTGCTTGGTGATCTTGATGTTGAGACTCTGATCTTTCCAAGCTATGGCTATAAAACTGTCTTTTGATAGGTCTTCGATTCGGTTACTTTGGTCGACCTCCAAAATTTTGCCCGTCATTTTGTGCCTGGAGTATGACTTGGTAATTAAGTAGGGGTGTTCTTTGGTTGTTCTGATCTGTTTGCCAGACTCAGTGATGAGTAGGTAGGTTTGTTGTACTCCCATATCCATCAAAGCTTTAACCTTGGAATCGACAAATGTACCTGTCTTCTCGTTAAGTGTGAGGATTTCATCACCAGGGTTTACTTCGTCAATACGAACAGACTCGTAGTACTCACAAGTACTACAGGTAGCTGCGCGACCACATTTTTTGCAGGGTGGGTCGTTTTTGGAGAGCTTGTGTTTATCGCGTTTTTTCTTTCGCTTTCGCCTTAGTTTGGTGTCGCCCGTCACGCAGTGGCCGACGACATGGAGGGCGCCAGCCGTGGGGTTGGTAGTGCCGACGCCGAGATTGCCAGCAGCATTGACGACGGTCAGGGCTGTGCCGGCTGCGTTCTGCCACTCCTGGATATTGGCTGTTCCAGATGGGCCGCCACGAGCGACCAGGGCAGTACCGCCCGCATAGCTGGCAGACAGGGTAGCGCCCGGGGCAGAAAAGTAGCCTGTAGTAATCAGATTTGAGTTGGCAATAGTCCGGCCAGTGCCATCGGGTGATAGGTTTATATCACCATTACTGCCTGTACTGGTCTTGAGGAGTAGACTCTGGGCATCGATGGTGAAGGTCCCACTGGTAGAGCGGATCTTAGGGGAGACTTCGCCGAGTACCACCTCGCCACCTTCATCGAGAATCAGGAGAGTGTTGGCGGTGGCTGCTGCCGTGGCGGAGACGGGGATACCCTGGACGGTTTCAGAGTTGAGGGCGTACGCCACGGTGCGGATTTGTTGGCGAGGAGTCAATGTTTCTGCCCCGACGATGACCTCGAGCCAGATGTTGCTGTTTTCGGTAAAGACGTTTGAGCCAATCTCAGCACCGCAACCAGCTACAGGATCACCAAGGCCTGTAGCGAAAATACCGTCTTGGTCAGGATCAATACTACAAGTCCCTGAGTCCCATAACTGTGTCCCAGCTGTATTGGCGTCAAATAACTTGAAGCGAAAGTTAGTGGCGGTAACGATTGGGTTCTGAGCCGTGTCGGTCAGGCGACCCTGAAATGATAATACTCGACTGGGGCGCGTTGGCGCTGTCGGGAAGGCGAGTGGCTCCGGAGCATCTCGGAACAACTGGGCGTACGCAAAGTAGCCGCCCCCCAGAACAAAGAGCAAGATGGTAGCCAGGTTGAGGTACGGTAAGAATTTGACTACGGTCTTAGTTTGAACTCTTTCGCTAATGCTTCGCCAGCCAGACTCGAGGCGAGCTCGGTAATCTTGGTTGGCTCTGGCAGTTCTGGTTGGATTGTGTGAGACAGCGTGCTGCTTGAGTGGCAAATTCCAGTGCTTGATCTGATTCGCTGGCTTGTTAGTCTGGGGCTGTTGTTTTTCTGCTTGTTTCTCCAGTGTCGTATCGAGATCTGTCTGGAGCGACTCGAGGTCATTGGTTATGTGTATCTCTTGGTCATTTGTCTCAAGCCATTGGGCAAACTGCATGATGCTGCTCAGTTTCCGTCGAATACTTGAGATCTTCAGGCCATGGTGTTTTTCCTCAACCAGAAACTCGAGGACTTTGGGTTTTGTCATGAAGTGTTCGAGCTCTGTACTGGCATGAAATGCAAAGAATTGCCCGATGTCACTGCGATAATTGCGAATCGTAGCTGATGAGCAGCCGGTCTCTTGCAGTGCGAAGAGGTATTTGTGGAGTAGTGTGCTTGTCTGGAAGGGAGGGAAGTGTTCGACAAATTGCATCACAAGCGTCTCTGCGCTACTAAAGCCTGCTTGCTTTTGCTTCTTACTCTGCAGTATTTTGGTGATTTCCTCGAGTGTCCAGCTTGAGAGGTTCTTTTTTCGTTCTAAAACACCCATGAGTGCGATCACTGCTTGTTCTGCTACTTGGTCATCAACCGACCGTAGCGCCAAAAATGTGGAAAAAGCTTGCAGAATGCTGGAGAGATGGAGAGTGCGGGCAGGCATCTTTATGACTTTGTTGTTTTATTCGGTTCTTTTGTGCTACCAGATTCATTAGACAGATTATTTGGTGCTGTACCAGTGTAGGAAAAAGCAGAGTTTCGGGCAATAGACACATTCTTGACCTCGTTTGCCGAGTTCAGAAAATACCTGCTACTTGGGGAAAAGGGTGTAGAAACACTTTCGGGCTTTCACATAGTTTCACTGTGATCAAAGTTAATCAAAACACAGTAACTTGAGAAATGATCTGGGAAGGCTTGAGAACTTATTCTGCTATTATCCCCAAAATTTGGGACTGTGAATGAGCTCTATTTATCTGTAGTATGTGAACTAATTACTATTCAATCAAGAGAATAAATGAGAAATACCAGGCTAAAAATGACATTGTTAGCGTTCAAAATCATTCGTTATTTGAGAGAAATGCTACTTTCGGGCACGAGAGCTGTGAACATCTTTTGCAGTGAGAGTATTTATACTAGAAATATTGCTGCAAAACTTGCGATTAAATATGTAGTAAGAGGATGCAACCAGTGAAATGGCAATAAAACTACAAAGTCAAAAATTTCTACTTACTTTGTTTCCAGATGATAACCAGACAACCGGAATAGTGGCTCAGGAGGTTGTAGCGCGTTTTTTTCCACAGCTCAGTTCTGGTCGATTTAGATCTCTAGCTGTCTACTTGGAATCAAAGGGGCTTCTGCGGTATGAGCGCGCAGGTCATATCACTCAGCTCTACCTCGCTGAGACAGGTAAAAAGGAGTTATACGCACTTTTTCCGGCTATAGACCCATCGCGGCAGAACTGGGCCGGAAATTGGTCTTGTCTCGTGTTTCAGGAGTCACCAAGCGGCGATAAAGCTTTTCGATACCTGAGAAGAAAGCTGGTAGAGCTCAATGCGATACAACTTACCAGAGGCGTGTATCTCTATCCAGATACCTTTCCCGCGCTGTTTATTGAACAATGCTCTCGTCTCTATAGGGGAGCGGTTCTGATACTCGCTGTTGCCAGCTTGCAGTTTGGTGAGTTGCGACCGATAGTACTAGAAAAAGGGAACATCACTGCAGTACTCGAACTCTACTCTGGTATTAGCAAAGAAATACGACAACTGCTAGCACAGATTGAAAACACTTCCTCATTGAATGATCAGCAAAAAGCTTTATTTGTTTCTCTGTTCGATCGGTTCGTAGCTATCTTGAAAGAAGATACCGGTCTTGGTCGCTATTTCTTTCCAGAGGAAACTTGGGGAAGAGAAGTACTACAACTATTTAGATCAATAGTTTTATTATAAGTTCTTTGATAGATTTTTCCATTTCCAGACGAAGTACGGAGTGAAAATGTATTAGTACTTTCTTATTACTAGTAGAAATGTTGATATCTAACCCGGCTGTTTTGTCATTTTCTCTTTACTTTTTCATTCGGGTTTGGTATTTCTGCATAAAAGAGCTCAAGTTCTTAGTACATTTAGATATAGTAATATCATTAAAAATTACTTTGCGGTAATAACTCCCAGATCTGCGTTAAATAAGCAGTAAATCTGCGGTAATAAAAATTATAGAGAATTTTCTTTCAAAAAAATACGAAAGAAACACATTCATGAATAGATAACCCGAATCAGATACAAAGTATTGCTGTTCCCTATAGTATTCTGCTCTGTTGCAGTAGCACTTGCACATTTTGCTCTGTCAATTCTGCTTCGATCAAATCTTGGTCTTCGTTGGTTGATGCGTTGTATCCAAGCTGCAGTATGGTAAGTGAAACCTTCTCGTTCTGAGCAGTTCTTTCTAAGTTGGTCTTTCCACTCTTATTTGTTTGATTGAGACTTCGCAGTCTTGGTTCTCCTGAGACTTGTACCCTCACCACGGTGTTTTTCAGTGGATTTCCACTCGGATCAAGTACAGTGAAGCGAATGTCGTTATCCCGCCATTTTCGGTTGAGATTTGCTAAGACATACAAGAGTGCTGCGGCAAGGTTATAGGCACTTGGAAGCAGCACTGCAGCGGCTACAGCGCCCAGAAATATAACGGGATTACGCGCTCGAACTCTCAGTAGCTTTGCGCCGAGAGAGTCATGTTCTTCCTCGGCTTTGTCCATAGGTATCAAGAGTGAGGGTGTGTACTCTGGAGCTACTTGCTCAAAGGGCTCGCCTCTATAAAAGTTATTCCAAAGCCTGCCTGGTGGCGGTAGCACAAGAGTCGGGAAGCTGTGGCCTTTTCCTAGCACAGCTACTTGGTACTCTCCCTCAGGTAGTTTCTCATACTCGTATACTCCTTGTTTGTTGGTGAGCTTGGTTATGCTGTGGAGCAAGCCATTTTTGGTTTTTCCCTGGAAGATAACGCGGGCAAACGACACCGGCTCTTGAGACTCGACAGAAAAAACAATCCCGTGGGCGCGTCCCCTCGGTAAGAAGCCAATTGCCTTGAGTATCTCGGCAAACAGGTGCAGAGAAAGTTGTTTACCAATGCGACTCAAGAGCACGAGTATCTTGGCCACTGGGATACCACTCACGATTATCAGGCCGATCACTGAGAACAGTACCTTGAGTAGATTCAAAGTTGGCGTCTGCAGCACGACTGGCAGTGCTTGGGTCGTAGTTTGGAGCGAGCTTGGCAAATGGATCTCGAGTGGGTTATAGGTGATCTTCTCGATAATCTGCTCTGGTTTAAGGATTGGTTCCAAAACTGGTTCGAGCCCGGATGGAATATCGATCTGTATTGGTTTGGCTATACCAGGGATAGAAACGGTGATCGTCTCGACTATGAGTGGCAGATCTATCAAGGTGGAGATGTGTCCAACCACATCGGTGATCATAAAATCCAGATATATTACAGCTCCTCTAGGCAAATCAAACAGCTGAACATTCCAGTGACCCATGTCGTTGATGGTAAAGGTGTGTGTTTCTGTTTCTCCAGAGGGGAGACGGACGGTCAGTACTACAGTAGAGCCAGCCTCACCCTTACCAGTCAAAATTGGATTGCGAGTCGGGATCTCAATTGGCACGATAGGAACAGTCGAGACGTCTTGTGCCCAGATGCTGGTTGTGATGTCGACGATCTTGGTGACTGCAAACACGGGAGCGAGTGTGTCGACCACAAATGACCAGGTTGCAGATTCAGAACTATTTCCTTCTGCATTGAAGGCTTTTATTTTCCAGGTATGTAACCCATCTGCAAGGGTGAGTGAGTGGGTGAGTGCGAAGATACCGGTTCCAGATTGATACTCGAGCGCATACTGGCTGGGATTTGCCGAGGCAAAGGGAAGATTGTCTTGAAATAGCACACCATCAATAAACAGTTGTTGTTTAGTGATCTCAGAAGTATCGCCAGAGTACTGCCAGCGAAAGGCGGGGCGGCCGGTAGACACGTGCTGGTTGTTGCCAGGTGAGAGCAGGATAGCAGTTGGTGGTGGGATCCTGTCCGGAACAGTTGCCGAGACAGTCACCGGGCGTTCTTTGGGTTGGCTCAATGTCTCGCCAGGAAGGAGACCTCCTTCTTGAGCAAACACAACACCCGTCCATAGGACTAGGATAGCGATGAAAGCTGATAGAGGGCGGAGTTTCCGCACAGCTGCTATCCTTGTGGCTGTTCTGGAGTTGGAGGCGTTTTTTCTCGCAGATCTTGTACTTGGGACTCAAGTTCTTGGATGCGCGCCGTCTGATCTGTCTTGCGGTGAATCATATGTCGTCTGATTGAGATGACAGTGATGACCAACACGCCGAGGAGTGTAACGATCGCAATAAGTAGCTTGACTGGCAGGAGCCAGAAACTCGTGCGCGCGATCACAACGGCACCTTGTTGACCGAAGCTCATGGTCAGTTTGGCTGTGTAGGGACCATAGCCCCAGATCTGATCCCACTCGCCAGAAAAGGCACGACTCTCGTAGGGGAAGACATTTTTTGTCCCTGGTTGGATGGTAGCAACCTTTTTGCCAAACAAATTGAAGATATCAATATGCATCTGGGGGCGGATATGCACATCTGATTCATTCTCTACCGTAAAGCTAAAGGGGACCGGACCATACTCCATGAAGTCGGTAAAGGTAAAGTCGCGGATGAAGGCTGCTTCGTTGATCGGCCCGTCGACAACAACGTAGAGCAGGGTACCAACTCGTTGGTTGATGCCAGTTGCAGACCCAGAGTCGTCTAGGCTCCCACTCGCTGGTGTGTGGGCAACCATTGCGTAGTGACCACCTGGCAATGCGTCCTCAGGTACAGTGATTACAACGGCTAAACCAGCTGTTTGATTTGGTTCTAAGACTTGCTCTTGTGGAGCGATTGTTAACCATGAGCTTAGGCTCCAGCGACTATTGCTTGTATCCACATTATCGAGTGGAACTGGGGTAGTGCCATCCTCGCCCACAATAAAATCTACTGCATTCGTATTGATAGTTACCGTTTTGTTTGAATCGTTTCGGACACGCAGTTCTACTTGTGTTGTTTCCCCTGGTTTGAGTCTGAGTGAGTTTTCATCTCCTAGCCGGGGAGGAATGGCCGTGATGGCTTGTTGTGCAGATATCGTTCTTGAGTTATTCAGAAATAGACCGACAACTAGAGAAGAAGCAATGATTAGTTTGGAGAGACTGGGCAGGTAGTAGTTCATAAGTATTGTCTAAAAATTAGCTGTTGCCGTGTATGTAATGTAATTTTCGTAGTTGCCAGCGGCTTGAGTGGCGCTGATGTTTGCTTGATAGCAGACATACACAGTTTCGGCACTCGCAACATCATTACTACTAAACATTCTTTCGACACTTTGACTATCTTGTGCGTCAGCGAACTGCTTGTAGCAGTCGACCCCTCCGCCACAGCTACCCTGAGTTCCATCAAACTCAAATTCCATAGCATTAACGTATGCCGCGTCTACATTCTCTAAAGTATAACCAAAGCCAGGTTTTGCAGTACTACTCCAGTCGTCCGGATTCGTATGACTCATTAGGTTATCGTCTCCCGCAGAATCTATGAGGCAGTCGGTGTTAGATGAACCATCAGTAGTACAAGTAGCGTTATTTCTAGAGAGTTGGTCATTTTCGATAGCTGTCACGGCGTAGCCATCCGCTGCGTTGGTTGATACGGTGAACTCCTGAGCAGCTTGAAGGAAAGCAGCGATCGAGAGTTCTCCAAAAGGAACAGACGTTTCTGTAGTAGTTGCATCCGTGGTAATGCCACATCTGTCTGCTGTGCTTGCTGCTATTCCCGCAATGCTAAACGTGATCTGAGGTGCCACTGTAGCAGTAACGCGAACTGCCTCAATAACGCCAATGGAGACAGTGGTTTGATCAATGACTGTTCCAGTATTATTGAGCTGCCTGATAATTGGTTTATAGGTATCTGCTGTTCCTGCAGCATGTCCAGACTTTGGAGCGGGATTTATGACGTTGACGATTTTAAAGTCATTGATGGTGGTGCCAACTCCACCTGCACCACTGTAGCCACACTCATATACATGATAGTACAAGCCACTAAGGGTTACAGCTGAGGCTGTGGCATTTGCATCAGTTTCATTAAAAGCGTAGTTGCCAGTATTCGCAGGACAAGTCACTAGAGCTTTGGTAGCAGTCGTGTCTAGCTGATAGGTAAAATCAAAAAATCCACTGTCTGGTATGCCATCTTTTGCAATATTGCTAGTGGTCTCGGCAGGTAGTAGGACTTGGAATTTGCCATCAGCAACTGCTGTCACCGTTGTAAAGTCAACATTAATTTCGCTTGATTGGGATGAAATCACATCATCACCGGTATCGGCATCACCTGTCGCAAGCACTGTTCCAATCGTAAAGTCGTCTGCATCAACGATTTCGGTAATGGTGTGACTAGCCATACTGCCACCTTCGCCTATTATTACAGTATCGCTATTTTGCAGTTGTGTTGTTGCAACAGAGGGATAGCCGCTCGTGGCAATTTTTATCTGAGAAGACCCCACAGTATTCCCTGCAGCCAGCCCACCTTTAAATGAAAGCCGGGAATTGGAAAGTGTAGCAGAGACGTTTGTCATGTTCGCCGAGTAACTCTCCTCGGCAAAACGACCGGTGGCTGCAATTGCCAGAAAAACAACACCAAAAACAAGCCAGGGACGGACAGTTCGTAATTGCATTGTTATCCAGTGTAGTACTCTCATTTTTTGTTTGCAAGTAACCTATTGTATATAAGGTAGGTTATGATGCCGATACCAACTGCTCCCAAGAGCGAGAGTGGGGCGGCGAGTACGATAATTTCATGTGAGCTTGTATCAAAATCGAAGCGAATCTTGTACGGTCCAAGTAAGAAGGGTGCTTTATACGAAAAGAGTACGGGCGAATTTTCGTGAAATCCGCGCAGTTCTCTGGTGCTAAAACCGAGCACGCTGTCTGGATAAAACGGGAGAGTAGAGACAGTTTCGCCTCTCCAATCGATGATCGATGCACTGCCAGAGGCGATGGTTGCGGCGTAGGTTTCGTTTTTTACTATCGGGGCAAAGGTGATGCTGCCGAAGCTATCGACCAGTCGCGGCGCCCCGGCATCGGCGAGCGTGAGTTTGCGTGTGGGTTCAGATTCATCACTGACAAGTACGACCAGGTTGCTCGCGACAGATCCAGTGATGGGGCTCGTTGCGTCGTTTGCCTGTACCCCTTCCTTATCTGCAGTAAAGACAACAGAGAGCGGATACTCTTTGTTTTTGGCACCAGATGGAACGCTAAATGAAAGCGTGAGTTGCGCCTTGCCTTTAGGCGGGAGGGTAATGGGTTGGTAGAGCTCATCAGTGAGGTTGAGGTAGGCAAACTCTGATTTCCCAAGTAGGACGGGCAGGCCGGTCTTACCGTCGGTTGCAAAGTCGAGCACTTTGGGGGTGATCTTAAGTGTTTCGTCGCCGGAGTTCTCGAGCGTGATGGTGTGAGTTGCACGATTGCCCGGCAGTATCTTGAGGTATGCCTGGGCAGGGGCAATGACTAGGTTGAAACCTACTTCTTGGGCGTGTGCGATAGTTTTTGTACTCAAGAAAAAGGTACTCAGTAGTGTTGCGAGAAGTATTTTTTTCATAGTTACTCTCAAAATCCTGGTACCGCAACATATACTGTGGCCGTCTCGTAACGACCCGCCGCCTGGCTCGCGTTGTTGAGCCCAGCTTTGTACGTGATTGTTGTTGTTTCGCCCTCTACTACGTCGGTTGAACTCATGATGGACTGCATCGGTTCAGCTGTTGCCGCGTTGGCAAATTGACGAAAGTGGTCACTCGTTAGAAAGTCGCTCGCTGCATCACTACCATTGGCATTAAACCCAAAACCACCAATATTGACATTGGTCCAGATGCCGGCAGCAGATTCACTACAGCTACCACTATCACAAGTTGTGTCGGCAATGGTGTGCGAGCCGTCTTGGTGAGTGAGCGGCTTCGTTTCGTAGGCGTACACGGCGTATCCTCCAGCGCCACCAGAGGTGATGGTTAGCGTCAAGGTATCTGTATTATGTGCGCCGGTGGTCAGCTCTCCCAAGTCTATGGTGAGCTTGGAGATCGCAAACGAGAATTGATCAATTTGGTAGATATACTGAAAACCACCCCCAATAAAGTAGCTGGAAACGCCGTACTGTCCGTACGGTCCAGCTCCTGTTTGCCCAACTGTATCGGTGACTTTGTACGAAGCACTTTCTTTCTCTCCGGCCGTGACATTGAAGTTGCCAAACTGGATGACGTAGGAGTTGGACTCGAGTCGCTCTGCCCAGGCAGGACGAAGGGCCAGTTGGTACCCACTCCAGGCAGTGGCGAAAGCAATTCCCCAGAGTACTGCAGATTTGAGTCGCACCTTACTCCTTTTTGAGCAGTTTTTTTATTTCCGAATCGATCAGTGAGAGTTGGGTCGAGAGTTCTTGTGTTGTGGCGTTCGTGGTTATTAGTTCACTCAGTGTTTGTATGCGTGGTTGCAGAAATGTAGTTAAAAATTGTTCGAGAGAAGCTCTGCTCGTCTCGGTTCTCTCTAGTTTCTCTGCTTCATCGGCAATAATTGCTTTCGAGGCGGTGGCTTCATCGTACTGTGCTTTGGCAAAGAGAAAAATGAGCAGCAACACAGGCAGAGAAGCGAGGGTTTGGAGTGATTCACTGCCTATTGAGCCAGTAAGACCAAAATGGAAGAGTGCCACACCTATGGTTGTCACAATCGCGGTGGCTGGTCGAGTCGCGAGGACCAAGAAAAAGAGGTGAACGTACGAGAGTGCAAAGAAGGGGGAGGTCAGGTTGCCAGTGGCTCCTATCAACAAGAGAAATGCGAACGTCAGTAGCGTAATCTCGAGCGTTGCGTGTTCCGGAACTATGTGCCAAATCTTAGCTTTTGCCATGCGCTTGCTGATAAAAAAAGCAACTATCGTGAGCGCAAAAATTTGCAAAGAGTACGGACGCAGTGCCTCGACGCTGAGCC
This sequence comes from bacterium, assembly GCA_027620445.1. Lineage (GTDB taxonomy): Bacteria > Patescibacteriota > Microgenomatia > UBA1400 > PJMF01 > UM-FILTER-42-14. The sequence goes on from JAQBYG010000015.1 coordinate 10,775, forward strand.
AGATGTAGGCTAGGGTAATTGCGGCAAGCAAGGCGAGCGTGTGTTTCCAGTTGGGCATACTGTCATTGTAGATACTTATGGTCGGGTCCTCAAGCTGTGATATACTCGAGACCTCAAGATGCAGACAAAAGTTTACGACCACATCGGCATAGAAGAGCGTTGGCAAAAAGCCTGGGAAGAGCAAGGTTTGTTCCAAAACATGGCAGCGACCGTCAAGCCTGGCGATGACTGGTTATATCTCTTGTTTGCTTTCGCTTATCCATCTGGCCAGGGTCTGCATGTTGGCCACGTCGAGAGCAAGACGGCACTTGATATCCTTGCCCGCTTCAATCGCATGAGTGGCAAAAAAGTTTTCTTTCCGGTCGGTTGGGATGCTTTTGGGTTACCGGCAGAGAATTATGCCGTCAAGACTGGCGTTCACCCTGCCGAGACAACCAGAAGCGCCATAGACACGTTCCGCCGACAGATCAAGCGCATTGGTATTTCTTATGACTGGGAAGCAGAAATTGCGACTTCACACCCAGGCTACTACAAATGGACCCAATGGCTGTTTCTCGAGTTATATAAAAAAGGTTTTGCTTACCAGGGGGACGGCATGGTCAATTGGTGTCCCTCTTGCCAGACTGTCTTGGCTAACGAACAGGTAGTCAATGGTGCCTGCGAGCGCTGCGATACCGAGGTAACCCAGAAAAACATGAAGCAGTGGTTTTTTAAGATCACTGAGTACAAAGATGAGCTTATCAGCGGTCTTGATCAGGTAGATTGGCCCGAGGCGACCAAGCAGCAGCAGTTGCACTGGATTGGGAAAGGCGAGGGATTAAACATAGACTTTACTCTTAAAAACACCAAGGTAGTTTTGCCAATCTGGACTAAATTTTGGGAGACTATTTTTGGCACGACATTTATCGTCATTGCTCCAGAGAAATTTTTAGAGCTTGAGTTGGAGCAGTTTTTACCGAGTGGACAGGCAAAATCTGTTATGACTTACATTGAAGAGGCTTCACATAAGACTGAGGAAGAGCGAAAGATTGGAGAAAAAGACAAGACTGGCGTAAATACAGGTCTTTTTGTGGTCAACCCAGTGAATGGTGATTCTATTCCGTTGTTTGTTGCAGACTATGTTTTGATGGGTGTCGGTACTGCAATAGTTATGGGTGTGCCAGCGCATGACCAGCGCGACTTCGCATTTGCTAAAAAATTCTCACTGCCAATTATTCAGGTAGTGGCATACGCAGACAAAAAAATAGATCAAAAAGTTGCAGCTGGAGAAATGTCATTTGAAGCTGAGGGTGTCTTGGTGAACTCTGGTCAATTTGACGGTATGTCCGCTTGGGGTTCTGGTAAAGCAAAAATGGCAGAGTGGATGATTGGTCAGCATTTTGCTCGATTTCAGACTACCTACAAACTCCGCGACTGGTTGATTTCTCGCCAACGCTACTGGGGCGCACCTATTCCAATCGTTTACGACCCAGAGGGCAAGCCACATCCAGTTAAGGAAGAGCACTTGCCTTGGACATTGCCAACTGATGTAGATTTCAAGCCAACCGGCGAGTCACCACTCACCTCGAGTAAGGAGTTTCAGGCGCGTGTTGAGAAGTTATACGGCAAGGGTTGGCGTCCAGAGTATGACACCATGGATACGTTTGTTGACTCGAGTTGGTACTACTTGCGCTACGGTTCTGCTCGAGATGAGTCACAGTTTGCCGATCCTGAGCAGCTCAAGGCGCTGCTGCCAGTCGACTTCTACATGATTGGTCCAGAGCATATTGTGTTGCACCTGTTGTACTCACGCTTCTTTACCAAGTTTTTGCGCGATCAGGGGTACCTCAAGTTTGATGAGCCGTTTACCAAGATGCGACACCAAGGCATGATCCTTGGTCCCAATGGCAAAAAAATGAGCAAGAGCAAGGGTAATGTCATCAATCCAGACGAAATTATCGAGAAGTTCGGCGCCGACACCCTCAGAGTTTACGAGATGTTTATGGGTCCGATCGAGTCCGACAAGCCATGGGATGTCAGTGCTGTGGCGGGAGTTTACCGCTTCCTCCAGCGTACCCAAGCGGCAGTTTTGTCTCAAGTGGGCGAGGCTGAGAGTCTCAAGCACCCTGAGATGATTGCGGTGCGCCGCAAACTGCACCAGACGATCGCAAAAGTTGCAGGAGATATTGGCTCGCTCAAGTTTAATACCGCGATTGCCGCACTCATGGAGTTTATTAATGTCTATGAGCGCGCATGTCGAGAAGTGAAGCTTGTCTTGCCAGAGGCAGAGGTGTTGGCTTGGACGCAGCTGATTGCTCCATTTGCGCCGTTTTTGGCAGAAGAGTTATTCCAGAGTGGTCATGCTGATGCCGAACCAGGCTTTGCCTCAATTCATCTGACAAATTGGCCGCAGTCAGACGCAACTTTAGCCGCAGAGCAAGAGTTTGTGGTTCCGGTCCAGATTGATGGCAAAGTTCGCGCTCGCTTACTGATCAAGGCAGACAAAGTAACTGACGAAACATATGTTGTAGCCCAGGCTAGAGCGGATGCGATCGTGACACGTTGGTTGCAAGGCACATCCGCAACCGCTCGATATATTGCGGGCAAGATCGTTAGTTTTTCTACCCAGGCTTAGGCTCCACGCTACACTTGGTGTCATTTTCACTTAGTACTCTGATCGTGTGTTTGACCTGTATGAACCACTGCTCGTTTTTGCACGAAGGTTGTTACGTTTTGTGCTGCCTCGTTGGTGGTTGCTGACGATGTGTCTTGGTCTGGGTCTGAGTTTTTGGAATCTTGGACAACTGCAACCAGGATCACCCGAGCAGGTCCAGGCAGAACCAGAGGGAATGGCAACACTCACTATTGTGGAGCCAACCGATCAAATCGTGGTTGATGTCTCTGGTGCCGTCGAGCACCCTGGTATGTACCAACTCGAAAAAGATGCTCGCATTGGACAGGCGATTACTCGAGCAGGGGGCTTTCGCGCCGGGGTAGATGATCGAGTAGTAGCGCAAACAATCAATCTAGCCCAAAAGTTGCAGGATGAAGACAAGATCTATGTTCCTTTTGAAAGCGATGCGGTGATGGCTGCAGCCATAACACGGCTGTCGGGTGGTTCGGTCGAGGGTAGGATTTCGGTCAATTCAGCGAGCGTGAGCGAGCTAGAGTCGTTGGAAGGAATAGGTGAAAAACGAGCCCAGGATCTTATTGCTGGACGGCCATACTCGTCACTATCCGAGCTGGTAGAGCGGAAGATTCTCTCAAACACCGTTTTTGAGCAGTTGAAAGAGCATATTTCGCTCTAATTTCTTACATTACTATTAACTATTCACTTTTGTGTCAAAAATAAGAAGAAAAATAATACGAAAAAAAGTATTCTTAATTACTATTTTGATTACTATAAATATACTAATAACAAAGTACTTTTTGCAACAATTACAAATAACCCAAAAAGTACTGTTGCCAGACCACGAAATGAGGTTTCTAAAACCCGTATCAAACTTCGTGTCTTCCAGGCTATGTCCTCTGGAGGCTAGTTTCCAGTATTACACCCTATTTAATGAATCAAAAAGTATCAATTTTACCCTCTTCACTCGAGGAAATGGTACATCTAGCACAGTACTTGACGGCTCTGATACTCGTTATTTTTCTCCGTATTATTTGATAAATCAAGTCTTTTCTTATATTCAAATCTGGTTGAGTTCGGATAAATGTTGGTTTCCCTGTCGAGAAACCTGGCGGCAGCAGCAGCGAGCAATAGTGATTTCCCAACACAAACTGCTTTTGGGCGACCAGGTTGGAGGCCTGGTGGCAGCAGTCACTTTGGGTGCTCGAGACTCTCTTGATCCAGCAGTCACCGATTTGTTCGATTTTTTGGGCTTCCAGCACTTGCTTGCTCCCTCTGGCTACCATCTGGGTATCTTTTTGGTGTTATTGAGTAGCATTTTTCCTAGCGGCTTTCCTCGAGTATTCAGGATTTTTCTTAGTTTTTTGACAAGCGTTTACTTGGTTGCGATAACGGTTTTTCCTCCTTCTCTGGTCCGTGCTTGGGTCATGTGGTTGTTTGCAATGATTGGATTGGAGCTGCTGCGCCGACCGCAACCTGCGATTCTTCGGCTGGGGGCAATGTTGTTTGTCTTACTTCTGATCTGGCCCGATGGTATTAGCACCCTTTCTTTTCAGCTATCGACGGCAGCCACCCTTGGCATAATCCTATTTGCACCTTTAGTGCTTTCTAGCAACAACTTCTTTTTGAGAGCAGAGCTTGCCAGTATAGAACAGGGCAGGACCACGCTTGGTCGCTGGAGATCTAGTTTCTTCGAGTACTTTTGGGGAACAATCGTTATTGGTTGTATAGCGCAGCTCGCTGTTCTTCCCCTCATACTCTCAGAATTTGGTTCACTGCAACTTTTGTCTCCGCTCTCCACACTTGCCCTTGCCTGGTTTATGCCTGTTTTATTGTTTTTTGGTTTGCTGATACTCCTTTTTTCACCACTTATTTCGTTTGCTCCAGGCTTGGCTGCAGTAGTATTTACTCCAATTCGAGTAGTACTCAGCTTCGTTTGGAGTCTTGTTCTGGAGTTTCTCTTCTGGATGGGGGATATCTTCCCCAAGCCGCTGGCTGTTGCTGAGATACCTGACTGGTTTTCTTCCGCCTGGTGGGGTACGCTGCTTTTGTTGCGCTTGCTCCGGTGGTTACTCAGAGAGCGCAAAAGAACTTCCAAACGACAACTACTATGAAGCTACTCCGCCCCGCGCTGCTGATTTTGTTTATTATGCTGGTGACCTACCTTTGTTTTGAGATTGCTCGGGAGTACTCTGCGCAGTCTCAGCGCTCAGTGCTTCGTATAACTCTCTGTGACGTGGGGCAGGCTGATGCAATCCTGATCCAGTGGCAGAGCACCCAGGTGCTTGTTGATGGGGGAAGAGATGAAAAAGTCCTGAAATGTCTCTGGTCAGAGCTGCCTTTTTTGGACTCGACCCTAGAGCTTGTAGTTGGTACTCATCCAGACGCAGATCACATTGGGGGACTACCTCTAGTATTTGACCAGTTTTTGGTTACTTCACTGCTATTGCCACCAGTGAGTAAAGAAACAGCCGATTTTGCGGCTTTGAGAACATCTGTCTCGAGAGAGAAAGAACTTATGGGGCGCGTTGTAAAGGCTCGCAGCGGTCAGACCGTACAGATTTCCGACGAAATTCGATTGAGCGTTCTCGCTCCGTTGGCAAAAAATGAGCCACACACGGCTCAATTAGAGAATTCTTCCGAAACAGCATTATCGGCTGCACAAGGCTTTTTTCCAGCTTCAAAGGGAGAGGTAAATGATTGGTCTATCGTTCTTTTATTAGAGTTTAATGAGTTCTCGGCACTGCTGACCGGTGATGCCAGTGAGAGGGTAGAGTTAGCACTCCTGCAGGTGGGCTTACTCAAGGACATCGATGTGCTAAAAGTGGGGCACCATGGGTCAAAATCGAGTACAGCAGATGCTTTTTTGGATGCAATTTCACCCGAAACTTCGCTCATTAGTGTCGGGGAAAACAACCCGTATGGGCATCCAAACACGGTAGTTTTAGAAAAATTACAAAAAAGGGGGGTACAAATACTGCGTAGCGACCAATTGGGTAGCGTGACGATCGAAAGTGACGGCGAGCGGTATTGGATAGTTCCGTAGTTTTTTTCTAATCAATTTGTCGCAGTCGCTTGCATGTGTGGTGTGACGAATTGTATCTTTTTCTGTGCGAGCTCGTTGTTGTTGCTTGTCGTTGTCGTTTGCATGTATGTGCTTCTGTCTTTGTTGCTACGTCATCTCTCCGATTTTGTTGTATGAGCGTTGCGAGTGCTC
>JAQBYG010000016.1 GCA_027620445.1 bacterium
TCCAAATAATGATCCCGGACCCAATAAATCCCTGAAACCTCCTAGCTGTTTATACATTGAGAATCTGAATGCAAAGTTACATCCCAATCCAATTTTGCTTGCAGTCAAAACACCATTTGAACGATCGGGATTAAAATAAGCAGAACAAGTAAGCTTCTGATTATTTTTTGGCTGATACAGAAGTACTTTTCCTATGAGGGCGTCTATCTTCGGATTAGCCATGAAGTGTTTGACAATTTTTTCGAGCCAATCTCTTTTGGGAATACAATCATCATCAATTACTGCAGCTAATGGATGAAAGATATTTTCAAGCGCATAATTTAGGCCAATGCTCTTACCAACTTTAGAGAATGGGAAAACTGCAATACTTGGAAACATCGCTCTCGTCTGAGGTGTCAATTTTAACCTATGATTATGTGAGCTCTGATCAACAATAATGACTTCAAAACTTTTAAAAGTACTTTGACTCAAGGCAGTTAAGCATCGATGTAATGTATCTGGCCTGTTTCTCGTAGTTATAATTACCGTAATTTCCACAAATTCATTTTGCATAGAAACTAAATTAACCAAAAAAAATTTTACTTCAGAAGGCATCTTCATATCAGAATGGAGCCTGTCTCGGTTATACTAGCCTAAGAAGCCCAAAATTGCAGCGACTGAATCGGCGATATGAAAACTAGGATCAATATTTCTGTAATCATCTGCACAAAAAACAGATGTGGGAAACTAAAACATTGTATAGGTTCTCTCCTAAGAAATTCAGATTTTAGTTTTGAAATAGTAATAATTGACCAAAGTGATACTCCATTTCACATAACACAAAACAAGAAGCTTGCCAGCTTACATAATATTAGATACTTTACCCTGAGAAAAAAAGCTGGGCTTAGTACTGCAAGAAACCTTGGCATCATAAAAGCACGAGCTAGAATATGCGCATTCACCGACGATGATTGTATAGTCTCAAAAAACTGGCTCACGACTGGACTTGAATCATTTAACCAGTCTAAACAAACTTCGGCAATTTTTGGAAATGTTTTCTCGTTCTCACCAAAAAATCATGAAAATCAAAAATGCCCTGGCACAATTGAAAGAAAAAAGCAGATTACTTTCTCAATGGAAAATCTCTTTCAGCACGGAGTGGTCGGACACGGAAATAATATGATGATCGACAAGCGAGTTTTTGAAACTACTGGATTTTTTAAGAATTGGCTCGGACAAGGCACAGTTTTGCACTCAGCAGAAGAAAGTGAGCTCATTTTTCGCATCTTGAATTCAGGAAAAACTTGTATATTCGACCCGAAATTATCAGTCTGGCACAATCGCTGGATGTCAAGAGACTCTCACTTGCTTCACGACGCTCAATATGATGCGGGCAATGCAGCTTATTTATCATATTATGCATTAAAAGGATCTAGAACAGCAAAGAAAATGTTTTTTTACCTAGTGAGTCAGAATGTCCTGAGGCGGATTTCGTTCCAAACAATTGCAAACAGAACTCACTTTAAAGTTTTATCCGTGGAAATTTTCAATGTGCTAAAAGGCACAATTTTCGGTGTTGTACAAGCAACATTAAACAATTGACCTAGTTTATCCTTACAAACCTGAGAACAAATATCACTAGGCGTACATTTGTAGAGCAGTATTCACTGTGTTGAACTAAGTCGCGTTCTACAAAAAAAATTACTCTTCTTTCATTTCAAGTATACATACCCCAACGTTTGTTTCCTCCACTCCTTCAAACACCTCACTTTCTTTGTCAATTGCCACTGCTGCAATCGCTTGTCATCAGCCATAAATTTTGAAATTTCTCTAACTTTTCTCTGAGGATTCTTGAATATTACTGAATCAACTATACCGCAGCACTTGATTTCATTAGCCTTCAAGACGTTCAAAAAAAACCAATCGTTTCCATAACCACACAAATCGAAATTGAACTTACTCATGTATTTTTTTAATGCACTCCCCCTAAATACGGGAAAACACATTTCAACGAAATTCGTGTAACGGAAAACATGATTTCCAGATATTGGAAGCTGTATATTATGTGAAACTACCCCACCAGGGTCATGAGCAGGTGACACAATCTGAAGGTTATTTTGCTCAGCTATGACAATTAAGTCGCTAACTTTTCCCTTCCCAAGCATCGCGTCATCGTCAAATAAGCACACCCATTCATACTTATTCAGTCCGGCTCTATCATACATAAGTTTACAAGCTAAAAACATTGTTGTTAAATTCCGCTCAATGATTGTCGAGCCCTCCTTAAGTCGTGAAAATAACCTCTCATCATTCCCATAAAAGTTGATAATTAAATCAAAATCACCTCTTAGATGCTTAATTGCATAAGACGCGAATCGTTCGTTATCGCCAGCTGAAATGAAAATACAATTACGGTTTTTCATTCCTCTTAATAAGTAACATTTCCCTCTGTCAACATTAAGGTTCTAGTAGAAACACTCGTTACAAAATGCATGTCGTGAGATACAAGAACTATGGTCTTCTTCTCCTCAAAAAACTGCCTAATCCTATTACCACTCTTCTTTCGAAATCCCTCATCCCCCGCAGTCATCCCCTCATCCAAAATCAATATATCAGGATTGGCATGCACCGCAACACTAAATCCAAGCCTGAGTTTCATCCCCTGCGAGTATGTATATAAAGGTGCATCGATAAACTTGCCAATATCAGCAAAAGCCACAATTTTTTTGAATACCCGCTCAATTTCCTTGCGCCGCATACCAATGACCAAGCCATTGAGATATATATTCTCCTCACCAGTCAGCTCAGGGTTAAAACCGGCTTCTAGATCAATGAGGGAGACTACTCTCCCCTGCACAAGTACTGATCCGCTGGTTGGGGTCGTAATACCCGCAATAACCTTGAGCAGCGTCGTCTTTCCTGCTCCATTGGGACCAATAATGCCAACCGATTCTCCTTTGTAAATGGTGAGCGAAACATCATCGAGTGCTAAGAACTCTTCTCGCTTGCTGCGGCGGATCACTTGCTCGCTAAACGTCGGCTTTTCGTGGTGCAGCACATACCGTTTAGTGATGTTTTTAAGCTCGATAGCTATCTGTTTTTTTTTCATTCCCACTTGTTTTTGATCAAAAAGTTCTTCACTATAATCTGGAGAGATTTTGAGTATGACTCATATATTATTGAAATATCTACGCCTTGCAGCAATCATCATACTAACATCAATTCTCTTGATGGCAATTGTCGTCCGCATACAACTACTCACCTCAAATCTGAGCAGTGAAACAATACAAATGCCAGATTATGGCAGAGATCTCCTCGTCGCAAAACATATTTTTGAGAGCAAAAATCTGATTTCGCCTGCAACCAGTATCCCTAGCCTTAATAACACTCCATTTTATTACTGGATAATCGGAAGCTTTTATAGTTTATTTTCTGGAAGCGCTGGGATAAAGATTGGCTTTTGGCTCGTTGGTTGTGGCACAATTTTACTTGGGTATATATTTGGAAGAAATTTTAACAAATTTCTTGGGCTAATAATTGCCACATACATAGCGAGTAGCGAACGTTTTATATTATATTCCACTACAATCTGGCAACCACATTTAGTGCCATTTTTTATTCTTCTCTGGATGTGTTTTCTAGTCAAGTACTATAAGAAAAAGCAAACAATTTATCTTGTTTTATCAGTCCTGGCTCTATCAGGAACTTTTTTTCTCCATTACACAGGATTTCTCCTTCTTCCCGCAGCAATTACTGTTACTCTATACTCAATCTCCACTAATACGAATAGTAAAAAACAGTTCGTATTCTTCCTTCTCGCTCTACTTATTACTCTGATAGCCTTCGTACTTGTTGTGAAACTATCGCACAATCAACTAAAAAACGATGATGCAGGACAATTCTCAATGGAGAATCTTTCAAGGGTTGCTGGCACAGCTATTCATATTTCTGGAGAAAAGATTAATCACGTGCTATCTGTATTAAACAGAGTTAGCACATTAATGCTGAATACTCCGCTCAAGGCATTGGTGGCATTATTTGGAATTTTGCTAATTAAATTGAATCTTAGAAAAAAGATAGGCCGGCATCTTATTGTTCTTTTGAGCGCTCTGCTTCTCAGCATGGGGTTGCTTTTTTTTATGCCCGTAAAACAAGTTCATGATCACTACGCAACATCGCAGATAATTTTGGTTGCATTCTTCCCATTCTTATTTTTTATGAAGAAAAACTGGTTCTTTTACTCAATTGGCATATTATATCTATCCTTTATCTTACTATTCAATGCGCAATACCTGTTCAAAAACAGGAGAGAATTAAGTAGTAGTTCAAATCATCCAAACAGCAATCAATTAATTGCTCAAAGGATCATTTCAAATAGCTTAATAAGCAAAAAACAGATTAGTCAGCTGTATACTCCAAATACTGACTGCCAAATAGTAAAAACGGGCAGGGGTGAAAACGAATACTACTGCCTCTATTCTGACTGGCATACCCATGGGGTGATGTACGAAATTGAGAAACAGCTCAACGCTTCTTTGGTCGAATTAGTTCAGTATGGATCAAATATCAAGCCAAAATATCTGCAAAATGATGAAACTATTTCCTATTTATTTTGTCCACCTGAAGTGGTCAAATTCTGCCAAACTTGGGTAGTCAATGACCCGTGTGTCACGCCGATTGATCGGGTGACAACAAATCAAGAGGATGATTTTGTACAAATCTATGCGATCACTTGCAGACCAAAAGATCCATTCTAGCTGTTTACACCCAATCATCAAAATACCTACTCTCCCGCTGAAACACCACCCAACCAAGCACGCACAGCAACAGGCTCGCTGCCACACTCACGAGCCAGAGTGAAGCCTGTGTAACAGGCATGCCAAGGAGTGCAAAACGAAATGCTTCAATCACTGCCGTCATGGGATTAAGATAGAAAAGAGCGTGCAAGTTTTGTGGAATCAGGTCAAGTGTATATACAATTGGGGTGGCGTAGAACCACAACGGCACAACAGCCTGCACAAAAAAGTTGACATCGCGAAACCGCGCGTTGAGCGCAGTTGCTAGTAAAGAAAACCCACTGGCGAGTAGCGTAATCCACACGACTGCAATAGGAAGTAGTGCTAATTGCAACAAAGACACTTTCCCTACAAAAAGTAGCACAACAAAAAAAAGTGCTAGTGACACAAGCAAGTGAAAAACATTAGAAAAAACAATAGAAAGAATTATCGCCTCGCGCGGGAAGCGGGCTTTTTTAATAAGACTGCGCTCATAGACAATGGCGGGCGTGCATTTACTGAGCGTGAAGGAGAAGAAAATCCACGGCAGCAAGCCGGAAAATAAGAATAGAAAATAGTTGTCGACATGAACAGGCAAAAAGAACTGAAAAACAAAGCCGATGACCAGCATTTGGAGGAGTGGATTGAGGATTATCCACAAAAAGCCCAAAATGGCGTGTTTGTAGCGCGCCTTGATCTCTTTGATCGTCATCGCCCAGACAAATTCAAGCCAGAAAAGTTGTTTGTCGGAAAGTTTCATAGTTTGGTAAAATTCTACTGTAGCAGCCATTCATACATTGGAATCACTAATACACTTTTATCTCCAACTAGGAGTTCCTCCTTTTCTGCTTCAGTAATAATTAGAAGAGACTGAGGATTTTTGTCTTTGACTAACTCAAAAAATGGCCGAATTTCTCGCTCTCTGGTCTCTGGAATCGAAAATTGCTGCGCTACTTGCACATATAATCCTAGTTCTGGCACGACAAAATCAATTTCGTGATCTTGAGCTGTTTTGAAGTAGTAAATATTTTTTTGTTGCCTGCGTAAATGCAAAAAAGCAATATTTTCTAACAATTTGCCTCTATTCTCTGAAAAAGAAAATCCAATAGATTTAATTAGGCCAGAATCAATCCCGTAGATTTTCTTAGCTGCGATCTGCTGCTCTTTGACCGAGTAGGCGAATTTATTTACTACAAAAAATAGCCAACTATTTTCCAAGTACTCTATATAACTACTCACTGTATTAACACTACCAAGTTTTAAAAGATCTTTGAGTTTATTAAATGAAAGTAAGTTGGAAACATTGCTGAGCAAATAAAATGCCAATTCTTGTAAATTTTTAACATTCTCAAGCTTGTAACGTGTAGCAATATTCCTATATAAAACATCATCGTACAGCGTTTTATGCAATGCTAATTCTGGATATTTAAGAGCGTCAGGAATGCCTCCAAAAAGAACATACTCATCGAAATATTGACGCAGTACACCTTTTTGCTTTGCTGATAATGAGGCAAGATTTGGAATTTGCACCTGTTTGTACTGCAAGAACTCTCGAAATGAAAACGGAAAAAGCTCCACTCTCGTTGAACGACCAGTAAGTCTTGTGCCAAGCTCTTGGCTCAAAAGTGCTGCGTTGGAGCCAGTAATGATAAATTTATATCCCTGATCATGTAATCTGCGTACGAATCGCTCCCACTCAGAAACATTTTGAATTTCATCAAATAAAAACACCTTTTTCTCACCAAACAAACTAATGAGTGTCTCGTGCAACAAATCAAAATCTGTTACTGAAAAATTAAGCAAGCGCTCATCTTCAAAGTTAATAAAATAGTAATCATTATTGAGATATTTAGCAGCAATCTGTGCTAGCAGAGTAGATTTTCCTACCCGTCTCAGCCCTGTAATCACCGTTATCTGAGGAGAAACTATTGTAGATTTTATTTGGCCAAGAATCTCTCGTTCTATACCAAGCTCGCATGCTCTAAATACTTGATTTTGTTCGGTAAGAGTAGCGATCAGCAGGTTATCTCTCATAGAGAGAGCCAGTATACTATACATAGTCTTCACTGGTGATGAAAACTTTTGTACGCAGGAATGCACAAAAAAGCGCTCTGTTCTGGCCTTGACCTATCGTCCCATACCGTCGCCGGTACAGTATTGTCAGCGCTGGGGCGTTTCAAGACTCTGTTCGGGAAGGGAAGAGTTGGTTCCACCCCGCTCCAAAGACCAGAACATAGCGCTCTGTTGCGAATAGTTGTTAAAGAGTCACTGCTCTTAAACAAGTGAAGAATACATCATGATGCGTCACCAACCGCATTAGGGTTTGGCGACACTAGCAAATAATTTCAGCTTATATGTTCAATTGACACTTAGTATCGTTAGGCTCAATCTGTTACCAGACTTGCACCGACGACCTATCAACGTGGTGGTCTCCCACGGGTCTAATGGAGATGATTAATCTTGAGAATGGCTTCCCGCTTAGATGCTTTCAGCGGTTATCCAAAAAAAATGTAGCTACTCTGCAGTGCGCTTGACAGCGACAACAGAAACACTAGGGATTTCCTCACCCCGGTCCTCTCGTACTAGGGGCAAAATCTCTCAATCATCTAACGCTGACGGCGGATAGAGGCCGACCTGTCTCACGACGGTCTGAACCCAACTCACGTACCGCTTTAATAGGCGAACAGACTAACCCTTGGGACCTTCTACAGCCCCAGGATGCGATGAGTCGACATCGCGAAACTCTCAATACTTTCATATGAGTCTGACTATACCTTCATCCTTTTCTCAAAAGGATGTGAGCGTGTTATGGCTTGATTATTACAAACCATCCAGAGTTTTATCCCGACACTCTGAGTCGATACGGGGTCATAACGGAAGTTTATATCTCATAAAATCTGGAATAAAGGGTGAAACAAGTTGTTTGAATACTTGCGCACTCGGTTGAAACAACCTAATTCGCCAGTATTGTTTATCCCTGTTCAAATTTCCCTGTAACCCAAATTGATTGCGAAGCAATTCCAGAAGAAAATTTTGCTCTTCTAATGTGAATTGTTGCGTATTTAGATATATACTTTTTCGATTTCTAGATCCGTCATCCATAAACCAAATTGCCAGCGAAAACGGTGTTAACACCAAGTTTTGTGGAATACTTTTTTTGTTTTCTTTCCCATAAAAGAGAAAGAAGTACGGAGTCAATAAAGGTAGACTTCGCGTACAAAATCGGTATCCAACTCGATTTCCATTTCCACGGTATTCTTTCGGTTTAGTTCTGACAAATGCAGAGAGAAGTTCGTACTTCCAGTCAACATATGCACGTTGTTTTATTGAGTGACCTATTTTGAGATATGCATGTGTTTTGCACTGCATATATCCGTCTCCCAACAACGAGCCAATGACTAGCGAGTGTTGAACTTCCGTTAGACTTCCCACGGTGTCGTCATAGTACGCTCACTACATTACATGTAGCGTAGCGCACGTTAGAGTTCACCGTTATGAGCTCATGTTTTTCTGAGTTCCACACTTGAGTGTGTGTCCTCAGACCAGCACCTTGCAATTGCTCGCAAGGGACCCCAATGTAAATAAAGGTAGCAAACCGCACCGACGCTAGGGACGCTTAGGTGCGATGACTCTGTTATCCCCAAGGTAGCTTTTATCCGATAAGCCCGGTGTCTTCCACAAAACACACGAGGATCACTATGACCTGCTTTCGCATCTGCTCGACTTGTATGTCTCACAGTTAGGCACCCATTTGCCATTGCACGTCCAGCCTGATTTCTATCCAGGCTAAGGGTACCATTGCGCGCTTGCGTTACTCTTTAGCAAGCAACCTCCCCAGTTAAACTACCAACCAAACAGTGTCTCCTCTGCCGTTTGCAGACAGATTGGGTAAGAAAATATATATAAAACGGGTGGTATTTCACTGATGAGTCTTTCATAAATGAAACACTCTCCCACCTATACTAAACAATTCCATATATAGTTTCAGTGTCAAGTTATAGTAAAGCTCTATGGGGTCTTTTTGTCCTGCCGCCAGTAGGCCGCATCTTCACAGCCATTTCAATTTCGCCGAGTAATAGTTTAAGACAGTGTGAGACTGGTTATACCTTTCGTGCAGGTCGCCAATTAAGCGACAAGGAATTTCGCTACCTTAGAACAATTATAGTTATTGCTGACGTTCACCAGGGCTTCCATTGCAGGCAATTTCACACGAGGTGAAAAAACCCACGCAGTTAACCTTCTGGCACCGGTCAGGCTTCAGCCCGTATACTTCCTCTTACGAGTTTGCACGGACCTGTGTTTTTGGTAAACAGTCCATCCCACAACATTCACTGCGCCCCTCGCCAAAGGCGAGGGAAGGGCATCTCTCTAGATTACGCCCAGCTGTTTTGCCGAATTCCTTAAACTACCTTCTCTCGCTCTCCTTGGTCTACTCGACCTGACCACCTGTGTCGGTTATCGGTACGATTTGATATAAATCTCCTTGCGAAGCTTTTCCAGGATATCGAACTCACGTACACGTGCTCGCCCGAGGGTTTGCACGCCTATTACAGCTCAGATAAACGCCTGAACGGATTTGCCTATTCAGACTGCTTTGCTGCTTTGTGTTGACATTCACTGTCCACAGTACGCTATCCAATACCGTCCCTCCCCAAGTCAAATGATTTATACCAAGGACCGGAATATTAACCGGTAATCCATCGGCTACTCCCGCCTAACGACGGGACTCACCTTAGGGTCGCCTAACCCGCACACGACGAACGTGGGTGCGGAAACCTTGGTCATTCGGAGTTGCAGATTCTCACTGCAATTTCGCTACTCATGCCGGCATTCTCACTTCTGATCACTCCAGCATCTCCTTACGGGATACCTTCAATGTACACAGAACGCTCCCTTACCACTCCTTCACAAAAGTGAAGAAATCCGAAGCTTCGGTAGTATGTTTCAGCCTCGTTGGATTTTCGGCGCATATTTCCTACGGCTAGTGAGCTGTTACGCTTTCTTTAAAGGATGGCTGCTTCTGAGCCGACCTCCTAGGTGTCTGAGGAAACACACTTCCTTTCCCACTAAACATACATTCTGAGACCTTAGCTGTCGATCTGGACTGTTTTCCTTTTGCACCTGGAACTTAGCTCCCAGGTGCTGAGTGCTGTGTAGTACGACAAGGTATTCGAAGTTTGATTAGATGTTCAAGATTGCTCCTGAAACACCCGATCAGCGCTCTACCCCCTCGTCGATTCGCACAACCCTATACCTAAATATATTTCAGGGAGAACCAGCTATCTCCGGGTTCGATTGGCATATTACCTCTATCCACAACTCATCCGAGCATCTTGCAGCATACAACGGTGCGGGCCTCCATCTCGGATTAACGAGATTTCACCCTGGTCATGGATAGCTCACCCGGTTTCGGGTCATTCATACACTACATTTGGTCGCCCTATTCAGGCTCGCTTTCACTGTGGCTTCCTCTTGCAAAAGAGTTAACCTGCAGTGTACGAATACTCGCCGGCTCATTCTTCAATAGGCACGAGATCACCCCAATAAATTGGAGCTCTCTCTGATTGTTAGCAGATAGTTTCAGGATCTATTTCACGGGGCCTTCCGCCCTTCTTTTCACCTTTCCCTCACGGTACTAGTTCACTATCGGTCTTGTTTGGTATTTAGCCTTGGAGTGTGGTCACCCCAGATTCAGAAGGGAGTTTGCCGTCTCCCAACCTACTCAGGAACACTCTATGGCAACTCAAACTTTCATGTACACGGCTTTCACGTCCTCTGGCCACCTATTCCACGGTGTTCTATTAGTTTGAAATTGTCCAATGTTGAGGTCCTACAACCCCCCGCATAAATGCGGGGTTTGGGCTGTTCCCTGTTCGCTCGTCGCTTACTAAGGGAATCTCATTCGATTTCTTTTCCTCTGGGTACTTAGATATTTCAGTTCCCCAGGTTCCCCCCCACGCCTAAAAGGCGGGGTCATTACACTTTCATGTAACGCGGTTACCCGATTCGGACACCGCCGGATCACAGCTTCTTCTCAGCTACCCGACGACTTTCGCGGAGTTAACGTCCTTTTTCGGCCAAACAAGCCAAGGCATCCTCTATCTGCTTTAATTCACATATAAGCGAAATTGGTAATTAATAAAATTAAATTACTGTTAAAAAATTAGATGCTATGTCGCACATACTTCGTGCGACTGGCCTACATCATGACGATGTTCTTCACTTGTTAAAGAGCGGTCTAAGCAAAAGCCTAGATATTAGCTCCTCGTGCGACTCGGATATGAGTACACCAAGAACTAATAGCCAAGTTTCTGCTCACTGTGGACCCTAAGGGGCTCGAACCCTTGACCTCCACATTGCAAATGTGGCGCTCTAGCCAACTGAGCTAAGGGCCCCAAATGGCAATCCACTATGTGTCGTTCTTTTTTGTTGAAGGCGAGGGATTGAACAATCAAAGTTGCTCAATATCAGTCTGCTTCCCGAACAGGCTCGTTATTGTAAACTACCAACTAGCCTAAATCAATCCCAATTTTTCTAGTCGTTTCTTGTTTTTCTTGACCAAAGCTGGGTCCAACTCTCCTGCTTCTGCACAGACATGCTCGAGCTTGATGCCGGCAATTTTGGTATAAAAAGCAACTTGCGTTTCGAGAACAGATTTTGCCAAAGCTTCTGGCGCTGCAGCAATCCATTCTGCACTGATCACAAAACGACCCAAGTGGTAGGTTTGCTCACCGCCACCAAGGGTAAAAGAGATACCGTTGGCAACGTGCACCTTTTTAGGTCTAACCATGTGACCTTTGATGTCGTGCTTGAGTTGTCTGGGGTCTGCAAATGGCAAAAAGCCCGCATAGAGTAAGCCGTGCTCATCTGCCAGTGCTGCAATATGCTGTTGGGTACTCGCGTCTACTTGTTCCCAAGTATCAAGATCAAGCACTTGCTTCATCCAGTCGTTCTCTGCACTCCCAACGATGCGAATGCTCTCTGTACCAAGCGATTTGCGCAGATACTTGAGTACCTCGGCAAATTTTTCTAGTTTGTAACCAGCTCCGACAATGCCCAATCGAGTGCCAGCGTTGATCTGCACCCCCTCGTCACCACAGGTAATAACGTAATCCATAAAAAACTCCTCACTCCAGCCAGAAAATACTTACTTTTCTGTTCGGGTCATGTTGGTAATTGCAGCTAAGTACGCTTGCATCTCCGACTCGACTTGCTCCCAGTTGCCATCCGCTTCGCGGATTGCGTTGAAGAGTAAGTCCATGTCGATGAGAACTTGATCGTCGGTGACGATCATTCGTTGTTTTGCCATGTCTTGTGTCCTTGTATTACTTGTATCCTACCGGCAACTCGGTCAGCACCAAGCTCAGGCTCATGCGTCGTTGTTGCGGATCGACGCTCTCTACGTTTACGGTAATTTTATCACCCTTGTTCAATTGAGTTGTCCCATCAAGCTTGCTTGAGTGGATCAAACCATCAACACCGGGCTCTACATTGACAAACACACCAAATGGTTCTGTGCGTGAGACAGTGCCATCGACGCTCATGCCAACTTCGTAGCGGGTATCGATATCGAGCCATGGGTCATCACTCAGCTG
Organism: bacterium; assembly: GCA_027620445.1. GTDB lineage: Bacteria > Patescibacteriota > Microgenomatia > UBA1400 > PJMF01 > UM-FILTER-42-14. Next base: position 12,350 of record JAQBYG010000016.1, read on the forward strand.
TTTGATGGACAAGTTCAGCTTATTGGTTTTCTCGTCTACTCCAAGTACGCGTACTTTGAGCGCATCACCCACTTTGTGGTAATCCTTGGGATGCGAGACCTTCTCCCACGAGATTTCAGAGATATGAACTAAACCCTCGACTTGACCTTTTTTGTCTTTCTCGAGAGGAACTTGCGCGGTAACAAATAGACCAAAGTGCATAACACCGGAAACAACGCCGTCGTAGATTTCACCAGTCTTGACTGATGCCAAGGCTTCTTCCTTTTGCTCTATCTCACCTGATTCCGACACGTGACGCTCTGAGAAAATAAGGCGATTTTTATCTCGATCGACTTCGATTGCTTTGACCATAACGGTCGAGCCGCGCAGTGAGGCAAAGTTGCCCATAAGATGTTTGCCAAATTGACTCGAAGGGATAAAGCCACGAATGCCTTGGACCACTACCATGAGTCCACCTTTATTGACATCAATTGCTTGAGCTTCGAGCTCCGTACCCTTTTCGAGCGCTTCAGCAAAGAAATCCCAACGGGCATCGGACGCCGCTTTCTTGAGGGAAAGTAACACTTGCCCTTGGGCGTTCTCGGTTGCGACTACAATCGCCTCGACTGTTTCTCCTACCTTGAGCTCAGTGATGTACTCACTGGCAGATTCAAATTCTTTTTCTGAAACGACACCTTCTGTCTTGGCACCAATATCGATCATCAGGGCATGTCGTTGTTTGCCCGTGATAATGCCACTCACTACCTCGCCCTTGCGGGGAACTTTGATAGTATGTTTCATCTGAGCAAGAAGCTCATCCATGGTACTCGGACTGGCAGTTGCTGCCTTTGGTTTTGTAGTTTTCGCAGTCATAGCGTGATTAGGTCTCCTTTCAAAAGAGTGCGCTCGAGTATACCACAGAAACTCGAGGTTACAATCAAGTGTTAGAATAACTAAAGAATACAAAGTGATATACTCAATATATCACTTTGTTGACAAAGTGCTATACTGAGTATAGTATATTAAATAGGTATGATAAATATCCTATCACAAAATCCACACTGGCAGGGAATAGTTTCCCTGCTACAGCCAAAAAGAAGAACCGTCGTTGAAAACGTTTTGGCAGACCTAGACACTGACTTGATTGCCTTAATCACTGGACCTCGGCGAGTGGGTAAGTCAGTGCTCTTATTGCAAGTGCTCGATCACCTCATTCAAGATATGCACGTCTCTCCCAAGCAAATACTTTTTTACACATTTTCACCCTCAGATACGAGCGACCTCCTAGAATCAGTATTTGGTGAGTATATTCATGAGCACTGTGATCTCAACAAACCGTTCTATCTATTCTTTGATGAAATTCAGTATTTAGATGGCTATGAAGAAAAAATTAAACGCATTTATGATACATATAAAGGCCGAGCAAAGCTTTTTCTTACTGGCTCTTTGAGCCTCAATTATAAGAGGAGAATGCATGAAAGTTTGGCCGGGCGCTTTTTTGAGTATCGTATGTTTCCGCTTTTTTTTGACGAGTATCTCTACTTAAAAGACGACGCTGATTATGACCAGTACAAAAAAATAACTACAGCGAAAGATGCTGCACTTACACTTGGTTTTGTCAAAAAATACCGACAAGAGTTTGAGACATTTCTGACGCTCAAGCGGCTACCAGAAACAATCTGGCTTACCGACGAACAAAGTGCTTTATACAATGAAAACGTCAAAGGACAGTCTCTCAATCAAGATGCATTTGAGTACTTTGACATTGCGAGTCCAAACACACTCCAAGCGCTCTTTAGCTATATCAGTGCGCACAATGGACTAGAATTTAGAGGTAGAGCAGTTGCGCAAAAACTAGCAGGTGTTTCCGAGATAACTATCTCAAAATATATAGATGTTCTCGAGATTATGGGCATGGTGTACATCGCATACAATACGACCAACTCGCTTAAAAAAGCTAACTCCCTACGAAAAATATATCTCAGTTCTCATAACAGCGATCCATTGTTAAACATAGGATTTGCAGTTGAATCGTATGTACTCGAAAAGTTATTATCACAAAAGAAAGAGGTCGCATTTTACAGAAAAAGACAACAAGAAATCGATTTCTTAATTCCAAACGAAAAAATCGCCATTGAGGTAAAATACCGATCCGATACTACTCATTTTGATCTCACAAACATGCAACAATTCTCACAAGCACATGGATATCAAAATCAACTCATAACGCTCAATGAGTACGCTGAATCTGTGGAACTTTCTAAGCTGCCAGCTATGCTATTGTAAGACTACGTATGATCGAACTACGAACAGTGACAAAAAAAGATGTGGCGGGCAAACGAGTTCTCGTACGGGTTGATTTCAATGTCCCTCTCGAGAAATCTGGCGACGCAGTCAGGGTGCGCGACGATCGTCGTTTGCGCGCAGCCCTCCCAACCATCAAGCTACTGCGGGACGCCGGGGCGCGAATCATTTTGATCTCACACTTAGGTAGACCCAAAGACACTGTAGTTCCGGAACTAAGCCTCGCACCGATCGCCCAGTATCTTCGCGAAAAGCTGGATCTACCCGTGACGTTTTCTGCCGATTATGACAATCTTCCCGACGAGCCGATCGTCCTGCTCGAAAACCTGCGCTTTTACCCAGAGGAATCAAACAATGATCCGGCATTTGCCAAGCGACTGGCCAAACTGGCAGATATATATGTCAATGAGGCCTTTTCGAGTGCGCATCGCAAACACGCTTCTATTATTGGTATTCCAGAATTTCTCCCCAGCTTTGCTGGCCTTGCCCTGACAGAGGAGGCAGAACAACTCGCAAAACTACTACACAAACCGAGGCGACCCTTTATCGTCGTACTTGGCGGCGCAAAAATTTCTGACAAAGTGGGCGCGCTCACCAACCTGGCTCGCATTGCCGACTTGGTACTTATAGGTGGTGCTATTGCCAACAATTTTCTCTCGGCCGAAGGCTTTGAGATTTATCGCTCCTTCGTCGAAGAAGCGAGTAAAAAAGATGCGGGTGACTACGTAGCGCTGGCGAAACAGTTAATAGAAGAACACAAAACAGAAAAAGTCCTCAAAGACAACTACATTCCCTTGCCGAAACTCCTGTACCCCATTGACGTTATTGCCGCGTCCAGTCTAGAAACTACGAGTGATGAGGAACTTAAAACCATAGATCTTTCACACGATATGGAAGACAAACTAGAGAAAACTAAACTACAGTACCTCGACATTGGCCCAAAAACACGACAACTCTATAGTGAGCTCCTCGCTGGTGCGGGCACAGTATTCTGGAATGGCCCCATGGGTGTGTGGGAAAACCCTCTGTTCGCCGCCGGGACGAAAGCGATTGCCCGCGCCATAACTACTTCCCGTGCAACAACTGTCCTGGGTGGTGGTGACACCATTGCCGCTGCACACCACTTTCATGCCGAGCATCAATTTTCCTATGTTTCTGCCGCAGGCGGTGCCGCCCTCAAGTTCCTCGGTGGCGAAGTACTCCCCGGGCTAAAACCACTAGTAATTCCCTCTTGACGCTGCTTCCATTTACTCTGTATTCTGGGGGGTAGCATATTTTTTGCATCATGATTAACGCAGTATCACAACCAACTTCCGGCTTGCCAATGCCTCCAAGCATCTCAATGCCACCAGTTGCACCAGTGACTCCGCCTCCTGCACCAGTTGAAACAGCACCCGCAGTCCCCGTCGCGACTCCTAGTTTGCCTCCTTTTGAGCCTGAGGTAGCGACTCCAATGATGCAGTCTCCACCACCAAAAAAAGGTATGTCAGTGAAAGGCATAATTGGTCTCTTAATTTTGATTTTGACCGTAGTTGGCGCTGCAGCCGGATTTTATCTCACCCAGATGAGCCAGGATACACGACAGCAGGCGAGTATAGCCGAATACCCAGCTTGTGCTTCAACTGCATGTGGACCTGCCAGTACAGTAGGTGTAACTCAGTGTAAAACCACTGCGGGAGGTTCAGCTTTTTGTTGTCCTGCAGGACAAACGATTGTTAATGGTGCGTGTACGGGTGGTACTGGAGGTGGTGGAGGTGGTGGAGGTGGTGGAGGTGGTGGTGGTACTCCAAGTGATGGCTATATGGGTTCTGTTAGCTGCACAACGGTGACGGGTTGGGCGTGTGATGCAGATGACTTTAGTAAACAACAGCAAGTAACATTTTGGATCGGCACCACCGCTCCTGAGACACAAATTGGGAGCATGATTGCTTCTGGCGATCCAGTAA
>JAQBYG010000017.1 GCA_027620445.1 bacterium
TACCAAAAAACTGCCCACACTCTTCGGCGAAACAACTCAGGATGGCAAAGAGTACTTGTACGTAGCAGTCGATGATTGCTCGAGATGGGTGTATGCCGCTGTAATGCCAGACAAAACAGATGAAACTGCAGCAGGTTTCTTGGATGAGGTTTTAACGGTTTCACCTGTTCCCATTCAAGCTGTGATGACTGATAACGGCAGAGAGTATCGAGGAAAACTAGAGCGAGGTCATGCCTTTGAAGTATTACTTGATGAGGAACATGTCAAACACATTTATACCAAAGTAAGAACACCCAAAACCAATGGTAAGGCAGAGAGAATGATCCGAACTATCATGATGTGGCATCGAGCCGTCCAGTTTGAATCAAGGAAACAAAGAAGCTATCTACTCACTGATTTTATTGATTGGTACAATACAAAGAAAGCACACTCCTCCCTCAAAGGAGAAACACCGTTTGATTTTGTTGTTAATCATTATAAAAATTGTAACGAATGCACACAACGTTTAGGAAACTAACAGCTAACTTACATTTAATATGTGCAAATGGTTGCAAAACACGATTTGTTAGTGATATATCTTCACTGGTTGAGAAAAAAACATAAAACCCAAAAGTTATAGTTATTAGTAAAACGATCGTAATACAGAGTTTATATAGTTTTTTATTACTCATAATAAGAAATTTCTTTCTGAATTTAACATACAAAATTCTGGTGAGACACCGTTCCAAAACGAGCGCGTTTTTTCACGAATTAGATTGATAAATTGTTCTGGATTGCTGTTTTAACCGGTTAAAACATATGATGTTTTGATGAATAATCATCCAAAATGTCCAAGTTGTAGTGGCCCTAAAACACAAAAGAGAGGTACTCGTAGAGGAAAGAACCGATATCAATGTTACTCGTGCAAGTTTTGGTTTCAGATTAATCACTGCCAGCAAGCAATATCTGCAAAGTCACTTATGGTGCAACACTTAAGTGGCCTCTCCTTTCGCAGTCTGTCTCAACTACATGGCTGTGGCATAGCCACAGCCTACAGAAGAGTGGGGCAAGGTTTGAAAGAGCTGCCTACTTGCATTGATGTCACCAGATGGTATTGTCAGAAATTCCAGGGTGTTTTACTGGTAGATGGTAAGTATGTCAGAGTAAAGAGACATGACCGAAAGATACCAGTTATTTATGGGATTGATTATGCCAGTCATGATATTCCCCACTACCGACTCGCTAAGGCTGAAGACTATCAAAGCTGTAAGCGCTTCTTTGAATCACTGAAACTGACAGACTATGCACTCCAGGCAGTGGTGTGTGACGACAACAGTAATATCTATACCGCAGCCAGGTACGTCTTCCCCAATGTTGCAGTACAGTTATGCCACCTCCATTTCCTGCGAAATATGCGCGCTCTTCTAGACCTAGAATACAACCGAACGCACCAGCTGTTTGTACAGCTACTCAACAAACTACTGATAGAAAAAAGATCACAAACAGACTTCGAGAAGAAGGCAAGTCACCTTCTTGCAACATTTCAAGCTGACAAGGTCTGCAGTGGCATACTGATTGAACTGGCAAGAAAACAACCACTTTTACAGGGAAATTTACACCACAAAGGTACACCAACCACTACCAATTTAATTGAATCATTTAATTCTCAATTAGAGGCACGCGTACGACCACTAAAAGGATTTGAAAGCTTCAAGCATGCAGACCTTTGGTTGAATGGTTTCTTCCTGAGAAGAAGAGCAAGAAAGTTCACTGATTGTAGTGGCAAATTTAGACGTCTTAACGGCAAAACATCGCTTGAAATTGTCAAAAAACCAGGGATTGATTTACCAATGTTTTTCTAAAGAAAACGCGCCCGTTTTGGAACGGTGTCTGTCTCTGGTGACCCCACGGGGAATCGAACCCCGGTTACCAGGATGAGAACCTGGTGTCCTAACCGCTGGACGATGGGGCCGCGGATGCTGCAGATTATATGGTATAGTCAAGTGGCATGCAACTTATCAAGCGCGTTTCCAAGTTTATTCTCAAGGTCTGGGCAGCGACGACGATCGGGACGATTGTATTTATGATCATGACGGTCGGCTCACTTGTGGCGATTGCCGCTCTTGCCGGCACCGTCGCAGAGGAGGATTTGTCCGAGACCAAGCTGGTGTATGGTAAGGAATCTGCTACTCACAAGTTTGTGAGTATTCCTATCACGGGGGTGATTATGGGTGATCGCATCGGCACTCCCGATTTTGTCGAGTTCCTTTCAGAATCTGGTGTCGTGTACGGTTATGAGATTAAGGAGCAGCTGCGCGAGTTGGCAGAAGACGAAGATGTTGCGGGGGTTATTTTGGAGATCAACTCTCCTGGGGGAACTATTTTCGGTTCACAAGCTATTGCAGATGGGGTGGAGCACTATCGCAAAAAGACGGGTAAGCCAGTTGTGGCGTTTGTAAGTAGTATGGCCGCTTCTGGTGGCTACTGGTCTGCCGTCAGTGCCGATTATATTGTGGCAGATGCAGGCACGATGATCGGGAGTATTGGGGTGATTTTTGGTCCGCTCAAGTTCTACGATGGCGTGATCAACGAAGATGGTGGGGCTTTTATTGGTGGGGTAGAGACCACTGGGGGAATAGAGACAGAGTTCATCATGGCAGGGACATCCAAAGATTTGGGCAATCCGTACCGTCGTTTGACCACAGCTGAGCGCGAGCATTTGCAGCAAATGGTCAATGGTTCCTACGATCAGTTTGTTGCGTATGTGGCAGAGCGCAGAAATATGGAAGCGGCTGATATTCGACAAAGTATTGGTGCGCTCATTTATGACGAAGTACAAGCCAAGGAGGCAGGACTGATTGATTGGTCCGGTAACAAAGAGTCTGCCTATGACCTTGCTGCGACAAAGGCCGATGTCCCGACAGAAGATTACAAGATTATCCGTGAGTTATCTCCAAACGACGTGTTCGGCAATTTGTTCGCTAAGGCAGGATTTCTTTCTGGTCGTACTGTGCATAGTCCACTTTGCGCTGTGCAGACAAGTGTGCTGGCGTTTTACGGTAGTACTTCTGTCCAGTGTGGACAATAGCTCAAAAATATTCATATAATGATGTGTAATGAGTTTTTTGCGCACGGTTGTCCATCTTTTTCATCCCCAACGATCCAATAACCATCGGGCACGCATCTTGCACCCACACTCACTCTTTCAGTTATCGGCGATAGCGATTTTTTTTGCCGTTTCGCTCCAACTGATTCGATCGACCCAAACGCCGCTCGGCTTGGTTTTGGGGTATGCCACGAGTATCTCGGCCGATCAAGTTATAGAGCTGACCAACGAAGCAAGATCTCAAAATGGATTGACACCGCTCACGCTCAACCCTGCATTATCACAGGCAGCGCTCGCCAAGGCACAGCACATGTTTACCGAGCAGTACTGGGCGCATGTCTCTCCGAGTGGGCAAGAGCCGTGGGACTTTATTCGTAATGCTGGTTATAGCTACACAGTGGCAGGAGAAAATTTGGCACGAGATTTTATGCAGTCGGAAGATATGGTTGCCGGCTGGATGGCATCTCCCACACATCGTGCAAATATAGTAGGTACGGAGTATGAGGAGATTGGAATTGCTGTGGTTAACGGTGAGCTCAAGGGGACAGAGACTACTTTAGTAGTGCAGTTGTTTGGTAAGCCCAAGAGTACTGTGGGGCAGGTAGGTTTGATTCCTCCTGTAAGTGCGGATGAAAGTGTTGGTCCGACTGGAGCCAAGATAGTTGTGACCACAACGCACGCGACTCAGCAAAGTAAGCTCAGCCCACTTGATCTGACCAAGGCTGTTTTTGTTTCACTCCTAGTGATCTTGTTAGCTGCGCTTGTGTATGACACCGTGATTGTTACCAAAAAAAGAATTGTCCGATCGGTTGGCAAGAACTTTGGGCACATCATGCTGTATTTAGTCGTGGCGGCGCTCATCTTATTCTTTAAAGGTGGAGTTATCGGATAAATATGAAAAACGAAGTACGACAACACGTGCGATCCTATCTGGCATTGGGCTCAATACTTTTGCTGTTTGCTGCCCTTTTTCTTTGGGCCTGGCCGAACCATGATTTACAACGACTGTTGATTGGCTGTCTCATGCTTTGTTATTTTGTCTGGGGAGTGGTTACACATACCAAGAATAATGTACTTACGCTACATCTGGTTTTGGAGTACTTAGGAGTTTCTCTGTTGGCTGGAGTCCTATTAGTCTTGGTGACGATCTAGGCTACCAGTGTTACACTAATCGCTAGTAGCAACCGACACAAAAAGAATTGCATCTATGAAGGGTATTATTCTAGCCGGAGGTTCTGGCACACGTTTGCGTCCGCTGACTTCTATAACGAGTAAACAACTGCTGCCGATTTATAACAAACCGATGATTTTTTATCCGCTCGAGACACTCTTGAGCGCAGGTATTCGAGAGGTATTGATTATTGTGGCTCCGAGTAACGCCGGCGATTTTCTCAAGTTACTTGGAAGCGGTAAAGAATTTGGTTGTAAATTTACCTACGAGATTCAAGATAAGCCTGAGGGTTTGGCCCAGGCATTTTTGATTGGCGAGAACTTTTTGGGCGATGATTCAGCGACACTGGTGCTGGGCGATAACATCTTTGAGGATAATTTCACTGAGCCAATTACGACCTTTCGATCTGGTGGCCGAGTATTTGCCAAAGAAGTAGCAGATCCAGAGCGATTTGGGGTAGTCGCATTCGATGAAAACAAAAAAGCGATCTCGATAGAAGAGAAGCCAGCACAACCAAAGAGTAATTATGCAGTCACTGGACTGTACATTTACGACAATACAGTAGTACAAAAAGTTAAGTCGCTGCAGCCCTCGGCACGTGGCGAGTTAGAGATCACTGATCTAAACAACGTCTACCTACGAGAGGGCTCGCTTGATGTCGCGTTTGTTTCTGGCAAATGGTTTGATACTGGTACCTTTGAGTCATTGTACGAAGCAACACAATTTGTGAGAGAGCGTGAACTCAGCAAAGCGTAATACTCTACTAGCACTTTGTGTCGGCTTTGCGATGGCACTTGCTGTCACGAACAAAGTCGTGTCGGCGCAAGTGGCTCCTGCAGCAACAGCAGGTGTGACAGCCGAGACCATTTTTCTCAAGCGATTTAGTAGTGAAGAGTCACAACGGCTGATTCGTTTATATCAAGATCAGTATGAAGGTTATCGCCAAACAGAACGCGAGTTTGTGACTGCCCAAGCACAGTATCTGCAGCTCAAAACACTCGCTTCCCTCGAGAGTGCGGTAGTTTCGAGCAGAAATACGATGCTCGAGCGAACAGATATTTTGATTACCTATCATGAGTTGCTAGCCGCAACGCTCGTTGAGTCGATAGGGGTTGAGTTGGAGTTAAAGCAAGACACTTTGGGTCAGCTGCAGGAGTCAATTCAGGATCTGAAGACAATTCATGAAAAAATTGCAGCAAGTGATGATCGATTCAAAATTCAAGTGGCGAACGAGCAGTTTGAAGAGGTCTTAGTTCCCCAACTATACTCTGTTGCCTACAAAACGTTGTCTCAGTTAATTGTGGCCGATTTACAAAATGTCTTTGATAAAACGAAGCAAGTTTTGGCAGAGCTCAAGAGCGAGTTGGCAGAGAGTGAAGTAAGCAAGCTGGAGCTTGAGGAGCGCACTCGTGCGTACTCAGAAGTTGATGCGAGAATCACTGACGTCGAACTACAACTCGCGACAATCACTGCACGGGTAAAAACTGAGGAAGTTTTTGACGAGCGATTTTACCAGAAAACCGTTGAAGAATTGCAGGCTGTATATGGTGGCTTGAGTCAAGTTATGACGTATATAGAAGAGTTGGAGCGCACGATACATGAATAGACGAGATGATGGTGACCAATCACGGTTTGCAGCAGAGGAGCCACTTTTTGAATCTACTCAGCGGGTTCAGCCTGATGTCGCGACGGTTGAGCTGACAGAAACAGAGCTCGCAGCCAAAAAGAAAAAGAAAGTGCTTGGCTATGCAGGTCTTACTTTTGGAGCGGCTATTCTGCTACTGCTTGTTGTGAGCTCACTTTTGCCAAAGTCAGCTGCTCCTGCCACTCCAGACCCAGATCCGGTGGTATCACCTTCACTTGATAAAACTGAGTTGCAGCAGCGGATTGAGAGTATTCGATCTGACTTGCGTCAGGCCGATCCCAGCAAACAGCCGCTGCTCTTCCCTCCACTGAATTACAAACTAGGCATTACCACCAATGAGTAGCGCACTGTTTCTTTTAGCCATAGTTCTTTTTTTGAGTCTTGCGTTTGTGCTGGCTCTCAAGCGGGTTCGAGACGGCTCGTTTTATGGTGACACCTTCTGGCTGCTCCCCCTGGGAGTGTATGTTTGGGGTGACGCGCTTATTCTCCTCCCATTTTGGATTATCGTCGCAGTTGTTTTCTTGCTTTCTGGCGTTTCTGGTTTGGGGCTGATTCGCCTGTACCTGATCTTCGCTGCGGTCCGCTCTGCGTATGAGGTTGTGTATTGGTTGCTCCATCAAGCTACCAAAGACCAGTATCGCGCACCATTGTTTAGAAAATTTACTGGTTTAGCACCAAGAGATGGCGCTATTTTATATCAGTTACTGCATACCTGCGTGCTCGTTTTGGCAATTTGGATGCTATTGTTGCTGTAAGCGGAACTCACGCATCTTTGATACAATGCAGCGAGTATGTCATATTCTTTTTCCAGTTTTACTGAACAACTACAATCAAGTTTGAGTCACACACAAGGCGAGGTCAAAAAATTGCGAACCGGTAGGGCGACAGTCAGCATGCTTGATGGGGTTTATGTAGAAGCGTATGGTTCTCGCATGCGCGTGCCGGAAGTAGCTGGGATCTCTGCCCCGGACGCAACACTGCTTGTTATCTCTCCTTGGGACAAGTCATTACTGCAAGCAATAGAAAAGGGAGTGCAAGCAGCCGATCTCAACTTGCACCCAGTAGTGGATGGGGAGATTATTCGCATCGCGGTGCCTTCTCTGACGCAAGAGAATCGTGAGACGCTGGTTAAGAAGTTACACCAGGTTGTCGAGGCTGGGCGCATTGGAATCCGATCTGCTCGAAATGAAACCAAGAAGGAGATCGAAGATCAAAAGGGAACAGCCGGCGTGAGCGAAGACGATATCAAAGCTGATGTTGCTGAGCTCGAAACCAAAGTAAAGCAAGCGCTCGAAACGCTCGAAAAGGTACTCCAAGAGAAAGAAAAAGAGTTGCGGACTCTCTAAATTATCCTCATGACACTCGTGCTGATTATCCTTGCTTTGTCTTTGTTGATTATTATTCATGAGCTTGGGCATTTTGTTGCAGCGCGCATACGTGGTATCAAAGTTGAAGAGTTTGGCTTGGGTTATCCGCCACTCGCTATCAAGCTTTTTACTTGGCGCGGTACTATTTTTTCACTCAACTGGATTCCGTTTGGTGGATTTGTGCGCATGGCCGGAGAGCAAGATATGCCGCAGGATGGTAAGAAACCGAGTAAGGATTCGTACTATGCCGCTTCCATTCCTTCTCGGCTCATAGTTCTTTTAGCTGGTGTCTTTTGCAATTTTGTTTTCGGCGCGATTACTTTTGCCATTATTTTTACCCGCTTTGGCATTCCGCAAGAAGTGAGTGATGCGCGTATCGGTTGGGTGCTGCCTGACTCTCCAGCAGCCATGGCAGGTGTTCGAGAGGGTACAAGTATTACTGCGCTTGCAGTTGAAGCCGTCAAGATCACGATTTCTGATACTGAGAGCGCAATTACGTTTATCCAAGAGCATAGAGGTCAAGAAATTTCTTTATTTGCTCGAGGAGATTGTGCAGTCACCTGTGTTGGCGAAGAACAGGAGTACAAAATTACACCGAGGACTGAGGAGGAAACTCCCGAAGGTCAGGGAGCCATTGGCATAGTGTTTACAACTTCTACTCCGGTGTTTTACCCAGCTTGGCAAATGCCCTTTCGGGGCATCGCATATGGTACACAACAAGCTGTGCTGATGGGCGGAACCATTCTCGAAGCACTTGGCAATATGACGACAACATTGGTCCAAGAAGGGAAGCTCGAAAAGGATTTAGCTGGGCCAGTCGGGATAGTATCCCAGGCACAAACCGCCGGCGTATTTCGAGAAGGATTCTTTGTAGCCCTCTCGTTTGTTGGTATGCTCTCGATCAACTTGGCCATAATGAATCTCTTGCCGATTCCCCCGCTTGATGGTGGTAAAGCGGTATTAACAGCACTCGAGAGTGTTATTAACAAACGAATTATTCAAAAAATTGAGTATTATCTGAGTTACGGCGGATATACAATCTTGCTTGGCTTGATTGTGCTCATTACAATCAGAGACGTCACTCGACTTTTTTAAAGTATGAAAAAACAACGAACTAAAGAAGAAAAAACACGAGCGGTGTTGCGCTCAACACTTTCGCTCGAATCAGTGGTGTCTGTCCGTGCCACTTCTGAAACGAAATCTGCGATATTACAAGACATTCCGTTGATTAAGCAAGATTTGCGCAAGACCCTGCTCATTTCTTTTATTTTGCTATTCGTGTTGATTGGCATTTTCTTGTATTTACGCTAGAATGGATTTCGTTATCTCAAGAAGGAAAACTACATGCATAAGAAATTTCTCTTGCTCGTACTGGGCTTGTACTTGGTGTCTGCAATAGGATCATTTTCCGCCTTTTCATATTTTTCGTCCTCAAAATCACAGGGATCTGATTCAGCAATGACCGGTGAAGAAACAGAGGATGGCAAAACGCTATTGGGTTCACTCCTCACAATTGCGCCCACTGAAGCACGGGATCAAGAGTGTCCGCTGAACGGAAAGATGTACACCAAGCAAGAGCAAGAGGCGTGGGCCAAGCATCGTCCGCTCGCAGTCATGATCGAAAATGCGCCTGATTCCCGTCCACAGTCTGGCTTGTCTGATGCAGACATAGTGTTTGAGGCCATAGCAGAAGGTGGCGTTACCCGTTTTATGGGCATGTTTTATTGCGGTGTGCAGGCAAATGACACGACACTCGCACCCGTTCGTTCGGCACGATCATACTTCATCGATTATGCGTCTGGTTTCAACTTGCCGCTGTATGTGCATGTTGGCGGTGCAAACTTGCCGGGACCAGCAGATGCACTGGGGCAAATTAATCAATATGGTTGGGCACTAGAAAACGACCTCAATCAATTTTCGATCGGTTATCCGACCTTTGTCCGCAACGGTGATCGAATAAAGGGTAAAGAAGTCGCAACAGAGCACACAATGGAAACAACGACAGAATTGCTCTGGGCTGTCGGAGATGACAGAGGTTGGACCAATCTCTCTCCAGAGCGAAAAATTGGGCGAAAGGTTGTGCCGCCAGCAGAGTGGTCAGAAGGTTTTAAGCCGTGGACGTTTAGTGATGAAACTACCAGCTCAAGTGATGCAACCAAAATTTCATTTGAGTTTTGGACCGGGTACAGCCAGTACGCTGTTGAGTGGCAGTATGATGCTGCGACGAAAATGTATAAGCGAGTTATGGCCGGCGAACCACACGTCGAGCTAAACAATGGTGAACAGATTGCGGCCGCCAATGTGGTAGTGCTTTTGACTACAGAAAAAGGACCAATCGATGAGCTCAAGCACATGCTGTATACCACCACTGGCACCGGCAAAGCACTGTTATTCAAAAATGGTGAGGCAATTACCGCCAAGTGGAGTAAAAAAACTCGTGAATCAGAGCTACGCTTCACAGATTCAGCGGGAAAAGATATCCCAATGGCGCGTGGCTTGACCTGGATTTCTATAGTCGATACCACGACTGAAGTGGCATACTAAGCATTATGACTACACTACAAGACTTTATGATTTCACGGGTTCGCTCCCGAGTCTTGGAGTTGTTTTTCTCTAATGTCGAAGAAATGTTCTATGTTCGTGAGATTACTCGCAGAACAAAAGAAGAGATAAATGCCGTTCGCCGTGAGCTCGAGCGGCTGCTTGGCTGCGGCATTCTGAAGAGCGAAGAGCGGGGAAATAGACTGTATTATTCGCTCAATAAGCGCTATACATTCTTTCAAGAACTTGAAAATATGGTGGCAAAAAGCACTGGTTTGGGTTTGAAAATTCGCAAGCTCCAACGTAAGCTTGGCGAGTTGAGCTTTGTTATGTTTTCTGGTCGTTTTGTGCGCAAGATGCAAGTTCGTCAGGGCGATGTAGATATGTTGGTTGTGGGCACAGTCGTGTTGCCAGAGCTTGAGCTTTTGGTAAAAGAAACAGAAAAAGCACTCGAGCGAGAGATTAACTACACAGTGTTAAGCGATGAGGAGTTTGAGTTTCGCAAGACACGCAGGGATCCGTTTGTGATGGATGCGCTGTACGGCACCAGAATCATGATAATTGGCAGCGAAGACGAATTTGTTGAACGCAAAACTCCTGGGTTATAGGTATACTACCGCTTGAAACTATGTCCTTAGTACACAAACGCTACCTCGTCATTTTGCTTCTGAGCGTTATTGCAGGGGCAATAGCCCTACCAGAAAAACTCACGCTGAAGCTTCCGGTGATAAACAGAGAAATTACCATCGGTTCCCCTCGCATTCAAACAACACTCGCAGGTAAGCCGGTTGAGATCACGTTTTCGTTTAAACAAGGTCTCGACATTCAGGGTGGGATGCAGGTGGTGCTCGAGGCAGATATGTCAAACATTGCGATCGAGGATCGACAATCGGCACTTGAGTCTGTACGAGAAGTGCTCTTGAGGCGCGTCGATCTTTTTGGCATTAGCGAGCCTGTTGTGCAGACGGCGGTCAACGGTGAAAGCTATCGTGTGGTGATTGAGCTTCCTGGCGTAACAGATGAGACAGAGGCATTGGCGCTGGTTGGCAAGACGGCTGAGTTGTCATTTCAATTAATCGAAGAAAAGCCAATCGAGGTGCCGTCCGATGCGAGCATGGCTGCCGAGCTCGATCTTTCTCAGTTCATGACATTGGTGCCAACTGGTTTAACTGGAGCCCAGCTCAAGCGTGCGTCAGTGCAGTTTGATCAAAATACCAACGAACCACAGGTCGGTTTGCAGTTTGACGAAGAGGGCACTCGATTATTTGCGGATGTGACGAGCCAGCATACTGGTGAGCGACTGGCAATTGTCCTCGACAACAGCATCGTCATGGCGCCAAATTTAAATGAACCTATTTTTGGTGGACAGGCGCAAATTACTGGGGGTTTTTCGCTTGACGAGGCAAAACAATTGAGTATTCAGCTCAATGCGGGCGCACTGCCAGTGCCAATCACTGTTCTGGAACAGCGAACAATCGGGGCGAGTCTTGGCAGTGAGTCGGTGCAGGCAAGTTTGCAGGCCGGTCTGATTGGAATTCTACTAGTGATGCTCTTTATGATTTTGTACTACGGTTGGAGTGGTGTCCTCGCGAGCGTCGCACTTACCATCTATGCGGTTCTTACGATAGCACTCTACAAAATTTTCGGGGTGACCGTGACTGTCCCAGGGTTGGCAGGCTTACTGCTCTCTGTTGGTATGGCCGTTGATGCCAATATACTGATTTTTGAGCGCATGAAAGAGGAGTTGCGGACGGGTCGACCGTTTATTCGGGCGATGGAGCTCGGGTTCGGTCGTGCTTGGGATAGCATCAAAGATGCGAATCTCGCGACCATTATGACAGCGCTCATTTTGATCAACCCCCTTAACTTACCATTTCTCAATAGCAGTGGCTTGGTGCGAGGCTTTGGGATTACTTTGCTACTCGGCGTGGTTTTAGGTCTGTTTACCGGTGTGTTTGTAACGCGGACGCTCGTTCGCTTATACTTGCGGGAGAAAAAATAACATGCAATTTCTTCGCTACAGCAAATGGTTTTTTTTCTTGTCGCTGTTGGTGATTGTACCTGGCTTGTACTCGCTTGTTCGCTACGGTCTCCGCCCGAGTATCGATTTTACAGGAGGATCACTGCTTGAGGTTCGCTTGCCTGTTGGATCATCAATGAGCAAAGAAAGCATAGAACCGTTACTGCCTGAAGATTTTGAATTGGTGACTCTACAGCAATCTGGTGAGTCACAGTATCAACTCAAGGGAAGTGCGCTCTCAAATGATGGTCGCGAGCATTTACTAACACAGCTAGAAGCAAGCTATACATCTGTCGAAGTGCTACGATCAGAAACTATTGGTCCTACGCTGAGCGCAGAGTTACTGCGAAAAACCCTCAATGCGGTGATCCTCGCAGCTACACTCATTACCTGTTACGTTTGGTACCGATTTCGCGATCTTAAGTATGGAGTTTGTGCCACAATTGCTATGTTTCATGACTCACTCGTGTTACTGGGGAGCTTTAGTTTGTTAGGACACTTTTTCGGAGTGGAGACTGATGTCCTTTTTGTGACGGCTCTGCTCACCACTCTCTCATTTTCTGTGCATGACACAATCGTAGTATATGATCGTATTAGAGAACTGCGCAGAAAACATATCAAACACTCATATCAAGAAGTGCTCGATGCAGCCGTGACGGAAACACTGGCTCGCTCTATAAACAACTCAGTAACTATCATTTTGATGCTACTTGCACTCTCGCTTTTGGGTGGGGCAACGATCCGCTTCTTTGCGATCGCCTTGCTCATTGGAGCCGTGACCGGAACCTACTCATCACCGTTTACAGCTGTGCCGTTACTCGGGGCGTGGGACAATTGGCAGCGACGCAAGCAGCTCGCGCGCAAGTCCAAGTAGTGTTTGCTTTTCGTTTTTTTCTGGGTTCTCGAGAACAACCTCAAATAAAGCTTGCAGAATTTTTCCGATCATCGGTCCTGGATGCAGCTCAAGCTCACGCATCAGATCATCACCATCAACTGCTAGATCGGTTATCGCAAATGGCTGGTGAAGTTCAGCAATCATCCGTTGTTTAAACTCTTCGAGTCGCCAACTGGTTTTTCTCGCGCCACTGCCGAGTCGGTCACCCTCGCGTACATCGAGAATGTCGTCGATATTTGCCAAACCAACTTTGCGCATGAACCTACGCACCGCCGCATCGCTCATGTCTGGTTGGTAATGGAACATATGATACCGGACCAAGATAAACATGCGATCAATATCTTTCTTAGAAAGCTTGAGCCGCTCTGCAATGCGTTTGGCGGTTCTTGCCCCAACCACTTCATGGTTATAAAACGATGGAGAACCACCAGAAATATCAAACGTTTCTGGCTTACCCACGTCGTGTAAAAGTGTGGCGAGCTTCACCACTGGGTCATGAGATGGACACTCTGCGAGCGCATCAAGACTGTGGGTCCAGACGTCTGTGGTGTGGTGACCGCCTTGCAGTACACCTTGCATCGGTAGAATTTCAGGCAAAATGTACTCAAGCAGGCCAGTTGAGTCGAGCAGCTCGATGCCTTCTTTAGGATAAGGGCTGACAAGCATTTTGCAGAGTTCGTCTCGAATGCGTTCCTGACTGATATTTTGGAGCAAGTACGCCGCGTTTTGCAGCGCAGTAATTGTTGCCTGCTCTATCTCAAAGTTGAGTTGCACCGAGAACCGGACAGCACGCAGTAGCCTGAGCGCATCCTCGGCAAAGCGCTTGTTTGGGTCGCCGACAGTGCGAATGCGTTGCTCCACTAGATCTTCTACCCCGTGCCAGGGGTCGACAAGCGTAAAATGCTGGCCTTTTATTTGGACAACCGACGCATTTTTGTCTGCACAAATTTTAGTTAAAAAATCTTTTTCAAACGTGAGTGCCAGAGCATTAATTGTAAAATCTCGTCGAGCCAGGTCATCCTCGAGAGAACTTCCCCAGGCGACACTTTCTGGTCTGCGATTGTCGTTGTAGGTTCCGTCAGATCGGTAGGTAGTGATCTCAAAAGGAGGCAGTTGCTGCTGCTTCGTTTCCTCATTCTCGACAGCGGCTAGGAGTGAGGGATGTAGTTTCGTAGCACGAGCAACATCAATTACCCGGTCAGTGCTCTGAGCTATTGTAGGAGTGAGTGGTTCTCTCAGCGCTAGTTGCTTTGCCAGTTCTTCTGGCGTGATACTGACGGTGCCGAAGGCATTTTCATAAAAACTCTCCGGAAAAAGCTTTTGAATTTGTTCTGGGGTGGCATTGGTCGTGCAGTCAAAATCAGTGATCTGAGTTTTGCCACGCAAGACATCTCGGACAGCTCCACCAACCAAGGCTGCCTCAAATCCGGCCTCCATCAGTGTGTGGAGAATGCACAGCGGTTCGATTGGGAGGAGGATTTCGTCTGGAATGGGCATTTCAGTCATTGTACACCACTTGAGTAATCGGTAGAGTGTGCTGCATGAACTGGGAAGTACTTTCGGCGAGCATTCCTCAAGACCTCGCTGAGTTAGAAAAAATCCTGCTGGAGAACAGAAGCATTACCAACAGTGATGCGTTTTTTGACCCACCACACCCCAGCGATCTCTCACTCTCGGCTGTTGGAATAGATATCGCGATGATGGACCTGGCCCTAGAGCGGATTCGCAGAGCAATAGCAACCAAAGAAAAAATCGTGGTGTTTGGTGACTACGACGCTGATGGTATTTGCGCAACAACTGTCTTGTGGCAAACTCTGATACAGGAAGGTGCTACTGCAAAACCATTTTTACCAAACAGAGTTGACCATGGGTATGGCTTGAGCGTTGCTGCACTCGACGATCTCTGTGTAGAAGAAACGCCAGCGCTCATCATCACAGTCGATAATGGTATCGTTGCCCACGAGGCAGCGCAGGCCGCCAGGGATCGTGGGATTGATGTAATCATTACCGACCACCATGTACCAGAATCTGGTCTCAACAACTTGCCACCTGCCTTGGCCATCCTGCACACAACCAAACTCTGTGGCACTACCGTGGCGTGGTTTCTAGCCCGTGAGCTCTCGCCCGAAAGCTCACTCGACCAACTCGACCTCTGCGCGATTGCAACCGTGGCTGATCAGGTTCCTCTCACCGATTTCAACCGCAGCTTCGCCTTTCACGGTTTGACAGCCCTGCGAACGACCGAGCGACCAGGTTTGTTGGCCTTGGGAGTCGCCAACTCAGTAGAGCTTCCCCGCGTTGATGCTGGCTCCATCGGTTTTCAGATTGCCCCACTCATCAACGCAGCAGGCAGAGTGGGAGATGGCTACACAGCGCTTCGCTTACTCTGTACCTCAAAGGAACAAGCAGCGGCGACACTCGCGAATGAATTGGCTCTGGTGAATACAGAGCGCAAAGAAATGACCCACAACTCTGTGCTTGAAGCAGATT
This sequence comes from bacterium, assembly GCA_027620445.1. Lineage (GTDB taxonomy): Bacteria > Patescibacteriota > Microgenomatia > UBA1400 > PJMF01 > UM-FILTER-42-14. The sequence goes on from JAQBYG010000017.1 coordinate 15,215, forward strand.
CCCAAGTCCAGGTTCAGCTTGATCAATCTCTCCTTGTTGTTTCATCAACCGAGTACCACGAGGGAGTAATTGGGCTGATTGCGGGTCGTTTGTCAGAGAAGTACCATCGCCCCGCTATCGCAATTGCGATCGGAGAATCACAGGCAAAAGGTTCCGCTCGCTCGATTCGTGGCATCAACATTGTAGAGATCATTCGAGAGGTCCGAGAGGATTTGCTGAGTGTTGGCGGACATCCTTTAGCAGCTGGCTTTTCGCTCGCTAATCAGCAGCTAGAATCAGTTACTCAACGCCTGCAAGCTATTGCAAAAGAGCAGATCGATCCGAGCTTGCTCGTTGAGAGTAAGCGCGTGGAGTGTGTCCTGCCACATGAGTTGAGCACAATAGAAACTGCCGATGCACTTTCGATGTTTGAGCCATTTGGCATGCGAAATCAGCGGCCGCGCTTTCTACTCAAGAATCTCAAAGTTATAGACGCTCGCCGTATAGGCAAAGAAGGCAAGCACTGCAAGTTGCAGGTTGAGCTCGAAACGGGCAAACAAGTTCCGGTTTTGTGGTGGAATTGTGGGGAGGTTCCTCAAGAGGAACTCTTGGCAATAACTGAATTAGCGGTGAAGCTGGATGTCAATGAGTGGCGCGGGAGGCGGAGCTTGCAGTTGGTGGTGTAGTTTCGTATTAAAATCTCTGCAACTTTTACTCCAGAGTGATTACTGAACTTCGCAGTACCTCGCACTCTGCTCCACCTCGCTCGAACCTTTTGCATGCATCTGGGTTATTGTCATAAATTTCGCATTCGCCATCAACATTATTCGCACAAAGTCCTCGGAATGCTAAAACAACTCTTGATCGAGCTCCTCTTCCGGTTCTAAGATATTTCTCCAGGGAAGTTCTCGAAG
>JAQBYG010000018.1 GCA_027620445.1 bacterium
TCAAAAGCTACTCTAGTTCAGACGCATGAGGGTTACGCAGGCTTCTTACACTTTTTTCGTGAGGGACCGAAAATTTTATCAGCAATAGTACACAGTTTAAGAACTAAACCTAAGAGTAGTTTCTCACTTCATGCGAGGGCTGTGGCTGAAATTTCAGATAGTTCTTACAGGGATATTCCGGCAATGGAAGGCAATTTTTATGGTTTTGAGCCTTCTACCAGTCTTGTCCAGCCAGGATTTGTGGTCAGTAGAGTAGAGACGGAAGGTAACGAAAAAACGAGATACCAAGTCAAGCCGATATCTGAAGGAGAAGAGACTAGTTACTCATTAATTCTCGGACTTGTTGTTTTGGTTTTTCTCAACAATAGCATTGTTCCAAGTAACGATTTTGAACCGAGTATGGCCAGTGAGCACAGAAAACACTATCACCAATTTATGGGCACAAATCAGGTATTTCTTCTGATTTGCAAATACTTTTTTGGCGGAGATTCAGAGGGGGAATACGGAATCAGGTTGAAAGAAAATGTCTTTCGTCAGCTTGATGAAATTTTGGCTGCCAAATCAACATAAGTTTCCAAAAATACACTGGAGTTCTCCTGACAGATGTTATAATGCGTTTATGCAAAAACATCAAAGTGACACAACCAGGACCACCGTTACGATACCAACATACTTGTACATGCACTACAAACGACAAGCAGTAGAGCAGCGCAAAACATTTGGAGAGTTACTTGTAGATCAGCTCAAAAAACAAGTGCTGCCAGAAAGAATTGACCAAGGCCAAATCGATTGTTTGGGTCCGCTTATTGCAGCAACAGAGCAAGCTGTTTTACAAGACCAAAACGGCGCAAAAAACAGCCCATCTGATTTGTCCGAAAACTATAAGAAGTATTTGTATTCCAAAGACGCGCAATAAAATTTTGCCAGATTAGCTGAGAGCAACCCGCACCCCAGGACTCATAGAAGCTGAGAGGGTCATGCGCACCGCTTTGGTATCAAGTGCTGCGATCAGTGCTTGTGTGTTTTCGACCAGCATTTTGGTTTCCATCGAGACTTTGCCGATAGCGACGTGCATGACTGGTTGTTTGCGCTCTGATTTGACGGTGGTTGCACCAGACTCGAGCTCTTTTTTCTTGGCTTCTGGCTTATCGGTAATGGTGCCGTTCTTTGGATTTGGCATCAGGCCTTTTGGACCGAGTGTTCTGGCGTGTTTGGCAAGTTTGGGAATAAAAGCTGGTGCACTGATGAGAACGTCGAACTCAATTTTGCCAGCTGCGATGTCGGCGATGAGTTCATCGGTAGCGATAGCGACACGAAGTACTTTGCCCGTGGTGTGGGGGAATGTTACTTTTACCTGTGTCTCGCCTTCTTTGACCACGATATCGGCGGTAATGGTGCCGTCGAACTTGGTGTATGAGAGGCGTTTGATCAATTCGATAGCGGCGAACACGTCATAGGCTTTGGTGCGATCTACTTGACTGCGACCTGCAATGTAGCGTTTGCTGCGTCCGGGGTTGCCACGCTGTTTTTTGGCGACAACTGTGGTTACTTCTCCCTCGGTAGTCGTAGTTTCGGCGGTAGCAGACGTGTCTGCAACTACCTTGACCACATCATTATTAGCAGACATATCGACGTTTCGTTTTGATCCCATACGTACTTTCTTTTCTGTGTAAGACGCTACTTGGCTACTGCTACTCCCATGCTGCGGGCAGCACCAGCTACGGATTTCATTGCTTTTTCTATGTCGGTTGTGTTGAGATCTGGTAGCTTTTCGGTTGCAATGGCGCGTAGTTGCTCTTGTGAGAGGGTACCGACAGAAGTAATGCTTGGTTTGTCGCTGCCTGCTTTGAGTTTGAGTGCTTGTTTGATCATGGCGCTGACTGGAGGTAACTTGAGGACAAAGCTAAAGCTTTTGTCTTTGTAGACGGTGATCTCGGCTGGGATGGTTTGGCCACGTTTATCAGCGGTTTTTTCGTTGTACTGCTTGATGAAGTCCATCATGTTGATGCCAGCTTGACCAAGAATAGGACCAACTGGAGGTGCTGGAGTAGCTGTACCTGCTGGAAGATTGAGCTTAAGGACGTTGATAATTTGTTTTGCCATAGTTTTAAACCTTCTTTACCTGTAGGAAGTCGAGTTGGACTGGTGTCTCTCGACCAAAAATGTTAACCAAGACCTCAACTTTGCCCTTGGCTTCGTCGATACTCTTGACGGTGCCCAGGAAGTCGTTGAACGGACCATCTACGATGCGAATTGCTTCGCCTTCGGTGTAGTCTGCCTTGTATTGTGGGGCGGCTTGACTCATGTATTGTTTGATCGCCTCGACCTCGTGCTTGGGAAGGGGCTTTGGTTTGGCGCCAACGCCAACGAAACCAGTCACACCTTGGGTAGTTCGCACTGCGAGCCAGGCGTCATCGGTCAGTTCGAGCTGGACCAGCATGTAGCCAGGGAAGATTTTTTCACTGACTGTTTTTCTTTGACCGCGTTTGATTTGAATTTTTTCCTGTGTAGGAATGAGAACCGAGATGATTTTGTCGGTCAGCTGCAGGGTTTCTGCGCGTTGCTTGAGGGTTTCGGCTACTTTGTTTTCGTGACCAGAGTAGACGTGGACGACGAACCAGCGTGCTTTGGGGTTTTCTTTTTCGGAAATCACGACCAAGTTTGGTCGTTTAACCTGTACCTCTTGTACCTCGGGTACTTCTGGTACTGCAATTTCTTCTGGTTGTTGTGTATCTGCCATATATTTTTATTGGAGGAACCAAGTAATAAATCGTTGGAGGAGCGTGTCGAGCAAGCCTAAGTAGAGGCTGACGATGACACTTACCGCGATGACCAGCATTGTCTTATCGATGGTTTGCTGGCGAGTTGGCCACGTAACCTGCTTTATTTCTCGGACAACCTCTTGCAGATACTTGGTCAAAAACATAGCTCGCGTTTCGCTCCTGGCGGATTTCCTTGTCGGATGCCTCCAGTATTCGTACTGTTCGTACTTGATCGCAAAACGATCAGTAGCAAGGTGAGTATTGTAGCAGACGTGCCGGCGGATGCAATGGCCTTAGCGTTGCTGCATGGTCAACGTCGGCGGAGGCATGGTTGGAGGTGGCGTGCGGTGTGTTGGTGGCGTTGGTCTTCTTGGGCTGAGAAGCGAGACCAAGAGGGCGATGAGACCGATCACCATGAGGATAGCTAGGCCAAACACGACCATGACTTGGGTGCGATCGCCATTCTTCCAGAAGTCTGCCAAGTATTGTTGTACTGCGCCGAGAGCTGATTCATTGACAGGCTCTTCGAACAAAGAGTCGGGAGATGCGCTTGGGGCCGGGGTGAGTATGACTGCACTTGCCGTCGCGGTTGGAGCAGGAGTTGCTGTAGCTTTGGGGGTTGGGGTAGGTGTAGCCTTTCCAGAACCTTTTCCAGCCGGAGTTGGTGTTGGGGTTGGCGCAGGTACTGGATTGCAGGATGTACTGACTGGATTGGTCGCAGCGCGGCAGGCGCCTTTGTAGCAGACCAGGCTAGTTGCGCAGTCGCGGTGAGAGGCGCAACCTTGGTTGCAGCTAGAGAGCACAGCTTGGTTTTGAGCCACGGTTCTATTGGCACAGCTTGGGCTCTCTACATTGAGCGGATTACGGCATTGGTTGTACCAGCAGACTAGGCTAGAACTGCAGTCGTTGGAGCTGGCACAGTACTGATTGCAGCTGCTGAGGGTAGCGCCACCGGTCCCTCCCGAATTGTTACTTGGACAGGCGTGGAACTCACAGTTGTTATTTGGGTTTCTGCCTACTGTGCTGTTGTCTGGACAGGTTTTGAGTTGGTTGTTGCAGACGAGGGGAGGAGTCGGGCAAGCTCTGAACTCGCAACTATTGTTTGGGTCTCTGTTAACAACACTACCATCAGCACATGTCTTTTGATCTGGACGACAAACAGATCCAGGACAGGAATGGAATTCACAATTATTTTGAAGGTTTCTGCCGACTACGGTTTTGCCATCTGGACATTCTTTTAGTTCCGTGGTGCATGCATTTGGTGGCTGACAGGCGTGGAACTCACAGTTGTTATTTGGATCTCTGCCAACTTCTCTGCCATCAGGGCAGGTTTTTGTCTCGGCAGTGCAGACGGGAGGGTTGGTAGTTTTTTCTGCTATAGAAAAATTCTGCACTCCAACGTCAGCCAGTAGATCAAAAGTACCGTCTGAGCCAATCTCAAACATCTTGGTATAGCTATTATCTGTAGTAATTGAGACAGAACCAGCGGTTGTAGGGGTGAAACTGAGGCGCGCGAGGCGCTTGAATGTTTCATTTGTTGCAAAGCTGCCGGTGGCAGTTTGAGGGATAGCAATAATAGTAATTATTGTTTGATTTCCTGACTTTTCCACTTTTTTAACTGCAAGTTCTAGTCCTGTATCTCCATCTGCGAGAGCAAGAGTGCCAGTTTTGGTAGTATCAACCGTTACTTTTATTTGTACGGCTGTTGTTGTAACACTACCAGTGTTTACGTTGATGTCAAAGCTAGATGAAGTTTCGACTTTAGCATCACTCGGCAGCGTAAACGAAATTCTTGGTCGAATTGGAATTGGTCCGCCAGTTGCTTGGTTTCGGATGTCTTGCTCTTGTTTGACGCCAAACATTGTCACAAACAAGAGCAGTGATGCACTCACAACAGCAGTAGCAATACCAATTGTTGTGATAAGAAAGTGTTTTGGTCGAGCTAGTTTCTGAAAGTGTTTATTTTTTAGCATTATTGGTCTATGTAGTTTAGCGTCCTAAGTGTGCCACTAGCAAGGAGTAGTCTGACAGATCTACGCTCCCGTCGGGGACGCCGTAGGTAGTGCTGGTAAAGTCTGCCGACACAAATCCAGGAGTGCTGCCAGTTTTGCCAAGGTGTTTTTTTAGCAATGTATAGTCAGCCAGATCTACAAACCCATCTGGTCCACTTGGATTACCACCTGCAATATCCGCGATGTCGTATTCTGGGGTTGTGGGGGTAGTTATAGTTGTGTAGAGAGATAAAGTGTTGTTATTTGGGTTCGATTCTCGCTCGGGGTTACCAAGTACAGTTAGTTTGTTGGTGAATGTAATAGCACCCGGACTTGCTCCCAGCATTTTAATTCTCAGAGGGAGAACACCCCCTACATTCGCATAGGTACAGTGGAGCACGACCGGGAAAGTGACTCCATTATTTGTACAGTTTGATCCTGGTCGAGTGTTATAGGCAGTAACACCTTCTTGAGAGCTTGTTACTTCAAAAACTACATTCTGTGCCGTAATAGGATTTTGTGAAGTATTCGTTGAGTTCTTAATTTCTAATCCATACTCAATGCCGAACTCCTTTGCGTCATCTAACGAGTGTGTTTGCTTGATAAGTGGGGTGAATGTTTGTAAATCGAGATCAAATTTTTGCTGGGAATCGATGTTATCTAGCATTTCTTGGGTGATTGTTAAAATTCCCGTCTCTGGTAATTCATTGATTTCAGTAGATGATGGTTGAAAGCTGACGATTATTTCGTCGCCAACTTGTAGCGGATTATCAAAATTACCTATAACTAGTGTAACTTGGTTTGGACTAAGGAGTCCGGCTCCTGTACTTTGAAGAATAGTAGTCTCACTTCCTCTCTTAAGCATGAAGGTAATTTTTCCTAAATACACATTTTTATTTGGATTGATATTTTTTGCAGAGAAAACCACGCGATATGTATAACTCTGTCCAGGTTCCAAGCTGGTTGGTGTTACCTCCAATGAAGGTAAAATTTGAGCTGTTTGTAGCTCACTACCTTCAACAATAGTGATGAAGGGATTTTTATCGGCAGGAAGAGCAACGGAGAATGCTCCGAGCTCAGTTGGTCTAGCGCGAAATTTCCCAAGAGAGATTGGAGTATCGGTTCCGCTCAAGATTAAGGCAATTTCAGAAAAAGAAAGTGTGATTTCTCGATCAGTTTCAACAACTTCGTCTTTGGTTTTTGTGACAGAAATGCCTTCGTTTGCAATAAATACACTATCATCAAGCTGCGCGGAAGCTGGGACCCTAAAGGTAAGGTCGATTGTTTGGATGCTTCGTGGAACACGTAGAGTAATCTCATAGTCGACTGTACCCAAAAATGTTGGTTCAACTGTGTCATCGTAAAAGTTATATAGGTAGAACGGGCCTGATGAAGCTATGCTCATTGTCACTGTAGGACCGCTTGGTGCTGGTGGACACACTAGTTGGCATTGATCGTCATACGTGCCTTGTGTGCCATCAGTACAGATAGGCGCTTGTGGACATACCACGCTCGCCTCTTTCCTCACATCCTGCGACTGTCTGAGCCGATCTACGCTAATCGCCACTACTACTATAAGAAGGAGTAGGGCAAAAAAACCCATGATATGAGAATTAGTTCGCTTAGAATGACTCGAGTTGTTTTGTATCGGTTGCATGACCTGACAATAAGCGTAGCATGTTATTTTGCAGTTGTGTAGAGAGGAGACGCTCAGCTGTGTATAATGCTCCTAACACATAGACGAAAGGGCTGTATGACTTCTGATCGACCTGTGCGCAAAGCAATTATTACCGACGCTGGTTTTGCCAGCCGGTACTTACCGATAACCAAGACAGTGCCAAAAGGCATGTTGCCGCTGGGCAATCGACCAATTATGCAGCTCGTGGTAGAAGAGTGTGTGCAGGCGGGTATTCAAGAAATTATTATCGTGGCGACCCCAGAGGGCAAGCCGGTGTATGAAGACTACTTTCACAATAGTGTCATTCGGATTAAGAAGCAGCTCGAGACGCAAGGCAAGCTTGATCGCTATGAGCCTGTGCAACAGGTGCTCGACTTTCCTAAGATAGAGGTAATTACCCAAGACTCCAGTCTGCCGTATGGTAATGGCTCTCCGGTAGTATCTGCACAGCGATTTGTCGAGGGAGAAGAGGCATTTTTGGTTCTCTACAGCGACGATGTTGTGTTCGGGGAGAATGGAGACGCACGTACGCTGGTCGAGAAGTATGAGCAAAATCGCGAGGTGTCGGGAATCATTATGGCCCAACCGATTTCTGCAGACGTGGTGGATAAGTACGGCATTATTTCATTCAAGTCCGGTACTGAAAATGAGCTCGACACTATTATCGAAAAGCCAAGTAAAGGCAGCGAACCATCACTTTTGGCTTCGTATGGTCGCTATTTAGTCAAACCGAGTATTTTTGCACACCTCGTGTCTCATAACACTGGCAAGGACGATGAGCTTTGGACGGTGGACGCGATTACGCGGGTAGCTGCATCTGGCAAAGTCTTGGTAGAGCGCACCCAAGCAGAGTGGATGACCACTGGCGATCCAGAGAATTATTTCCATGCACATCTAGAGTACGTCAAGCGCTATGAGAAGTATGGCTCGAAATTGTCCGAGTGGGTTGGCTAACTTTCATATAGTATAATCAAAGTTGATCGATAGCTCGGTAACAGCTTGAGGTGAGGGGTACCTATATTTTCCTGAACGCCTCGTACACGGGTTGCTGAAGCGTCCGAAAACACCGTGGTGTTTTTGGCCTTCTACCCACCTAATTGTTTGCGGGGAATGCGTACCTCTCACCTTGAGCTCGCCGATACAACAGAGTGCCGGAGTAGCTCAGTGGTAGAGCACCTTCTTGGTAAGAAGGGGGTCATGGGTCCAATTCCCATCTTCGGCTCAGATCGTCAACCTTGCCAGGTTACCCAAGTGGTCAACGGGGGCAGACTGTAAATCTGCTGACATTGTCTCCGAAGGTTCGAATCCTTCACCTGGCACACCGCCATCTTAGCTCAGTTGGTTAGAGCGACGGTTTTGTAAACCGTAGGTCCGGGGTTCGAATCCCCGAGATGGCTCACTCTGGCAAAAGAGGGAGTCTTCTTGTATACTACGGCCCTCAAGTTAGGAGAGACACTATGGCAGCAGGCAAAAAGAAAAAAGGACCACGACAAGCAGCAGGACTGCAATGCAGCGATTGTAAGTCGTTTGGGTACATCACTGAGTACAACAAAAACAACGAAATTCTCAAGAAGCAGACGACCAATGAGTCGACGTTCCCCCTCAACAAATTCTGCAGCGTGTGCCGCAAACGAACTGCGCACAAGCTGATGAAGAAGTTGAAGTAAGCTAAATTTTTTATACAATGTCGCTCGATTATGTGTGAGCAAGCATGGCCCTATCAGCCAGATGGTACTCCAGATATTTCACGCAAACTTACAGAAATCGCAAGATATTCGTATGAACAAACCGTAGTTGGTGAGAGAATTCGCTTAATAATCAAGAATGAGGGTGTGATTACGTTTTCTCGGTATATGCATGAGTGTCTTGCGGGTGAGGGAAGCTACTATTTTGGTGGAATTGCAAATATTGCAGAAGATGAGCAATCTGATTTTGAAACGTTTGCCCAAAAAATCAATTATTTGGGTATGGTCAAGCTGAAATAGCATATCGGGTTTGGGAAAATATGGAGAGGCCAATCTCCTTTCCAATGATCGAAATCGGAGCCGGTCGAGGCAATATGGCTCTGTGTATTCTTGAGTATATTGAGAAAATATACCCTGAACTTTATGCTGCAGTTAGCTATTCAATTCTAGACTTTCCAGGCATGATCAAAAAACAGCTGCCCGTACTCAATCGATTTCATGCTGAAGGGAAAGTTGTGTGGCGGGAAGGATCTGCGTTGAGTCTGCCGTTTGAAGGTGTGCATGGGGTAATCTGGTTTAACGAACTTATTGATGCATTTCCAGTTGAAGTAGTTTCGCTGGTAGAAGGAGAAGTTGTTCAAAAGTATGTTGGTTTTGTTGATGGAAAGTTTGTCGAATATTGGGGCTTACCTAGCAGAGAGGTGCTTGCGCACATTAATCAATTCTCCATTCCTCTTGAGGAAAGAAAAGAGGAGCCAATAAATCTTTTGGCAGAATCATTTCTGCGACAATTAGCAGTTGTCCTAGAAAGAGGGTTGGTTGTTAATATCGATTATGGTAGTGACCGCGATAGAGTTGGAGGAGAAAGCGCTATTCGTACCTTTTCAAATGGATTCAAAGGACCTGGGCATGTTAGAGAGGCTTATCTTAGGCCTGGAGAAGTCGATCTTACTGCAAACGTTAACTTTGGCCTCATGCATAAGCTTGCCAAACAATTAGGTTTTGATAGCTTGGTTATGCCACAGGCAGGATTTTTTAACTCAATCAACGTTTATAAAATAATGGCAAACATGGAACTTCCAAATGAGACTCGTGCAGCTTTACGACACGCTTTGAGAGGCGGGGATCACTTCAGAGTTCAGATTTTAAGAAAAGGAGTAGACAGGCTTGGTTTGGTGGGTGGTAAAGAGCATAAGGTGATGCTTGATCCTACGGGAAGGGTTAAAAATATTCGACTCATACGATTTGCACAAAACTCTAATAAGGATGCTATTTTGGCAGATATGGAAGAGAGGGGGGTCAAAACTGTTGTTTCTGAATCGGGAACCGATGGATTTTTGCAGACATACTTATCATTTCAGTTGGTTGAAGGTGTACTTTCTATAGAGTTGAGAGGGTTGTTCGATGCAATTATCCTGACGGAGGAGTCGTTCGAGATTTTGCACGATTTTACCGATCCAAGCGCTTTGAGGAATATATTGCTATTATCTGATGTCCCTGATGAAGTCGATGTTAGGGCCTTGTTAGCAGGAGAGCCTTATTTATAGCTTATGAAGAAGTTGAAGTAGCTTTCGCAATTTTTAGGATTGCCCTGTGCTATTATCAACCTGTGATTATTACTAAAGATACGCCATTTTCTCAAGAGGAAATCAAAAAACTTGCCGAGCAGTTTGAGGTGTACATAAAAACAGTGATTGATGTCAGAAAGAGAGTTTGTTCTGCAGGCATGGATCGTCACTTTGAGGGTGAACAAATTTTATTACAGCAGGGTTCGGCACAGTCAGATATTTGGGGCGGCGGAATAGATTTGGGAACAGAGGAAATCGATTTCAATTCTTTTATAAATATTCGACCGCGTGATAACAACACCAAAAATGAAATTCAGAGTGAAAAAATCAAGATTGAGTATAAAAAACTAACAGAGTATTTTTTTGAAAATTTGTCATGAGCGACACTAAGTTGTTGGTTGGCTCACTTTCCAATGATTTATTTCGAGTAGCCAGTTTGGTTGGCCGCGGTTCAAGCGATGCGGCGACTCGATTTTTGCTTGAGGCTCAGCGGTGGTCAAAAGAGCTGGAGCAACGTCCAGTTTCTACGTATATTGCTAGGCTTGCTGCTGACGTCTCCAAGAGAAAGCCTGAGGATGTTTCTCTGGAATCTGCCGAGCGATATCTAATGTATGGTGTATTACTACAAAACTATGCGTTGCATTGCGAGTAAATTCAAGAAACAGCCAAAGTAGTCTTTACAATTTCCTTTGCCCCATTCAAGAATAACTTATCCATGCTATTTGCTTGCAACATCGCTTGTTCAATCCAAGACTGAGCTTTGCCTTGTGCGGACATACAGAATTCAAGTTGATTCACAATATTTGCAATGTGTGCTTCGCGCGCGATACCTTGTTGCTCAAAAATCTCTTTAATATTGTGCTCCCACTCGCCCCATTCTTTCAGCGTCAGCAAAAATGAACCTGCGGCAGCTGCGTCGTAGGCCATGTCCCCAGACGGCTTTGTTATAAACCCATGTGCCCAGGGGAAAGCGTACTGGAGGAGGAGTTCGTTGGCGTCGATAATTTGTGGGTGATAGAGAATAGTAAGTGAGCGCGCATCGAGCTGTTCGTGCGACTGTTTGCCCGCCATGAATGTGGCTGGATCATTTGCTTGAATCAGTTTGGTTCCTACCTTTTGTTGCAGCGCAATATCGAGTGCGAGGTCTTTGATATCTCGCTGTGTGCCGGCGTAGACCATGATTTCCCAACGAGGGTTTTTTGTGTGCAATTCTGGCAATAATTGATTGAGCAAACTATGAATTTCCGGTTTGTTGGTGCCGAGGCCCCCCGTCGTAATACAGAGTCTGAGTGGGCCAGAGCGCCAGGCAATTTTTTTGTCTCGGCAAGCCACAATGCGTGGGTCGACCGGTGGTCCGGTGACGACGACTCGCTTGGGGTCAGCAGTGATATTGTGAAGCCTAGCTTTTTCTAAAAACTCACTTTTGGTGCGCTCATCAAACACGCAAAACTGTATGTTTGGGAGGGCTGCATGAGTGAGGTAATCGGAACGTACATGTGGGTCGGTGACAACTTGCACAACTTTTTTACCCTGTGCTGCGAGAATATTGCCCGTGGCGATGTGTAGAGAGAGAATGGGTTTTTTTACTTCGTGAAAGAGATACAGGAGTGGTGGCGTGATGCTCTCAAGAATGGGGAGTTTTTGGCGGCCGAATTTGTCGACCAAATCTTTTAAAAACTTGAGCAGCGGATAGCGAGCAAGCGTTTTGCCAATGGCTTCGGTCAAAATAATCGATCGCCAGTGATCGTGTGAGACATAGTTGGTGGGGTCGACGACCCAGGCTTTGTCCGCGTCTACCTTATTGCCCCAGGCAGCGACTGCGATGCCAACAGCCATCGAGTAGTGCGCGCGTGAGAAGACGATATCGCGGATCTGCTCATTTTCATGAAAGCCGTGCATTTCCTTGAGATCTTCGCGGAAAGTGGCGGAGACAGTGACGATAGGCAGGCGGGTTTTCTCTAGGAGTGCTTTGTCTTTTTGGCGAGATTTGATGAGAGCGCGGTCGAATAAAGTGGGCATGCTACTAGCGTAGCGAGTTTGGGAGGGTGAGTCTAGTAGAGAGCTTGATTATACATATTAAATATGTATAATATATGGCCTATAATAAATATGAAAGAAACAACTCTAGTCACAGAATCGGTAATTGCAGAGGCAATTGCTCAGATAAAGGCAGGAAGTTGCTGGGTTGCTGTAGGTCCTGAGGATGAAGGGGCTGGTTTTGAGAGTGCGGTAGATCTTTCATTCAAGCTTGGCAGACTTGGCAAGCTTGGCATTCCATTTTGCCGAGATGCTGCTCCAGAACACATTTTGCATAAAATATCTGAGTCAAAATCAACCGGAGGCTCAGTGTTGGTCATTGCTTTAGATATAAACGGACTTAAGAACTTCAATGACACAAGGGATCATGACACTGCAGATAAGTTTATGAGCGCACTTTATCATGAGAAAATTGCAGCGCTTTTACTCCTTGCTTTGGACTATTTTTTTTGTTGGCAACCACAGGATGGAGGCGACGAAGTCTATATAGCGCTTGGTCTTACAAGTGGCGCAGATTTAGAAGAGCACAAGAATATAATCGATAATGCAATGAGGGTTGCATATAACAAAGGGTCTGGAGTTATGAGAGCTGGTTTTGGGATTGCTGGCACAACTCTATCACGCAGCAGAAGTACAAATTTTACAGGTCTTTTTACTCGTTTAAAGAATGAGGCAGAATCATGTTTGAGTACTCAGAAAGCTGAGCGAACAAACGCATTGCACGCTGAAAGCATGAGGAACTTGCTCAGTCTTTCGGATAAACGAGATGCTCGGTTGGTTGCTGCTAGAATTGGAGAAAGAGAAAATGGTCTAAGAATTGAAGCGAAAAAATTAGAACAATTGCTTATGGCTGCATTTGATGCTGGGAGAAGATCAGTTCAAGTTCCACAAGAGTAACAGAACAAAAAATGTGAGCTATAATAGCCTCCAACCCATAGGGCTATAATGTAATGGTAGCATTAAGGTCTCCAAAACCTTCCGTCCAGGTTCGAATCCTGGTAGCCCTGCAGATAAAAAATTAATTGATTAATCAGTTAAAATAGCTCTTCTTTGCTAACATCAACGATCCTACTTCCTGGAATATTTGGTAAGTCAGCAGTTTTGTATCTTATGCTATGAGTAAAGCTACCTGACCCACCAATGACATATTCTTTTTCAAGAACTTTTTCATCAATATAGGTAGGAAAATTGGGGATATATACTTGTGCTGCACCTATGGGTAAATGAGTAAGCTCGACGAATTCCTCCCTAGTTGCCATTCTTACATTTTTGGAACTGGTAATTGCTTTAATCTTTTTTGAGTCAAAACGACAATCATCTCGACGAACTATTAGTACAAAATGATCATCAGTCTTCATCAACATGGTTGAAATACCATCTGATAGCTCCAACTCTAGATGCTGTAGTACCTCTGGAGGAGTAGTCAAGTGAGGATGATTGACTAATGTGTTTCCTATCCCGAGGTTCACTAGGGTCTCAGTGTAGTTCGCATCTTGAGGGATATTTATATTCATATGGCACTAAATATATCACATAAGTTAAACTATGTAAATATCTGTTAATCTATGTTAAAATGTACCTATGAAAGAAAGATATTACTCACTCCGTGAAGTTGCCGCTCTCCTTAATGTTTCGTATATGACAATTTATAGGTGGGTGAGCGCAGGCAAACTCAAGGCCTTTCAAACTGGGAGACAATTTAGAGTTGATCCTAAAGACTTACAAGATTTCATAGATCGGGGTGAAAAAATCAATCTAGCCTCTGTGTCAAATTCTTTATCCAAGTTCATTGGCAGTGGCATGATGGACTATGCCTATATTGAGAGTAGAAAGTTTGACATTGATTTGAGTTTAGGCGTGAATCCTTTGGGTTGTTCAAAGAGGGTGCAAGACTTTTACGAACAAAAAGCCATTAGTTTTAGTAACTATTCACAAGTCATATCTCAATCGTTGAGAGAAAAGATTGCAAGTGTTTATGGTTTTACTGAGGAGGAGATATTGACTGGTCCTGGCGCTGCTGAGTTGCTACACCTTTGTTATGCGACTTTTGTAAATCCGGGTGATGAAGTCCTCATTCCTGAGTTAACATTTCCACCGTTAGAATTTTTAGCAATACTTACTCATGCCCAACCAATATTTATTCCTTCTGCTGACGACTACGATCTTGACTATAAGAGTATTGAGGGTCTGATGAGTAGTAAGGTCAAGATGATCGTATTGTGCAATCCAAACAATCCCACAGGACGCATGTTGAACCAACTCAAAGTAGAAGAGTACGTAAGAAACTACCCAAATATCATTTTTGTGATAGACGAAGCAAACATTGACTTTGGAGGCATCTCATTTTTGCCCTTAGCTCACAAATACAACAATATTGTGGTGATTAGATCATTTTCTAAAGGTTTCGGATTAGCAGGTTTAAGAGTTGGTTTCGTCACAGCGCATAAGGATTTGATATACGCTATGAGAAGAAGGCAGACTCCCTTTAGTGTTAATGTTTTTGCCCAGAAATTTGCTGAAGTAGCGTTAGAAGACATGCCCTTTTTAGTAGCCACCAGGGAGTATGCTCAAAAAGAACGTAGATATTTAGAAGTGGAGTTAGATAGGCTGGGATACACCTTTGAGAAATCTGACTCAAACTATCTATTGGTTAAAGTTACTGAAAAGTTTAAAAACGTTACGGCATTTATACAAGCGATAAATAAGAAAAACGCCAATGTTGTTAGCGGTGATGACTTTAAAGGCTTGAGAGGTCAATACGTACGTCTGTCTCCACGAACTCATGAGGTGAATGTTAAATTTGTGCGCATTCTTGAGGAACTAGAGAAATAGGTTCCCACATCCTCTACTAGTCCCTGCAACGAGGACTTGAACCTTAGTTGTATATACTCTAGAAATGATTCAATACAGACTAGCCACAATTGACGACGTCGAAGGCATTCAACATGTCCTTTCAACAACTTGGCTGTCTACCTACTCAAACCTAAAACCAGAAACTATTGAGCAAGTCAAAGCAAGGTGGCATAGCACTGAGTTTTTGTCCAAGCAGATCAACAACGAAAAGTTTTACTTTCCTATCGCTGTAGATAGTGAGGAAGTGGTTGGTATTGCTACAAGTGGCACCAGAGAAGAGGAAGCAGTAGACCTTTTTAGGTTCTATGTGCTGCCAGAGCATCAAGGAAAAGGTATAGGCTCGAAGTTATTTGTTATGGTTGAAGATCGTTATCCAGATGCAAAAAAGGTCAGAGCGTATGTTGATGTAAACAACCAACAAGGTATTGAGTACTATGAGCGGCAAGGTTTTAAAAAGATTAAACAAGAGACCGAAGAAAGCTTTGGTGAAGTTATGATCGAGTGGCTTATGGAGATGGAGTTATGAGTAAAGTTTACGATCCAAAACACGTTCCAGTAATTATCAACTTTAGAGTTGGACAAAATTCAGTTACCAGATGATCCTGCGAGGTTTTTGACTGCTGCACCAGAGTTTGAACGCAGAAGATAGGTTCCAACATCCTCCACCAGTCCCTGCAAATTTTCCTTCCTATGCTATAATCAATCCATGATCAAAGGTTTTATTTTTGATGTTGACGGTGTTGTTATTAATACGGAAAATAGGGTTAAAGGTCAGCATACTTGATTTGGGATCGTAAATAATTTTATGCCCATTCTTCCTTCAGAGTATATTCAACGCGTTGCCACAAACATATCGAATCTAGGCAGCAGGCAAGCAAGAGGCTTGTTGAGACGAGAGGGCTTCGATCATGTGGGCTCTGGTGCTGAGAGTCATGTATTTTCATTGCCAAATAAAAGGTGGTGGCAAGTTTGGAAAGGCGAAGTTCCTGAGTCAAAGGTTTTATTTGCGGTAGATCATAGTAAAGAAGTATTAGCATGCAACGCAAAAAAAACCTTTTACATTC
>JAQBYG010000019.1 GCA_027620445.1 bacterium
TGTCTCACCAGAATCCAGACAGGCTGTCATCTGGGATTGCGACACCCCAAGAGATTCTGCAAGCTTAAGCATCGCTGGTCGAGCTCCTGCATCAGGAGTTCCTGCGATAGTAGTAAAGTATCCATTCGCGAATCCCCAAAATGCTTCCTCACCACCAAGCTTGGCTGCACACTCTGCTGCCTCCGCCTCCGCTTGCGATCCTAAAATTGGGTGGTGACGGTATACCCAAGCAACATCATCGCCATACTTTTTGACTACGGCCTCCATGGTGGGATGAAATTTTTTACAAAAACTACAGTTGAAATCTGAGTACTCGATCAAAATTGCTTTGGCCTTTTTTGGGTTTCCAATAACATGATCGGCCTCGGTAATCTCAGCCAGCGTCTTTAGTTGCTCTGCAGTAGGACCACTTGGCGCAGTTGGTGCAGCCAAACCAGGATTGGGTGCAGCGGCAGTTCCTACACGACCACTTTTGGCAATTTTATTTTCTGTCCAGAGCGAACCAAAAAAGAAACCGCCGATGAAAATAAGAATGAGTACAAATAAAATAACAAAATTATTTTGCACGTAATTTAAGAACGCATCGAGAGAAAGTGGAGAAACCACTGCCGCTGGTGCTGCCATAACAGGGGTTGTTTTTTTTGAAACCACCTTCTTTGTTGCTGGTGCAGTTTTTTTCTTAGTTGGCTTTGCTGGCATAGTTCCTTTCAAAGTACGAGTGTGGCCTATCTTGCAGTATCTTGGGCAAAAAAACAAGACATGATTTTGCGACGTATACTATAACCGTATGATACAACAACCTCAGCGCATCTTTTCTCCCCGTGAGCAAACACATCTTGCTCGCTTCTCTGCCGATCCGCTACAAAAAACAACTAGCACTGCTCCAGTCGAGTACCTCACCGGCAAAGCAGAGTTTTACGATTTTGTTTTGGACGTAAACGATTCTGTGCTCATCCCCAGAATTGAAACGGAAGAGTTAGTTGCATCAATAATGAAGGCAATAAGCGAAAAGCTAGCAAGTAACTCGGTGAAGCTGAGAGTTTTAGAAGTTGGCACCGGCAGTGGTGCCATTACCATTGCTCTGGCAAAGCAGCTTGAAGCAAAGTGGTCGCAATTACAATTTGTTGCAGCAGATATTAGCCAATCGGCACTGACATTGGCACAAAAAAATTGCGAGCAATTACTCGGGACTGCTGCGCCAGTTACTTTTGTCAAAAGCAATCTACTCACAAATATCCAATCACAAACCTTCGACATCATCGTCGCCAACTTGCCGTACATTCCTTCCTCACGGATTGCCACCCTCGATGAGGGTGTAAAAGATCACGAACCACTGCTGGCGCTCGATGGAGGACTGGATGGTTTTGCACTCATTGCTCGCTTGCTTGATACAGCCCCGGCAGTACTTGCGGAAAATGCACAGATCTTCTTAGAACTAGACCACACGCATTCGCTGAAAAACTTTGAACCATACAGCAAACTTGGTTGGCAGGTTGCGCTCTCCCGAGACCAAGCAGGGCATACCCGATTTGCCCAACTTTCTCTACCCGTGTAGGATGCGTGTTATGCAATTACCCCGCATTCCTACAACTGTGTTTACAGGTTTCCTCGGTTCTGGCAAAACAACAATTATTGCCAACATCATCGAACAGTTACAACAAGCTGGAACGCAAGTGGTGTACATCAAAAACGAGATAGGCGCTGAGAATATCGATGCCGAAATTATGCGTGGCAAACATATTACGTCGCGAGAGCTTGTGAATGGTTGCATCTGCTGCACGTTAGTTGGCCCGTTCATTACTTCCATTAACGAGGTGATAGGGCAGTTCTCTCCAGACAGAATAATTATTGAAGCATCTGGCGCAGCCGACCCGGCGGCTATCGCACTCATGATTGACGGACACCCTAAACTTGAGCGTGACGGCGTAATTTCTATAATCGATGTGATTAACTTTTCTGGCTACAAGGACCTTAGTACAACTGCGAGGAATCAAACAAAGTTCACCGATTTAATAGTCTTCAATAAAGTGGAGCAAGTCGACCTCGAACAAAAGCGCCGAGTTGTCGGCTATGTTCGTGAGCTCAATGCCACCAGTCCAATCATAGAAGCACCAAACGGAACACTCGATCCCAACCTAGTGTTTGGAGTAGCTACCACGGAGCTTGACGCCTTGCTCGCAACCCCACATGACCACTCGCATCATCTGACTCAAGATGGGTTGGAGTCGATAGCGCTGTCCTTTTCTGGAAAAATTTCAGAAGCCCAAGTGCGGAGTTGGATAGAGAAACGGCCTAATAGCATTTTTCGCATCAAGGGTATTATTGCTTTGCCAAGTGGTGAGATGAAAATACTCAATACCGTTGGCGCTAGGACAACCTTTTCTACTTGCCCACCAGAAACAAAGCGAGAGATGAACTCCCTAGTGCTGATCGGATTTAAACTTGCAGCCAGTGGAGTAGATGTCATGGCACTCAACACCGAATTGGAAAAGCTTACTCAGTAACGATCGACCGTTTACCATGCTCAAGCTGACTAATCCCAAGCACGAGTACTGCGCCAGCCACAGCACAAACGATTGCAAAGAGAAATGCCCCGTCTAGTTCTGGAAAAAAATTCGCACCATCCTCAAACTTCCACGGCCAGACTTTGCGCAGAGAACCAATCAGAACGCCAAGCAGCACTCCAAGTGTGACAGAGTGGTGGGTGTTGAGTAGATACTTGAGCAACCGAGAAAAAAGACCAATTCCTACTGCGCAACCAAGAGCAACATAGATCAGCGTCAAAAACTCTCTGTTTGACACAGCTTCCAAAACTTGTGCGTACTTACCAAGTAACACCAAAATGAAAGAGCCAGAAATGCCAGGCAAAATCATTGCGCTAATCGCAACCACCCCACTAAAGAAAAAGGCGAGTGGAGTTTCTGGAGTTTCGACTGGCACGGCGCCAACTACCCAGAAGGTGACAACGGTACCGAGCGAAATAGCGAGCAGTTCACGCCACGTCCACCCCTTCACTGTGCGACCAACTAAGAGTATCGATGCAAGTACTAGCCCAAAAAATAATGACCACGTTGGCACCGGATGGTCGTGGAGCAAGTACTCAATCAAGTGACTCAGACTGAAAATTGCAGTCATCATGCCAATGCCAAGAGGCAAAACAAACTTGAGTGGCGTTTGCTTGTATGCCTGGACCAGCTTCCCACGCAGCACCAACCGAAGCACTGGACCAGTAATTGTCGCGATTGCTGCCAACAACTGCTCATAGATACCGCTGACGAACGCAATCGTGCCACCAGAGACACCCGGCACTAAATCTGCCGAGCCCATGCTGAAACCAACTAGAAAATGACGAAGCGTGGTAAGTATGGTGCGTTTTTGCATCCTACCGTTGTACCATCTTCCCTACTGCGGCCACAAGTGATGGAGAGTTGAAGTACTTAAGCAATTCTTGTTGCCAACCCGGCTCAGTAATATTCACATCTGGCGTCACCCCACTACCCTCGATCGGAATACCGTCTTCTCGCAGGGTGAGATGCTGCACGAGCAAGACCGAAAATGTTTGTCCAGATTGGAATTGGTGGGAAACTGAGAACAACCGCTCCATCGTACCCCAACCACGCGTGGGCACCCCAACCAACACCCCAACGTTGTACTTTTTGAGCGAAGCAGCCATCGCCTCCGCAGAAGAGCCGGACACTTGATCAATAAGAATCACCACTTTTTTAAACTGAGCCAATCCGGCAAGCTTGTCTGTTCTCGTCTCGAGATCTGTTTTTTGTCCCTGCTTCAGCAGCTGATACGCCTTCGTTCCAGGACCATAAAATGCGCCGAGCACATTCGGCAAGCCATCTATGTAACCGCCGGGATTCCCACGCAGATCAATAATCAGACTGGTTTGCTTAGCTTGCGGTGGAGTCGCCTTGAGCGCAAATGCAATGTCTTCATAGGTCGTGGGCGCAAACGAGTTCAAGCGAAGGTAATAAATGTCTGTTGTCAGATTCTGGGTAAAAAGAGATGACTCCACACCAGTTTGTGCATACCGTAGCCGCTCTGCGTCTGAGTCGAGTGCTTGGTAGGCACGCTCCAGTTCTTTCTGAGCTTGCTTCTTCTCCTCTGATGTCTTCTGAGATTTCGCCACTTCCTGTTTTTTTTGCTTAAAACGCTGGGCAATAACACCTGAAGATGCCGATGCCTCAACACCAAGTGTCTCAAAGTAGTTGGCATCGGGATTGCGACTCGTTACCGAGTTCAGAATGGCTTGTGAATCTGCCTGGCTGAGCAAGCGACTGCGACCAAAGGGCTGCAGATTTACCAACACAATGTTGACTACCTCTGCCACTACGGCATCTTTTTTTTCATCACTCTCTTGCTTGTGCAAGACACTCTGTAAAGCTGTTTTAACTCCAGTCAAATCCGTACTCTCTAACTCGACTTTTTCATTTACTACCTTCTCAATCGCTTTTTGGAATAACATCGCTAGCTGTTCGTCAAACAATAACTCCCAGTGCTCTTTTTTGATCAACTCATAAACCTCGTCAACGAAAGCCATGCGCTGATCGACAACAACTGCCTTTTCTGGCAAGAGGCGAGCCAACAAGTTTTGTTGTATGGCAACTCCACCTAGAACTAAGCCAAGTAAAAAGATGATAAAAACGGCAATAAAACGCTTCACATGAGACATGATCTCATATGCGAAAGTGTTTGACGAGCGGTTATTTCTTCTTGTCGAGCTTATCGAGACCAAGACCGCGCACACCAAAGTACACAACCATGGCAATGACTATGAAGTCAATCAAGACCGAGAGAAAACTTCCCCACATAATTTCGATAGGACCAATCACGAGCGCCGCGGTTGCAAGATCACCAGTTGCCCCAAGTGCAATACTAATAATCGGATTAATAATATCGGACACGAGTGAAGCTACTACTTTCGAGACAGCGCCTCCCAAAATAAAACCAACGGCGAGACCAACCACGCCTTGTTCACGGATGAATGTGAGAAAACCTTTCATAGACACAGCCTTTCTGTAAATAATTTTTGTTTGTTATAGTACCATGCTCTCTCTGCTGACTTTTTCCCCCTCTGACAAAGTAAATATGTCCTGTTTGTAACCACCCACACCGACATAGTGTGCCTTGCCCAGCAAGATTTGCTCAAACGGCTGGCATGCGCGACAGCCTTGCTTACCCTGAGGGCAAACAAACCGTTCGAGCTTCCGTGCCACCTTAATCTTTTTTGCTATCGTAAATACCTGCTCGTGCGCTGCATCTATATCTGGCAAAAGCTGCGCTTCTGGCTCATCTTCCGACTCCAAGTACCAATAACTTGCCCCCGTCACCGCGCGCTTTTGTGTGTATGTAGTCAATAACAAGTAAATGGGCAGTTGGAGTGAATCTGCTTTTTCTTTGTGTTTGCCCGTTTTGAAATCGAGGATCGAAACCGCATCTTGCTCTGGTAAATACTGCAACCAATCAATTTTGCCACACAAAATTATTTCATCATCTTCCGAGAGCCAGTAGTAGGGCAAGTCTGCTTGCAACTTAACCGCTTTTTCCTTGAGCGGTCCGGGATGCTGTTGCACCCGCTGGAGCATTTTTCGACCGCGTTCTTTGTATCGTTCTTCATCTTGGGTACTGCGAAAGCCGCCACGCTCTCCCGACACACTCTTCCAGGCCTCTTCGTACTGATTGAGCAGTGTTGACGTGAGGCGCTCCTGCACGGGCAAAACTGAAAGTCTCTCTAACACCTGATGTACAACCTGTCCTAACGCAAGCGAAGGGGACATAATTTGCATCTTATTGCCCGATTGCGGACTGCGGTATAGATTTTTGAGAAAATACGACCGCGGGCAAGTGATAAAGTCGCCGATCGAACTATGCGAAACCCAAGTTGCTGCAAATTTATCTGGCATATACCCTTTTATAAAAATTGGTACTGTTTGTCACCCAAGAAACCCGTGACTTCTGGGCGAATTTTGTGTCCACGTGCCAGTATACCAGCGGTAACCGCAAACAAACCGTAGCGCGCGGAAATCGCATCGCAAGCTGTTGCTACAGCCTCATCTTTTTGCCAGGCTGGCAGAAGCGAGTGCGGAATCTCACCCCAAGACTCAAGCAAACTCAGGCGCACTGCTAACCTAATAACAGGAAATCGCTCTTCCCACTTTTGATACAAATATTCATATATCCAATAAAATAATTCTTTGGTATGCCAAACGTGGTGTGGCAAAGTAATAAAATTGCTCCACTGTTGATCTCCGCCAGATACATACAGACTTACCTGCCGACCAGCCAAGTGCATGCGACGAATCTTGTGCGCCACCTCGGCCACAAGATTGTAGAGCGTGCGCTTGATCATCGCCTCGCTACTGCACAATCGCCACCCAGTAATAGAGCGCCCGACACTCTTCATCGGCTGAGCAGGTTGTGAAAGCCTGCGTAAAAACAATGGCTCGTTGCCCTGCGCCATAAGTCGTAATTGATGCGTCCAAAAAAGACCAACCGCGCGCTCTAGATCTACCTGTGGGACAAAGTTTATCTGATACGGATGGTGTACCCCCAAAGCCGCCAGCTTTTTTTCCAAACGGTGCCCAATACCACAGGCATCAGAACACATCGCGCTCGCCAATAACACCGCCTCCTGCTGGGTAGACACTTCGGTAATGCTATCTGGTGATGCCGTCTCGCTGGCCAACTT
Organism: bacterium; assembly: GCA_027620445.1. Taxonomy (GTDB): domain Bacteria; phylum Patescibacteriota; class Microgenomatia; order UBA1400; family PJMF01; genus UM-FILTER-42-14. The sequence goes on from JAQBYG010000019.1 coordinate 6,698, forward strand.
TGCCAAAAAACGTGTTCGCGCAATTCCAATGTTGCACGTCACCCACTCGCCCAGTACGGTAAATATGTCGCTGCGTATTTTTTGTGCAAATGCTAACGGCGATTCATACAATCTGTTAAGCGGCGTAAAGTGTATAAATGATTCATCCAGCGAAAACAGCTCAGAGTTTGGACTAAGTGACTCAAACAAGGTTTTCAGCTTGCTGGTGGCCGACCAGCAGAGAGCAAAGTCTGCTGGCACTACCACTATTTGTGGCACGGTCTTTTTGACTATAGGCAATAAGCTTCCGGTACGCACGCCCAACGCCTTTGCTTCCTTGGAAGCAGCAATCACACAGGTGCGCCCGATATCTTTTACTACAGCCAGAGGCTTGCCACGCAGTGCTGGAGTCTCTTGCTGCAGCAGCGTCGCAAAGTATGAGTTGATATCAATGTGCAAATACATATCTGGTTGGCTACTCACACCACACCTCCTCGAGCAGCCAAGTCTCTTCGCCCCGATTAAAAACCAATCGATACAGATTGCTCTCTGCAACACAGGAGTACCGTCGTTCTCGCACCTCACCATCTCGGACATCTGTCACACTGGTAATGTCTGCTACCTGATAAACCCGATCTTTCCACAAAAATTTCTTCGGGGTAAAACAAGCGTGGTTATACACACCAACAACCGCTATAGCTTCGTGTATTGTTTGGTACATATGTTGTACTGTACAAAACAAAACCCGAAAGTAGCAAGTCGTCAAATAAGATCAAAAACGATCAAAATTTATTGAGCTAACTCACCGATATAGAAGTTTGGCAAAAAGGAGCGGGCTTGATCTGAGTGCGGTTTGCCATCACTCTGGCGCTCATTAAACATCGCGGTTGCATCTTTGCCACAACCGAAGACGATTGCCTCGCCGCCCAGGTGCTTCTCACCTGCAATGAATGCGGTCACATCGTATACCTTACCTTCGATAGCAAGATAACAATCTTCTGGCGTAGCGTGCTTGGCGACTTCTTCGAGTGTGAATGTCTTCTCTGTCATGGCCGACTCGCTGGGCGCTTCTGCTGGAGTATCTTTGGCAGGCAAGAGTGAACAACCACTGACAAAAAGGGCGATGGCTGCGATCGATCCGAAAAAAGAGAGGCGAGATAACATAAGAACTTTCAAAAAAGTAGCTACTACTAACGAGACAAAAAGATACCTGATTTTGGAGAAAAAAGCTAGGTTCACGCCTCGCCCTCCTTTTTAAAACTCGTGCAAATCCGCGATCATTTTACCCCCATCCACCACGATTGATTGGCCATTGATATACGAAGCTTTGTCGCTTGCGAGAAACGCAACAACACTCGCAATTTCTTCGACTTCACAAACACGCTGCATCGGGTACTGCTTGGCAATATCGGCATACCATTTCTCTAGCTCTTCCGGCGTGCGATTATTTTCTGAGTTGGCAATCTTCACAAAACCGGGCACGACTGAGTTGGTTCGAATCTGCGGCGCAAAATCGATTGCCAGTGAGCGAGTGAGCGCGTCAATCGCAGCTTTAGAAACAGAGTACACCGCAAAGTTGGGCAGGACAGTGTATGTTTCTATCGAGGAAATATTCACAATGGCACCACCTCCCGACTTTTGCATCAGTGGAACAGCATACTTAGCCATCATAAAGTAACCATTGAGATTGACGTTAAGCGTCTCTTGCCACTCTTCCTCTGAGACCTCGGCGATATTTTTTGCCATCCCGGGACTGTAGCGCGCAACACAATTGACGAGGCAGTGCAGCCCACCAAACTTTGATTCCGCTGTGGCAACAATTTGTTTGACATCTGCTGTTTTGGTGACATCGAGCTGAAGAAACACTGCTTCTCCGCCACGCTCTCTGATTTGATCCGCCGTCGCCTGTCCCATCTCGCCAAGATCGACCACGACAACTCTATAGCCTTCTTTGGCAAGGTCGAGAGCGATTGCGCCACCAATTGATTTTCCTGCGGATTTGTAACCAAGAGCAGCGCCCGTGACTATGGCGACTTTTGCTTGCATATACTCAGGTAGTATACTCCCAAAATAGTTTGCTACACTACCTCCATGCAACGTGGTCTAGTCACCCTCACGAACAACGAATCACAGGCTGTTAAAAAGTTGATTCAAGCAAATGAGTCATCACCAGTGCTTCTTCAACAAAAATTTGCAAACGTACCGCAGGAAACCGCAAGCTATGAGCTCTCAGCAGACGAAGTGAACTGGGTACTCGACCGACTGCCTATTCCTCAAGAAGCGAATGAAGTTGCAAGTGGCATCAGAGAAAAACTACAAGCGTTTCTTACTCAAACTTGAACGCAGTCCATTGAGCTCATCGGATATCACAATCGTCGCAGGAACAACTACAAGCAAAATAATGCCAAGGGTACTCTTGGCAAAACTAACCAAAAAACCCAGCTTCGGCACGACAAACTGCACCTTGCCCACCACGTTTTCGAGCGGCACAAACTCGATATCTACTGAGCGGTTGGCATCACCTTTGGTCAAAAAGAGTGTTTTATCACCCTGTTTCTGTATTTCTGAAATACGGTGAGTGACGACACGCTTTTTTTGATCCCGAAACGTCACAACATCGTTTTCCTCGTACTGACTCTCTGGTCGAATAAGAATAATGTCACCCGTCATAATGCTTGGCTCCATCGAACCCGATTGCACGACGTACGAGGCAAGCGGAGGGGTAAATCCCGATTTGAGCACCAATCGAAATACAATGAGCAACATGCCGACGCCCAAAATCAGCCAAACCACTGTAAAGAGCGCCTTTGCAAATGTGCTTTTTTGCTTTCTTCTGCTACGCATAGGACCTTCGCACTAGATTGCCACTTGCTCAAGGTCAAATACTGCATCAAAAATCACGCTGTCCGATTGAATCTCATTTTGAAAAGAATTGACATCGCTCGACCAAGTGAGCTCAATTTCTACGCTATCTCCAGCAGGTAAAGCAACCACACCAGCATTGGTCAGCCACTGCAATGCAAAATTTCCTTCTGTGCCTGGTGCCAACGTACTGATAACTACCGGATCTGGGTGTACACCATCATCAAGAAACACCTTGGCCGTGATAACCGCGCCAAGCTCTCCTTGTCCTGTCCCGGGATTTTCACAGGTGCCGTCAACTAGTGCTTCTGGCTCGTTACAACCGTTTTCGTTATTGACCAAATTCACGACACTCATCGAGAGTTCTCCAGGCAGCGTGCCAACATTAGTAATTTTCCAGGTCTTTCCCCCTGTTAGCGACCCTGGCTCACCAAAGTTGGTGACGGTGATGCTCTCAGCAGCCGTGCCATTCTCTGCGGTCAAATCCATATCGAGTGTACCAACCACAAACTGGCCGGTATCAGAAGTTTCGGAGTCACGAAATAAGCTCTGAGTAAGGGTGTAGCCGGCAATCGCCAGGGTAAACGAAATCACAAAAATGCTCTGGATGACCTTGTGTTCTTTCATATTTAACCTCCGATGCTCCATGTTCCCGCCGTTACTTGATTCTGCAGTATCTCTTCGTCAGAAAATCGTATGGTCTCGCCATCGACCACTCCTTGTGACGTTACCACTATATTGAATGCACAGGTATCGTTGGTCAAGGAGGCGTTGGAATCATCGAGGCTCAGGACAAATACTAGGTCGCTTTTTTCTGCCGCTAGCATTGTTGTTCCAAAACTCAGGCCAAGGACTGGACCACTGTACTCGGTTTGCCAATCAGACAACACGCGTAGTTGCAAGGCGTTACAAAACGCTGCGTCACCGGCTGTTTGTGTTGCGGCTAGTACATACGACACAGCCATCTCACCCTCATTTTTTACGCGGACTGACTCGACTTGGAATCCGGTAGGAATCAAGCCCTGTACCGAGAAGAACAGTGACTTGCCGGTTTCGTTGGCGGTGTCGCGGTTGCTAAAGTCGAGCGTTGTAGCTCGCACCGTGTTAGCCGTCACTTCCTCTCTATCGAGCAGGTCAGCGTCGGTAACTTGGCTAAATAAAAGTATCACAGCGGTTGCGAGAAGCAGTCGAGCGGCTTGTTTGATTTTAGAAAAGAGCACATCAGTCTCACGAACCTTCCGCAGTTTGCTTTGCCTTCTTTTGTAATTGCTGCCACACAAAATCACTCACAAACCAACCGGCAAATAAACTCACGATAATCGTGATACCCATGAATGAACGGACGTAGACTAATGCATACCCAAGTTTCGGAATAGTAAACCAGAAAGTGCCGAGCACTCTCTTAGGTGGCGTGGTGTACTGATCCGGATCTTCGTTGTTGTCACCTTTGGTAATAAACTCTATCGAGCCATTGGCTTGCTGCTGAGTCTTTATTATTCTATGGGTGACGATGTGCCCCATTGGATCCTGATAGGTGATAACAGTATTCACGCCAAAACCGCGATCGGTTCGTGCTGCAATGAGGTCGCCGGTCATGATAGTTGGTTCCATAGAACCAGAAATAACAATAAAGGTGCGGAAGGGTAGTTTTGAGTCTGGTCGCGCAGAAAATGAGTTCAGTACAGAAAACACAATGATACTGACAAGCACCGTCCAAAAAATAAAGTTCCAAATTGCTTTGAGTATTGTCAACATTCTTGTGTTTTCGTTTCCAACGGGGGGAGGACGTTAGTCCTCCCCCCATATGTACAAGCTAGAGTCTCATCTATACAGATGGAACTACTTGCACCAGATCATACTGGAGCTGGAATGTCAGACCATCACTCTGGATTTCATTTCCATATGTGTTGGGATTTGTTGCCCAAGTCATGGTAACGTCGACACTTTCGCCCGCAGGAATCGTGACAACACCTGCACTTGTCACCCACTGTGAGGCGTAGAGCGCCTGACTGGCGGTAGCAAGATTACTACTGACAACCTGTACGTCACCTACACCTCTGTCAAGCAGAATGGTGGTTGTAGTCGCTGCACCAAGCTCTCCCTCTCCTGGACCAGGATTGGCACAAGTGGTGTCAACAATCGCCTCAGGCTCATTACAGCCATTGTCATTGTTAACAAGGTTGTTCATGGAGATGGTGAGATTACCAGGAACACTGCCAGTGTTGACAATGGTCCATGTTTTACCACCACTCACTTGGCCATCTACACCAAGATTGGTAAAGTTAAAACTTTCAAAGGCTGTACCATCAGCGCCGCCCACGGTCATGTTGAGCGTGCCAGCGGTAAATACATTGGAGCCACTTTGTTCTACGTCAGAAAACAGTGCTCTGGTGGCTAATGTGCCACCACCAGCAACCGCTCCAACGCCAAGAATGGCGAGCAGGACTTTTTTATTATTCATTCGGGTTTCCCCTCCTTTTTGTTTGCTCTTACTATTCTAGGTTAATATATTTTTGATATATTAGCACAAACTAGGATGTAAGAACTTACTTATTACATATTCAATTACTATTGAATGTGTACAGAATTATTATCTAATACGCACTAAAGATTGATTTAGTAATGTATTGATGCTGTCACAATCTATAATAATTGATTTATACTTTGTGCAAGTAATAGGGTATGCTTTTTTCAATTATAAAGTCAACTATTTCATACTATAACAAATAATATAAGATGTCTTATATTATTTTGATATAACAAGTAATATGCGATGCCACAGATTACTACTGTTTTGGAAACTTTTTGCGACGAAGTATGAGCCAACACAAGACAAGAAGTACTACAACAACTAAAAGCGGCGCCAATAACACTTCAGAAGTGTAGCCAGGTGAAACTGCAACTGGCGCACTCACTGGCTCAATAACGCGCTCCTGAGATCCCAGCACTTGTGCAACCAATGGCTCGGGTGATAATTCAGTTTTTTTTCCTTCACTTCCCGGAACCTGGAGTACATTGGAGTACTGCCCACGCGCGCAATCTGCCACCGCCAAGATGCGGAAGAACAGGTCATATCGCATGTCTAGATCTAAAACGGTATAGCTAGTAGCGCTGATGCCGCGGTGTCGAAATTGCTCCGAGTTCTCTGCTGTGCCAAATTCCAACAAGTACTCACGGGCGCCAGCAATTGGCGTCCAGGAGAGCGAAACAGCTCCTCTTTTGACATCGATGTTACTAACGGACAACTGAGGCTTTTCCTGAGAAATTTCAGCTTTACAACCTTCGAGAGGAATCTCAATCACCTCCTTCTTTTTGGGGTTTGGCAGAACAACAGCAGTTTCCAAAATTGGAGATAGCTCATCATCCTGGAGACATGTGATAGCAACGGCAATATCTCTTTGGGCAGCTTTGCCTTGGTACTGATTATCTGCTTGCGGATCAAAGGTAATGGTGAGATCAAATTCTTCGCTCGCTTTTGGCGGCAATGTCCAAAAGTACCGCGCAAACGTCTCCATCTGCAGCTTCCCAATGCTCAATGAAGCTGGTCCTGTAGCTGGGGTACCAAGCAAGAGCGTACTTTTGTGAAAAACTTGCACGAGTAGTTTATCTGCCAGCATGTTTTCCACCGCCCCGGCTGTCTCTGTTAAACGCAGGTGTAGCTGACAGCTATGCAGCTTATTGTCATTTTTTACTGTAACTTTGCGAGAAAATGATTGTCCCGGCACAATATTCTGCTCGGAAAATATCGGAATGTTCTGTGTACCAAGTTGCTTGCAAGTGCCATTATCCTGACAGAGAATCGAAAGATCTTGGTTAGCCGCAGAGACCGACTGAGAGGAAAAAAGAGTAGCACAAGCAAATAAAAATAGCGTAAAAAGTATTCGTTTGCTTTGCATAGAAAAACTATCTGGCATGGTACCATAAGCAGGTGAAAGCTTGGTTGCTACTACTGTGCAAACAAAAACTTGTGCTCATCAGCTTGCCAATCATCTTGATCTTGAGCATTGCGGGAACAATATTTTTTGTATCTCTTGAGGTAAGTCCGGACAGCACGTTAGAGCAAGACAGCAATATTTCCGGGAGCGCCCCCGAAGTTCGCAACTTAACACACACGGCTAATATTGCCGATACCAAAAGCCTCGGCATACTCCTGCTTGGCTATGGTGGACCGGGTCACTCGGGTGGATTTTTGACCGATGTCATCCAAGTGTTGCACATCGATTTTGAGAATAAAAAGGTCGCGCTCATCTCTATTCCCCGTGATCTCTGGGTAACAACCACCACTGGAGAGAGCGACAAAATCAATGAGGCGTTCTCACGCGGCATGACTGCAAAAAATTTCGGCTCCCAACCAGGAGTTACCACCGTCAAACAAATGGCATCGCAAGTGACCGGAGTGCCGATTGATTACTTTATTGGTATTGATTTTGTTGGCTTGCAACGAGTTATTGGTGAAAAACTAGATGGCATCGAAGTTTCCGTATCTGAGACACTCGATGATCCCTGGTATCCCGTCTCTGGCTTGGAGCTCGAAACCTGCGGCATGACCGCCGAAGAAGTGGCCGAGGTTAGCCAAAAGTACTCTGGCTTTGAGCTAGAAAAACAATTTCCGTGTCGCTATAAACGGATTTACTTTCCAGCTGGCAAACACAAAATGGAAGGAGGCGACGCCCTGGCATTTGTTCGCTCCCGCCACGGCTCGAGCTCTGGTGATTTCTCTCGCAGCAAACGGCAGTTTGAAGTCTTACAAGCAATCTTGGACAAATTGTTAAAACTCAATGCGTTCGATGACGCGGCCGCATTCTTTACTTCAATAACAAGCAACGTCACAACTGATATCTCCAAAGAAGTTGTCGTACAGTTCTCGCCACACGCTCTTGCGGCAACGCTGTATCCAAAAAGCACTATCATTCTTAGCACCGAAAATGTGCTGAAAACGAGCAAATCAAGCACCGGTCAGCTCATCCTTGTCCCGAAATCAGGCCCGGACGACTGGCAATCAACACAAGACTTTGTACGAAACGCGAAATAAGATGCAAGACTCTCGCCTTGGTCAATACACCGTGTACTACGAGAACTCAGAAGAGTTTCATGAGCTCAAGCGGGAGATCTTCACCACGCAAATCTATTATCTAGAACTCGCCAATCCGAGTCCTGTTATTTTGGATGGTGGCGCACACATTGGCCTCTCAACCCTATACTTTAAGCAGCTCTACCCACAAGCAAAAGTAATTGCACTCGAGCCATTGGCTGAAAACGCTTTCCTCCTCGAGAAAAATATCTTTGAGAATCAGCTAAGAGATGTGGAAACAAAACACGCTGCAGTAGCAGACCACTCAGGTGTTGTTAAACTACACTACGACAGTACCGCTGAGCAGTGGTTCTCTTCGGCCAGCTTGCATCCCGGAGCATGGAATGGTGCGCAAAAAACAACTGCCCGTTCTGTCCCAGCTATTTCCTTGCGCTCACTATTTGAGAAACAACACTTTGACTTAGTGAAACTTGATATCGAAGGAGCAGAACTCGGCGTGCTCAGTTCTGCCAAACAAGAACTGCAGTCTGCCGACAATTATCTGGTAGAAGTGCATGAGCAAAAAGATAATAAACTACAACAACTGCAAAAACTATTTGCGGAACAGGGATTTACTACAACCTCGCAACAACTGACAAACAACGGCTTAGCACTGCTTCGTGCAGAGCGCAAGTGAACTATCCAAAAGTGAAGGCGTAGAGCTCTACATCTCCGTTGGGAAATGTCAGGTTGAGGATGTGACGTCCAGGTTCGGAT